>CAYMSD010000020.1:0-12674 GCA_964393015.1 uncultured Klebsiella sp.
CCTTTGGTGCTACGACGACCAAGGGTGCCCGTGGACGAAGTCCACGGAACGACGATCGTCGGAGTCGACGGCTGACACCATCCGTTCCTTGGACTTCGTCCAAGGGCACCCAAACCTTCCTCATCACCAGAGGGAGCCGCCGCAGCGGCGACCGCTCAGAGACGCGGCGACCGCTCAAGCCTTCACGCGCGTCGGGCTCAGGAACCCGATCGGCAGCGCCGTGCGGCCGTCGAGCGCCAGGTCCGCCAGCGCCTCGCCGATCACGGGCGCGAACTTGAAGCCGTGGCCGCTGAAGCCGCAGGCGATCGCCACATTCGCGTGGTCGGGGTGGAGCCCGACCACGAAGTGGTTGTCGGAGGACATCGTGTAGAGGCAGTTCTTCGCGTGCGTGCAGGCGCGGCCATCCGCCGACGGGACGCGCTCGCGCGTGGCCGCGAGTGTCTCCGCGACGATCGCGCCGTCGGGAAGGTCGTGCGATTCCTCGGGCTCGATCTCGGGGCCGCGGCAGTGGAGTCCGACCTTCATGCCCCGCGGCTCGCCCATCGACGGGAAGGCGGGCACGCCGTAGATCTCGGGCTCGCCTCCCCTGTCGAAGAGCCACACGGGCATCTTGCCCGCCTGCCACGACGGGTCGCCCGCGTCGTCGATCCACGCGATCGTCTCGCGCGTCGGTCGAAGGCCGCTGACGCGGTCGCCGACGAGGGCGGGCATCCACGCACCTGCGGACAGGACCAGCGACTTCGCGGAGAACGCGCCGCGGATCGTGCGGATCCACACACCGTCCTCGTCCGCGCGCCAGGCGTCGATCGGCGCGTTCAGCTCGATGCGCGCGCCCGCGGCGCGGGCCGCAGCGAGTGCGGTTCGAATCGTCGCCTCGGGCCGCACGAAGCCGCCGCGCGCCTCGCACACGAGCTCCCAGTCGGCGGGCACGCGGAACTGCGGGTGGCGCTTCATCAGCTGCGTCCCGTCGATCGCCTCGACGGCGAGGTCGTGCGCGGCCGCGCTGCGCAGCATGCCCGCGGCGACCTTGTTGCCCGTCGGGCCGCCCATCACGAGGCCGGTCTCGAAGCGCAGCGTCTCGCCGCCGTCCTTGCCGAGACGGTCGAACCCGTCGTAGGCGCGGCGCAGGAGCGGCACATAGTCGGGGTGCTCGAAGTACGAGAGGCGGATCACGCGGCTTCCGCCGTGCGAACTGCCGAGGTCGTGCGGCGGCGCGAAGCGGTCGACGCCGAGGACGCGCTTGCCGCGGCGCGCGAGCTCCGCGAGGGCGCACGCGCCCATGGCGCCGAGGCCGACGACGATCGCGTCGAGTTCGCGTGAAGCGGATGCGTCTGGTTCGCGCGGCTCGCGCGCTGCCGGTGGAGTCTGGTTCGTGGTCATTCCCAGCGCGAGAGTAGCTGCACGAGGTCCCACGAGTCCACCGTGCCGTCGAGGGTGAGGTCCTCGATGCCGTTCCGGCCCCACGCGGAGAGGAGCGCCGCCACATCCTGCGCGGACACCACGCCGTCGCCGTTGAGGTCGCCCGTGTTGAACTCGCGCTGGACGACCGTGATCTCGATCGAACGCTCCGCGGAAAGCCCCTCGCCGTCGGTGGCGCACAGGGTGATTCGGTGCGTGCCCACCGCGAGATTCCGCACGGGCAGCTGGCGGCCCACGCCGAGCGCGCCGTCGATCGAGCTCGTCCAGGCGAGCGCGTCCTCGGGGAGGAGCTCCTCGTCGATGTCCCACGCGGAGCCGTGCAGGAACACGGTCGCGCCCTGGCGGAACTGCGTCGCAGTGTTCGGCCCGATGATGTGGACATCGGGCTGGCTGTTCACCCCCACGAAGTTCGCGGCGCCCTGGACGGCGCTCGACTCGCCGAGCCCGTCGCGGACATCGATGCGGAAGAGCCCGCTGCGGCCGCGGCTCGCAGGAAGGTTCGCCGTGTCGAACTCGAAGGCGCTTTCGGCGAGACCGACCGCGACGGGAAACCACGCGCTTCCGCCATCGGGGCTGTAGAGGAGGTCGACCAGAAGCGCGTCGCCGTCCGCGTCGGAGACCGACCACTCCGCGCGCAGCGCGCCGACGAGTGGATCGACGGAGGGATCGAACCCGATCGGTCCGACCGCGGCGGGCGCGACCGTGAAGGCCGCGACCTCGGGCTCGGTCGGCGAGCGCATGACATCGGCGAGCACGCGCCCGCCGGCGCCGAACCCGACCTCGCGCACGACGACGCGCGCGATCTCCGCGCCCTCGACACGCCGCGGGAGATTCGCAAGAAGCACCGTCTCGTCGTGGAAGTGCCCCGGGTGCGCGCACGACTCGATGCAGGTGCGCGTGTCGACGCGCACGGCGACGAGGAGCGCGCCATCGGCGCCGTAGCCCTCGACCGCGACATTGCCGCGCGGGTCGTCTCGCGTGGGCGAGACGAGCTCGTGGAAGGCCGCTGGGAAGAGCCGCACCTCGCGCGCGGCGTGGTCGTGCGTTCCCGCGATGCGCAGCACATCGGTGGCGTCCTCGGGGAGCTCCGTGCGCCCGCCGCCGTCGACGCCGCCCGTCAGGCCGTCGATGCACTGCGCGCGCGGATCCGCGATCGCCGCGTTGTAGGTGTTCGCCCAGACCCACGCCTCGGGCGTCGTGAGCCCCGCCACCATCACATCGCGCCGCGTCGCGGGCATGACCTGCGCCAGCCCGAGCGGGTCGCGGAGGAGGTGCTGCACATCGAACGCCGTCACGCCGATCGTCGAGTTGTGGTGATTGAGCCCCCACAGATGCCCGATCTCATGCGCGAAGGTGCGCTGGAAGCGCGAGAGATCGGTGTTTCCGAAGCCGACGGAACCGCCGATGCTGATCGCCGCGCCGTTGCCGCTGAAGGGGTTGCCGGGCAGCCAGCCGTACAGGAAGTCGGGCCGCGCGTAGCCCGCCGCGGGAATCTGGTTCTGTCGGATGTCGTTGAGCGTGTTGAGCAGCGCCGTCACGGAGCTGTTGATGTTCTGTGTCCAGAGGAGCGGCGGCAGCGGCGAGCGGTGGTAGTTCCAGTCGCCCGTCTTGAAGATGCCGCGCACGAAGCGGTCGCCCATCCCGGGCTCGATCAGCGCGGCGGACGGAAGGCCACCTGCGAGCGGATAGTTGATCGGCACATACGCGAGGTCGACGAACTTGCGGCAGAGGAACGCTCGCGGGCCGAACGACGCCGTGTTGTTGGCGTGGTTCGTCTCAGCGACCGTCCGGAACGGGTTCACCGTGACCGTGAAGGTGACGGCGCCCGATTGCGGCGGCGCGCAGAGGAAGTTGATCGTGTGGTCGATCGTCGCGCTGTTCGGGCTGATGGGCGCCGTGATCGGCCCGTTCGTGCTGTAGACGGGCGACGAAGGGATCTCGACGCCGTCCGCGAAGACGCGAAGGACCGCATCGACCCCCGCGACGGGCGCAGGCGAACCGTTCAGCGACACCTTGACGCGCACGCTCGTCGCGTTGCGCGCGACGAAGGCGAGCGAGTTCGTCGAGGTCTGCAGGCCCTGCGACACCTCGATCGACGCGACCGACAGATCGACGATCGGCGCGCCCTCGCCGTCGGCCGCGGCATGCTGCGGCACCGCCGCAGCCGCACAGACAGCGGCGAGCGCAAGAGCGCGCGGCATGCGGAGGGGGACTCGCATGGGTTGACTCTAACGCAAGTTGATGGAAATCAAATACGCTCGTCCTGAATCGGAGCGCTTTCCGTCCGATACAGTGGCGCGGTGGCCGACCCTCGTGCGCTTGCACCGATATTCCTTGCGTTTCTCGCGTTTGGCGCCCGCGCCTTCGGCGGGCCCGTGGTGCAGATCCAGGGGCTGCTCGAGGAGTTCGTCGCGCGTCGCGGGTGGACCGATTCGGAGCGCTTCCGCCGCGCGCTCGGGGTCTACCAGGTGCTGCCGGGCCCGGAGGCGCACGAGATGTGCTGCTACCTCGGCACGGTGCGCGGCGGGCGCCTCGGCGGCATCGCGGCGGGCCTCGGCTTCATGCTGCCGGGGCTCGTGCTCATGCTCGCGGCGAGCGCGCTCTACGGCGTGCTCGACATGACCTCGCCGCCCGTCGCGGGCGCGATGGCGGCGATGCAGATCGCGGCGTGCGCGCTGATCGTGCGCGCTGCGATCAAGCTCGTGATGCCGATCTGGCGCGCGGCGTCCGACACCAACAAGTGGCCGATGCTGGTGGTGCTTCTCTCGAGCCTCGCCGCCATCCCCCTTCTCGCTTCGGTCGACGCGCGCGAAGCCGATGCGCTCGCCTCCGCAGGGCCACGCGCCGCGGGCGAGCTCTTCGCGCACGGACTCGTCGCGGGGCTCGTCACCTTCGGCGGCGCGTACACGGCGCTTCCCTATGTGGCATCGGTCGCAGCGGGCGACGACGGCTGGATGACGCAGCAGGCATGCCTCGACGGGATCGCGATCGCAAGCGTCCTCCCTGCGCCGCTCGTCATCTTCGGCACCTTCGTCGGCTATCAGGGCGGAGGCCTCGCGGGCGCGCTTGCGTTCACCGCGGGCATCTTCCTGCCCGCGTTCGCGTTCACCTTCATCGGGTTCGGGCTCTTCGAGCGGCTCGTGTCGTGGCCGCCCGCGCGAAGCGCGCTCGACTTCCTCGGCGCGGTCGCGGTCGGGCTCATCATCGGCGCCGCGCTGCACTTCGTGATCGAGACCTGCGGCGGCTGGCCGAAGCGCGCCGTCTTCTTCGGCGGGTGGACGGCTCCTCTGATCGGCCTCGCCACGGGCATCGTGTTCCGCTGGAAAAGCTCGTATGCAGCGCCCGTCCTCGTCATCGGGACGGGTGTCGCGGGCGCGGGCTACGGCCTGCTTGCGTGAGCCGTACACTCCGCGCGTGCCGAAGCCGTTCCGCGATCCATCCGAGCGTCCGCAGCCACGCCGCCGTGACGAGCGCCCGCCGCTGCGCATCTTCCCCACGACGCTGTGGGAGTACCCGAGCCAGCACTACGACAGCCCCGCGATGCGCGAGGCGCAGAGGAAGCAGCGCCTGCAGCGTGGCGAGGAGCCGCGGAAGCTCGAGATCGAGGGCGATTCCGTCGTCGGATCGGGCTCGATGCAGGGCGACAAGGACTATGTCGGCGCCACGCCGTCGTGGGTGATCTGGCAGCTGCTCTCGCGCTACACGAGGGAAGGCGATGCAATCGTCGATCCCATGTGCGGCTCGGGCACCACGCTCGATGTCTGCCGCGACCTCAAGCGCCGGGGCATGGGCTTCGACCTCAACCCGCAGCGGCCCGAGATCAAGAGGAACGACTCGCGCAGGCTGCCGCTCGAGAACGAGAGCGTCGACTTCGTGTTCATCGATCCGCCGTACTCGACGCATGTCGACTATTCCGACGACGCGCGCTGCATCGGCAAGCTCGACTCGGGCGGCGACGACGGCGGCAAGGCCTACTACCGCGCGATGGAGGAGGTGATCCGCGAGATCCACCGCGTGCTGAAGCCCGGGCGCTACATGGGGCTCTATGTGAGCGATTCGTGGCGAAAGAAGCGCGATGCGCACGGCAAGGCGCTGAAGGGCGGCGAGTTCATGCCGATCGGCTTCGAGCTCTTCGCGATCATGCGCAAGCATCTCGTGCCCGTCGACATCATCTGCGTGGTGCGCCACAACAAGAAGCTGTCGTTCGGCAACTGGCGCCGGGCCGCCGAGGAAGGCAACTTCTTCCTGCGCGGGTTCAACTACTGCTTCATCATGCGGCGTGTCTGATGGGGGCCTGCGGAGATCACGGGGGTCCGCAGACTTGAGCGGTCGCGGCTGCGGCCGCTCCGCCTGGTGCTTGCGCGGCCAACCTTTGCGCCACACAATGCGTCGATGACGAATCCAGGCGCATCCGATGGGCCAAAGCAACCGCGCGACGACGGCGGCGACGGCACGCGCCCGTTCGGCAGCCTCTATGCGGCGCCCGGCCCGCACACGGGCGACATGGTCGGTCCGTACAGGCTCATCGAGGTGATCGGCGAAGGCGGCTTCGGCGAGGTGTGGCTCGCCGAGCGACGCGAGCCCATGGTGCAGCGGGTCGCGATCAAGATCATCAAGCCGGGGATGGACTCGCGCGCGGTGGTCGCACGCTTCGAGCAGGAGCGCCAGGCGCTCGCGGTGATGGACCACCCGAATGTCGCGCGTGTCTTCGACGGCGGCGTGACGGCGGCGGGCACCCCCTACTTCGTGATGGAGTATGTCGACGGCGAGCCGATCAACGCGTTCGCAGATGCGAAGCGGCTCACGCTCCGCCAGCGGCTCGAGCTCTTCATTCCCGTGTGCGAGGCCGTGCAGCACGCGCACCACAAGGGCCTCATCCACCGCGACCTCAAGCCGAGCAATGTGCTCGTCGTCGAGATCGAGGGCCGCGCGGTGCCGAAGGTCATCGACTTCGGCATCGCGAAGGCGATCGCGAGCGAGACTCTCGCCAACACCGCGCAGACGCAGGCGGGTGTCGCGATCGGCACGCCGCTCTACATGAGTCCCGAGCAGGTCGCGGGCGAGACCGATGTCGACACCCGCACCGATGTCTACAGCCTCGGCGTGATGCTGTACGAGCTGCTTGCGGGCGATGTGCCCTTCGATGCGCGCACCATGCGCAAGGCGGCGATGGCCGAGATCCAGCGGATCATCCGCGACGAGATGCCGCCGAAGCCGAGCACGCGGATCGCGCAGCTTGCGAGCGAGCGTTCCACCACGGTCGCCGACGCGCGCTCGGCGACGAGCGAGCGCATCACAAGCGAACTCCGCAGCGAGCTCGACTGGATCCCGCTGATGGCGCTGCGCAAGGAGCGCGACCGCCGCTACGAGAGCCCGCAGGCGCTCGCAGACGACCTGCGGCGCTACCTCGACGGGCGGCCGCTTCGGGCCGCGCCCGACAGCCGTGCGTATCTCGCGCGGAAGTTCGTGCGGCGCAACAAGGTGCCGGTGGCCGCGACCGCCGCCGTGTTCGTGGCGCTGTCGGCCGGCCTCGGCGTCGCGCTCTGGCAGCGGGGCGAGGCGATCCGCGCGAAGGAGTCGGAGGCCGAGCAGCGCGCGCGCGCCGACGAGCGCGCGGCGGCTGCGGAAACGGCCGAGAAGGCGGAGAAGGCGCGCGGCGACGAACTGAAGCGCGTGAGTGACTTCCAGTCGCAGATGCTCGGCCAGATCGACGTGACGAAGGCCGGCGTCGACCTGATGAACGATGTGCGCGCGCGCTTCGCCGCGGCGCTCGAGAAGGAAGGCGTGCCCGAAGCCGAACGCGCCACGCGCACCGGCGCGTTCACGCAGGAACTCGTCCGCGTGAACGCCACCGACGCTGCGGCCGCGCTCATCGACCGCACGATCCTGAAGCCCGCGATCCGGTCGATCGGCGAACAGTTCGGCGACCAGCCGGCCGTCGACGCGCAGCTGCGGCACGCGCTCGCGGAGCTCTACCGCAGCATCGGCCTCAACGAGTCCGCGGTTCCGCTGCAGGAATCGACGCTTGCAACGCGCCGGCGCGTGCTCGGCGAGGAGAACCCCGCGACGATCCAGTCCATCGCCAACATGAGCGTGCTGCTGCGCGAGCTCGGGAGGCTCGCAGAGGCGGAGCCCTTCCACCACGAGGCGCTCGAGAAGTCGCGCCGCATCCTCGGCGAGGACCACATCGACACCGTCATCGCGATCAGCAACATGGGCGGCCTCCTTCGGGCCAAGGGCGAGCTTTCCGAGGCGGAGCCCTACTACCGCGAGGCCTTGGAGAAGTTCCGCCGCACGCTTGGCGCGACGCACATCGAGACGATCCGGTCCATCAACAACATGGGCGTCCTGATCGCGGAACAGGGCAGGCTCGCCGAGGCGGAGCCCTTCTACCGCGAGGGGCTCGAGCAGTGCCGGCGCACGCTCGGCGAGGAGCATCCGCTGACGATCACCTCGCTCAACAACATGGCCTTCCTTCTCTTCAGCCAGGGGAAGGTCGTGGAGGCCGAGCTCCATCTCCGCGAAGCCCTCGAGAAGTCGCGGCGCACGCTCGGCGAGGAACACCCCGACACGCTCCTCGCGCTCAGCAACATCGGCGCACTGCTCCTCGACCAAGGCAGACTCGCCGAGGCGGAGCCCTATATCGTCGAAGCCGTCGCGATCCGCCGGCGCACGCTCGGCAACGAGCACCCGGACACGCTGATCTCCATCAGCAACCTCGGCATGCTGCTGCTCGACCAGCAGAAGTTCGCCGACGCGGAGCCGCATCTGCGCGAGGTCCTCGAGATCCGCCGCCGCACGCTCGGCGACGACAGCGTGGACACGCTGGTCTCGGTCGGCAACCTCGGCACGCTGCTTCGGGACGCGGGCAGACTCGCCGAGGCGGAGCCCCTCTACCGCGAGGCCCTCGAGAAGCGCAGACGCGTGCTCAGCGAGGAGCACCCGCACACGCTCGTCTCGCTCGGCAACATGGGGATCCTCCTCGCGCGACAGGGGAAGCCCGCCGAGGCCGAGCCGTTCCTGCTCGACTCCCACGAGAAGCGCAGCCGCGTGCTCGGCGAACAGCATCCGTTGACGGTCGCCGCAGTCGGCGCCCTCGTCGACCTCTACACCGCGTGGGACACCGCAGAGCCAGGCAAGGGATACGGCGCACGCGCCGCGGAGTGGCAGGCGAAGCAGGAGGCGGCGAAGAAGTAGCGGTTGCGGCGCTCACTCGCTTGGTACTCCCAAAGTCGCCTCAGCAGGCATGCAAGCCACGGCAGCTTGGAGCCGGACATCATCCAACCCCACGCAGGGTCTGCGGGCGTCACTGCTCGAGGGGTGCGAGGATCGCATCACTCCTGCTCGCCTTCGCACTTTGCAGTACACGGTTGCCATGGGAAGCGACCGCAGCCGCGAGCACCTCCGGTCCCGACGGGTCTTGCGCCCTAACTCCCTGCAAGTCACAATGCGTTCATGTCGAGCGGGGCCAACGCATCTGACGAACCTACCGGCGACCTGCCCGGCCGCGGCGGTGACGCCTCGCGCGGGTTCGAGACGCTCGACGACCAGGCGCGCGGCGGCGGCTTCCCGGCGGGCTCCGAGCGCGCGGGCGACACGGTCGGCCCGTACAGGCTCCTCGAGGTGCTCGGCGAGGGCGGCTTCGGCGTGGTCTGGCTCGCCGAGCGCCGCGAGCCGATGGTGCAGCGCGTCGCGCTCAAGGTCGTCAAGCCCGGCATGGACTCGCGCGCCGTCGTCGCGCGCTTCGAGCAGGAGCGCCAGGCCCTGGCCGTGATGGACCACCCGAACGTCGCGCGCGTCTTCGACGGCGGCGTGACGGCGTCGGGCAGGCCCTACTTCGTGATGGAGCATGTCGACGGCGAGCCGATCACGGCCTACGCGGACCGCAGGAGGCTCACGCTCCGCGAGCGGCTCGGGCTCTTCGTCCCCGTGTGCGAGGCGGTGCAGCACGCGCACCACAAGGGGCTGATCCACCGCGACCTGAAGCCCTCGAACGTGCTCGTCGCCGAGATCGAGGGGAAGCCCGTGCCGAAGGTGATCGACTTCGGCGTGGCGAAGGCGGTCGCGGGCGAGGGCTGGGCGAACACGGCGCACACGCAGTCGGGGATGGTCATCGGCACGCCGCTCTACATGAGCCCCGAGCAGGTGGCTGGGGAGACCGATGTGGACACGCGCGCGGATGTCTACTCGCTCGGCGTGATGCTCTACGAGCTGCTGGCGGGCGAGGTGCCGTTCGACGCGGCGGTGCTGAGGAAGGCCGCGCTCGCGGAGGTGCAGCGCATCATCCGCGAGGAGACGCCGCCGAAGCCGAGCACTCGGCTGGCGCAGCTTGCGGACGCGCGCACGACGACGGTGGCGGAGGCGCGGTCTGCCTCGCGCGAGCGGCTCGCGGGCGAGCTGCGGCGCGAGCTCGACTGGATCCCGCTGATGGCGCTGCGGAAGGAGCGGGAGCGGCGGTACGAGAGCCCGCAGGCGCTCGCGGACGACCTGCGGCGCTACCTCGACGGTCGTCCGCTGCGCGCGGCGCCCGAGAGCCGCGCGTACCTCGCGCGGAAGTTCGTGCGGCGGAACCGCGTGCAGGTGGCCGCGGCCGCGGCGGTGTTCGTGGCGCTGGGCGCGGGGCTCGTCGTGGCGCTCTGGCAGCGGAACGAGGCGATCCTCGCGCAGGAGGCGGAGAAGGAGCGCGCCGAGCAGCTGCAGAAGGTCTCCGACTTCCAGTCGCGGATGCTGGTGCAGATCGACGCGGCGACGGCGGGCGTGGAACTGATGCGCGATGTGCGCGGGCGCTTCGCTGCGGCGCTCGAGAAGGCGGGCGTGCCGGACGCGGAGCGGACGACGCGCGTGGACGCGCTTCGGCAGGAGCTTGCGCGCGTGAACGCGACGGACACGGCCGCTGCGATGATCGACCGCACGATCCTGAAGCCTGCGATCAAGGCGATCGACGAGCAGTTCGAGGACGATCCCAGAACCGAAGCAAGCCTACGGCAAGCCATCGCTGGCGTCTATGGAAGTATCGGGCTCTACGCTCCAGCGACCGATTTACAACGGGCTGCGCTTGCAACCCGTCGTCGCCTTAATGGCGATGAAAAATCAGCGATCGTCTCGTCAATGGTTGCCCTTGCACTCCTTCTCGAGCTGCGGGGAGAGTTCGCGGAGGCGAGGCTGCTCTACCTCGAGGCGCTCGAGGCGGGGCGTCAGGAACTTGGCGCGGATCATCCCGTGGTCCTAGACGCCTTGAACAGATGGAGCTTGTTCCTTTGGGCAGAGGGACTGCTCGACGAAGCGGAAGAAGCCATGACAGAGGCACTTGCAAGAACTCGTCGAGTGCAGGGCGAGGACCATCACGACACCATTATTGCCACGAGCGGCCTAGGGGTGATCCTGAGGGATAAGGGACGCCTTCTGGAGGCTGATGCCTATCTTCGTGCCGCCCTCGAGAAAAGTCGGAGGATCCTTGGAGAAGGCCACGCGAGCACAATCTCCGGTATCAACAACTTGGGCATGCTGCTGCACTCGCAAGGTCGATCGAATGAAGCAGAGTTGCTCCTCCGAGAAGCACTTCGGAGCCGCCGACAGACACTGGGCGACGAGCATCCGGACACGGTCGGATCGATCGGGAATCTGGCCGTGGTCCTGAAGAGCCAGGGGAAACTGGCTGACGCGGAGCTGCTTTTCCGAGAAGCCCTGGATCTGAGTCGTGCGGCCAAGGGAGATGGGCATCCCGACACAGGGTCCGCGATGAACAACCTTGGGGTGTTTCTGCTGGACTCTGGCAAGTTGGTGGAGGCTGAGTCTCACCTGCAAGGGGCGCTGGCGGTCTTTCGTCTTGAGTTGGAGCCGGAGCATCCACGAACGCTGCAAGCACTGTCGAACCTCGGTTCGCTGCTGGCGGAGCTGGGCCGATGGGGCGAAGCGGAGCCGCTGCTTCGTGCGGCTCTTGATGGTCAGAGTCGCGCCCTCGGGAAAGACCACTTCTCCACGCTCGTCTCGATGGACGCTCTTGCATCGATGCTGCTCGAGTCAGGCAAGCCAGCTGAAAGCGAGACACTGTTCAGAGATCTGGTCGCGACGGCCAGTCGCGTGCTTGGTCCGGAAGACCTGAATACGCTTCAGGCCCAATCAAGCCTTGGAATCGCGCTTCGAGCCCAGTCGAAGTTCTCCGAGGCGGAGCCCCAGTACCGTGGGGTGTTCGAAAAGTCCCGCCAATCACTTGGCGAAAGCCATCCGCGCGTACTTTCCACCTTGGATGCGCTGGTCGAACTTTATACGGCATGGGACAAGGCTGATCCTGGCAAGGGCTACGACGTCAAGGCCGCAGAGTGGCAGGCGAATCGAGATGCTGCGAAGAGATAGCGGTTGAGGCCGCTCCGACTGGAGGAACGGGAGTCATTGGTGCGGCTGGAGGAAGTCAAAGGAACGACGCGCGTCGGACTTCGACACAGATATCCCGCGTTCAGCAGCTTGAAGCCTGCTGACGATGGTTGCTTGAGGAGCCTCCGCTCAAGGCACCACGACGCCGTTCGCGTCGCCGAAGCGCTCGACGCGGCCGCCCGCGGCGCGCGCGATGCCGACATGGAGGTTGTTGAGCGGCGTTCCGGGCCTCGAGGCGATCACGCGGCCGCGCCGCGCGCCGCCGCCTGCGACGAGGATCGGGAGATCGTCGTGGTTGTGGCGGTTTCCATCCGCGATCGCTCCGCCGTAGAGGACGACCGTCGAGTCGAGGAGCGGCTTCCCGTTCTCCTTCACGCGCGAGAGCGCGCGCAGGAACGCAGCGAAGCGCTCGCTGTGGAAGCGGTTGATCGCGGCGAACTTCTCGAGCTTCTCCGCGTTCTTGCCGTGGTGCGAGACATCGTGGTGGCCTTCCGAGACCCCCACCTCGCGATACGGCCTGTTCGAGCCCTCGTTCGCGAGCATCAGCGTGGCCACGCGGGTCGCGTCGACCTTGAACGCGAGCGCAAGCACCTCGCCGAGGAGGTCGATGCGCGAGCCGATGTCGCGGGGCGCGCGGTCGAAGTCGGGCATGGCGTCGAGCGCGTCCACATCCGCCAGCGCATCGTCGCGGAGCCGCAGCTCGAGGTCGCGCACGCCCTCGAGATACTCGTCGAGCCGCGCGCGGTCGTCGCTGCCAACCGAACGCGCCAGGCGCTTCGCCTCGCGCACCGCGCCATCGAGGATCGACCGACGCGCATGGATCCGCGCCGCCGCCTGCTCGGGCGACTCGCCGCGCGCGCCGAAGATGCGGTCGAACACAGCGC
>CAYMSD010000020.1:12774-23704 GCA_964393015.1 uncultured Klebsiella sp.
GCCGCCTGCTCGGGCGACTCGCCGCGCGCGCCGAAGATGCGGTCGAACACAGCGCGAGGGTCCGTCTCCTTCCCGTTCGGGAGGCTCTCGCTGCGCCACGAGATGTTCGCGCTGTAGGCGCAGGAGTAGCCAGAGTCGCAGTTGCCCGAGGTCATCGCGGGCTCGCTGCCGAGCTCGAGCGAGCGGAGCCGCGTGCGCACCCCCTGCTCGAAGAGGTCGTCCGCGAGGATCTGGTCGATGCTCTTGCCGACGCGGATGTCGTCGCCCGCGGTCTTCCTCGGCTGCATGCCCGTCAGGAAGCACGCGGCGCTGCGCGCGTGGTCGCCCGGGCCGTCGCCGTTCGCATCCGCGTGGCGGTGCCGCAGCCCCGTGTGGACATCGATCGCGTCGCGGAACTCCGCGAGCGGCGCCAGCGTCGGCGACGGCGCCCAGCGCCCGTCGGCGCCAGCGGTCGGCGTCCACGCGCCGACATTCACGCCGTTCGGGAAGAAGAGATAGGCGACGCGCGTGGGCGGAGCGGCTGCGCCCGATGCGAGCGGCATGGCCGCGGCTGCGGACGACGCGACGCCGCGCGGCAGCATCGCCTCGAGCCACGGAAGCGCGATCACGGCGCCTGCGCCGCGGAGAACGGTTCGACGGCTGACGAGCGGCGGACGCATGGGGTCACTCTACCGTGCGGCCGTCGCGAGGCAACGGGAAACCCGCCGATTGGCGCAACGCCGTGCGCATGCGGAACGCGTCAGACGACACGATTCCTTCGACCAGCGTCGCGAAATCGCCGTTGGCGGCGAGCTCGGCCGCGAGCCCGTCGACGAGCGCGTCGTCCGCGTCGGCCGTGCCGCGGCCGAGCGCATAGACAAGCAGCCTGCGCGCGAGCGAGCGCTCGAAGCCGTGGCCCGCGAGGAGGAGCTCGCCCACGCCCGCGACGCCGCGGAGGACGCTGCCGTCTGGCATCTCGGCGGAGTCGTCGACGGGCAGGCCATCGACGACGCTGCGCAGGCGGCCGTCGACATCGAGCGCCTCGAAGGCGAGGCCGATCGCGTCCATGCGCACATGGCAGGACGCGCAGTCGGGGTTCTCGCGATGCAGCGCCATGAGCTCGCGGATCGAGCGGCCCGCGACCTCTGCGCGCTCCTCGGGAAGCTGCGGGACACCTGGCGGCGGTGGCGGCGGCGCCTCGTCGAGCATCGCCTCGAGCACCCACTTGCCGCGCTTCACGGGGCTCGTGCGCGTCGGGTTGCTGGTGGCGACGAGGATGCTCGCGTGGCCAAGCACGCCGCTCGGGCGCCCGGCAGGCAGCGCAAGCCGCGCGACGCCGCCCTCGGCGGTTGCGTCGACGCCATAGAGCCGCGCGAGGCGCGCGTCGATCTCGGTCTCGCGCGCGAGGAGGAGCGCGCGCACGGGCTCCTCGCCGCGCACGACGCGCGCGAACAGACGCTCCGTCTCCTCGCGCATCGCGACGAGCATGGCTGCGTCGAGCGCGGGATAGCGCGCTGGGTCGAAGCTGCGCTGCTCGAGCGCGTCGATCCCCAGCCACTGCGCAGCGAATCGCGTGGCCAGCGTCGATGCGCGCGGATCCGCGAGCATCCGCCGCGCCTGCATGCGCAGCCCATCGGCCGCGTCGAGCTCGCCTGCGGCGGCGGCGCGGCGCAGCTCCGCGTCGGGAACGCTCGACCAGAGGAAGAACGCGAGCCGCGACGCGAGTTCGTATCCATCGAGCGCACGCCGCACCTCGCCTTCCGCGCACTGCGTCTCGATGCGAAGCAGGAAGCGCGGGTCGACGAGAAGCGCCGTGACGAGCGCGCGCAGTTCGGGCGTCCAGCCTGCGTTCGCGGCGGCCCCGCGCGCGACCTTCGCGAGCGACTCCGCCTCTGCGTTCGTGAGCGGGCGTCGGAAGAGCTCCTCGCCGACCGCAAGCGCCACGCGCATCAGGCGACGCGTCGGCGTGCCTTCGCCCGCGATCGCGGCTGCACGCTGCGCGAACGGCGTCTTCTCGACGGGGTCGAGCGGGCCCTCGATGCGAAGCGCGCCGACCGCGAGGTTGCGGTCGCGCCGCGACCGGTCGGGGTGGTTCGGATCCCAGTAGTCGTTCAGGAAGCGCGCCCCCGCGCTGTGCTCGCCCGCGGAGAGCGTGCCTTCCCACGCGACGCGCGTGGGCTCCGCGGTGGTTCCTGCGACCGCGTGCTGCCCGCGCGCGTCGCCGTCGACAAGCAGCGCCGCGCGCGCGAGCCCGTCGCCCGCCTGCTGCGCCGCAAGCTCGAGCACGAGGCGGTATCGCCCCGTGCGCGGCACGGAGAAGCGCGCGACCAGCGAACCGTTCGTCGAGAGCCACGCGAAGCCGTCGTTCGCGTGGCCTTTCCCGCGCCGCTCGAATCGTTCGGCGGGCACGGTCTGCGGCGCCATCGGCCCGTCGTCGGGCACGGCCTCGGCCGCGATCCGCTCGGCGCAGTCGAAGTAGTTCTCGAGGAGGAGCGGCGGCAGCACCAGCGTGTCCGCGTTCGTGTCGAAGCCCTCGCCGATCTCGTCGCGCGGAAGAAGCGCGCGCACATCGACGGTGGACGCGAGGACATCGCGCACGGCGCCCTCGTATTGCGCGCGGTTGAGGCGCCGCACGGCGGCCACCTCGCGCGCGGTCGGCGCGACGGTCGCGTCGATCGCCGCCACGGCCGCACGGTACTCGTCGAGGCTCGGCCGCTCGGGCTCGTCCGCGGGCGGCATGTCGCGCTTCGCGAGGCGCCTGCGCAGCGCGCGCAGCACGCCTTCGTCGATCGCGCCGGCCGCGATCGGGCCCGCGAGCTCGAGCCCGCCCTTCGCGCGCGCGCCGTCGTGGCAGTCGACGCAGTGCGCCTCGAGAAGCGGCCTGATCGCCGCAGGAATCGCCACATCGTCGCCGTGCGCCGCCGTGGCGCACGCGAGCGCGAGGAGCGAGACGCGCGCGATGGCGGAACGCCTCATCGTCACTTCCCCGCCGGCGCGACCTTCGCGCGGAACGGAACCAGCGGCAGCCCGGCGTCATTCACGATGTTGGCGCGCTCGGGGTTGTTCTGCCACGCATACACGACCTCGACGGGCTCGTCGACGCCAGGCGCCGAGAGCACGATGCCGTCGCGGCCATCGTCCATGATCGTGGCGTTCGCCCACACGAACTTCCTGTCGGCGCCTGCAAGCGCGAAGCCGCCGGGCGCGGCGCCCGTCGCGCGCAGGCCCTTCGCGTGCGCGAACCGCACGCGCACCATCGCGCCGTTCTCGCGCGCGGCGCTCGCGAGCTCAGGCCCCTGCCACTCGGCCGCCGACTCGCCGTAGACCGTGTTGCGCGCCCATGCCGCGAGCCGCTCGCCGACCTCGCGCTTGCGGCGCGGGTGGATGTCGGCGGCATCGCCGAGATCGATCGCGCTGACCATGCCCGCGTTGCCCGCCTCGCGCGCACCGCGGAACTGCGCCTCGCGCAGCAGCGCCCACCCGCCCTGCGCGGGTTCGTTCTCGACGAAGGGCGTGAACGCTGCGAGCTGCACCACGCCCCACGCCATGTCGGGGTTCCCCGACTTTCCGCGCCACGAGCGGATCAGGAGCGGCAGGAGCTTGCGATAGTTGTCGGGCTCGCCCGCGTTCGACTCGCCCTGGTACCAGATCGTTCCACGCACGGGAAACGCGATCCAAGGCGCCATCATGGCGTTGTAGATCGCGGCGGGCTCGTGGGGCTCTGTGCCGGGCGCCTTCGCGTTCGGATCCGCCTTCGGGTCGAAGGCCGCGATGCGCGCGGCCAGGTCGTCCGCGGTCCGCTTGAAGTCCGAGTCGACCATGGCGTCGAGCGGAATCCACGGCTCGATGCGCGTGCCGCCCCACGAGATGTCGACGAGGCCGATCGGCACCTCGAGGTCGAAGGCACGCGCGAGGTCGACGCCGAACCAGAAGCCCACGGCCGTGAAGCCGCCGACCGTCTCGGGAGCCGCCACGCGCCACGCGCCCGCCACGCGCTCGGCGGGCCTGTTCGCGGTCGTGTGCGGCGCCTTGTACGAGCGGATCGGCACCTTCGCCGCCATCGACTTCGCGCGGTCGGCCTCGTTCGCCCCGTCGACGGTCCACTCCATGTTCGACTGGCCCGAGCAGAACCACACCTCGCCGACGAGGATGTCCTTCGCCGCGGCGCGGCCGCTCGAACCCTCGACGACGAGCTCGCGCGCCTCGAGCGACGCGGGCATCGGTGCGAGCGCGAGGGCGAATCGGCCATCGGCGTCGGCCCGGCCCTCGACGCGCGCGCCCCCGAAGGTGAGCGTGAGCGCCTCGTTCGGCTCTGCGCGGCCCGTGACGCGGATCTCGCGGTCGCGCTGCAGCACCGCGTGATCCTGGAACGGCGTGTCGAGAGAGACATCGGCCCATGCGCTCGACGCCGCAGCGGCGAACGCGAGAAGTCCCAGCGGGATTCGGACGACGGACGCGAGGGCGCGGTTCGGCTGGTGCATCGGCGCATCGTCACACGACGAGCCCCGCATTTCAACCGCGTCGGCCGCGCCTGTAGGGATCTCTCCGCGAAAGCAGCCTGAGGCCGTGCAGCGCGACGAGGACCGTGCTTCCCTCGTGGCAGATCACGGCGACCGAGAGCGGCACGGCGCCGAAGAGCGTGAGGGGGATCAGGATCGCCACGACGCCCATCGCGAAGATGACGTTCTGCCGGATCATCGCCCGCGTGGCGCGGCCGAGGTCGATCGCGAACGGCAGGCGCGTGAGGTCGTCCGACATCAACGCGACATCGGCGGCCTCGAGCGCCACATCGGTGCCGCCGTGGCCCATGGCGATCCCGACGGTCGCGGCCGCGAGCGCGGGAGCGTCGTTGATCCCGTCGCCGACCATGGCCACGGACCCATGCCGTGCGACGAGGGCCTGCACCTCGTCGATCTTCTGTTCGGGAAGAAGCCCCGCGCGGACAGTGCCCACGCCGACCTCGCGCGCGATGGCGGCTGCGGTCGCCGCGTTGTCGCCCGTGAGCATCGTGACCTCGCAGCCGAGCTTCGCAAGCGCAGCGATCGCCTCGGCCGCCTCTGGCCGCGGCGTGTCGCGCACGCCGATCGCGCCGAGCGCGCGGCCGCCGTGGACGACCGACATCGCGGTCATGGCGTCCGCCTCGAGCTGCGCGCGCAGCGGCTCGACGGCTTCGCCCGCGGCGCGCGTCCCGTCGCCTGCGAAGAGCGACGCGCGTCCGACGCCCGCGCGCGCGCCGTCGATCGTGGCCTCGACGCCCTTCCCGCGCACGGCGACGGCGTCTTCCGCGGCGGGAAGCGCGATGCCGCGCGCGAGCGCAGCGTCGACGACCGCGCGCGCGATCGGATGGCTCGACGCGGTCTCGACCGCTGCCGCGACGCGCAGCAGTTCCTCCTCCGACACGCCCGGCATCGGCAGCGCCTTCGCCAGGACGGGCTTGCCGCGCGTGATCGTGCCCGTCTTGTCCATCGCGACGGCGCGCAGCGTGCCGAGCGCCTCGAGATGCATGCCGCCCTTCACGAGGACGCCGCCGCGCGCCGCGCGCGCGAGGCCCGCAAGCACCGCGGCGGGCGTCGAGATCGCAAGCGCGCAGGGCGACGCGCCGATCAGCATGCTCATCGCGCGACGGAACGCCTCGTCCCATGGAAGCCAGCCCGCGAGCGGCGGCACCACGACCGCGAGCACCGTCGCCGCGATGACGCACGGCACATAGATGCGCGTGAACCGCTCCGCGGCGCGCTCGGCGAGCGACTTCGTCGCCTGCGCCTCCGCGACGAGCCGCACCATGCGCGCGACCACGGTGTCCGACGCCCGCATGGTGACGCGCACCGCGAGCGCGCCGTCGCCGTTGAGCGAACCCGCGAACACGCCCGCGCCGGGCTCCTTGTCGACGGGCATGCTCTCGCCCGTGATCGGGCTCTCGTCGACCGCGGAGCGGCCCTCGGAGATCGTGCCGTCCGCGGGAATGCGCTCCCCGGGCCGCACCACGACGAGGTCGCCGACCGCGACATCCTCCGCAGGCACCTCGCGCTCGACGCCATCGGCGCCGCGCACACGCGCGCGCTTCGGCGCGAGCCCCGCGAGCGCGCTGACCGCGCTGCGCGCGCGGTCGAGCGCGAGCGACTCGAGCCCGTGGCCGAGCGAGAAGAGGAAGAGGAGGAGCGCGCCCTCGGCGAACTCGCCGACGAGCGCTGCGCCGATCGCAGCGACCACCATCAGGAAGTCGATGTCGAGACGACCCTTCAGGAGCTGGCGGATGCCGTCGCGCGTCGCCTCCCAGCCGCCCACGAGATACGCGGCGGCGTAGCAGCCGAGCGCGAGCGGCTCGAGCTCGGCGCGCGACGCGAGGAAACCGCCGAGGAGCGCTGCGCCCGCGACGGCGGGCCAGACGAGCTCCGCGTAGGCGCCGAGCCTGACCGCCCTGCGCACCTCGCGCGGGGCGGGCGTGTCCCTCGAGTGTTCCTCTTCGACGCGTCCGTGCACCGCCACAGGCTACCCGAACGGCCACGCCGCGCGGGAAGGTCGCGAGACCTCCACGCACGGCGTGGCACGGAGAGTTTCCTCAGGCATGGCGCGGGGCATCCGTGCCGCAGCGCCAAGAGAGTGGGATGAGAGTCGGACGAGCGTCCGATGCGCGTCAGAAGAGCAGCTGCAGCTGCGTGCGGACGACCCACTGGCCGTCGTTCGTGCTGCCGTCGCCCGCGGTCGACGATCTGTCGCCCAGCCAGTCCGCGCCCGAGCTCGCGAAGTCGCCGACGGGCGCGAAGCCGAGGCCCACATCGGTGCTCCACTTCAGGTCCTTGCTGCCGCCGATGTACCAGTTGAAGCCGACCGTGGCCACGCTCGCGGTCTCGAGCTCGACGCCTGGCTCCGACACGCGGAAGCGGTCGGTGCCCGTGTCGCCGAGCTCGTAGCGCGCGAAGAGCTCGACCTCGTCCGACACGAACACGCCGCCCTGGACGACGACGCCCCACTGCCCGAACGAGTCGCTCGTGCCGCCGCCGCGCGTGGGCACGGCGCCCGCGAGCGCGACATCGCGGTAGACGCCGTAGACGAAGAGGTTCGCGCCGCCGAAGTCGACGGTGAGGTCGGCCGTGAGGCCCCACATCGAGTCCGTCGCCGTGACGGCGAGCGGCCCCTCCACGGTCGGGCGCAGGCTCTGCGCCATCGCGCCGAGGCCGAGCATCCACGCCGTGTCCTCGCCGCGGAAGCTCGTGAGGTCGCGCATCTGCCGCCACGATCCTGCGCCGAGATACTCGACGCGCCCTGCGAAGGCGTAGTCGGTCGGATTCGCGTTGAACGCGGTCGTGTACGAGCCCGCGTACGAACCCGCGGCCGAGGTCGAGCCGCTCGGAACGCGCGAGGCGTTCGCGCGCAGTCCGTCGCCGTAGAAGAGCGTGGCGCGGACGCTGTCGTCCTTGCCGCCGCCGAACTCGACCTGCACGCCCTGCGCGAACTTGGTCGAGAACAGGTCATTCACGAGCGAGCGCTCGACGGCGAGCTGCGCGCCGCTCGAGACGAGCTCCTCGCGGAGGAACGGCGCCTTGAACTGGCCCGCGCGCACGGAGAAGCCCGATTCGAAGCGCTTCTGCACCCAGATGTCCTCGACCGAGCCGACGATGTTGCCGTTCGAGAGGGTCTGTCCGCCCGACGAGAGCGACGCCGGCGTGCGGTTGAAGATGGGCTTCACCTCGAAGGTCACGCTCGGGTCGATCACATGGCCCGAGAAGGTCAGCTTCGTCCTGCGGTTCTCGAAGCCCCAGGTCGAGCTCTTGTCGGCCGTGGCGCCGAGGCCGCCGTTGTCGCGGCCGTTCATCGCCCAGCGCACCTGCACCTGGCCCTTGATGTTCAGCTTGAACGAGCCGTCCTCGGACGCGAGGAAGAAGCCGCCCTGGTCCTTGCTCCACCCTGCGCCGAGGCCGGCGCCCGCGAGGCTGTCGCGCGACGAGGCGTCCGCGAGGACATCGGTCACGATGCCGCGGATCTCCGCCGCGCGCGACTCGGTGAGCCAGCGCGAGCCGTCTGTCTCCTGCTCGAGTCTCGCCACCTTCGCGGCGAGCGTGTCGTTCGCGGCCCGCAGCGCTGCGAGCTCGCCCGCGATGTCGGCGCTCGCGCCGCCCGTCGCCTCTCCCCGCGCGTCTCCCGTCGCTCCGAAGGAGAGCGTCGTCGTGCCCGCCACGAACGCTCCCGTCAGAAGGGCGCTTGTCAGAAGGGTGCCGTTGAAGAGCACCCGCGTTGCGTCTCGCTGCATGGATTCAGTCCTCGTCGATCGGCCATGTGGCCGAGTGCCTGGTCGCCTCGGAACCATTCCGAGACACGCGTCCGCCGCGTGGGCGCCACGCTAGGGCCGACGAGGATTTGTGTGTGTCGTGTTCAGTCTTTGGTTGGCCTTGACCAATCCTTCACATCAAGGACTGGTCAAGGTCGTGCAAAAAAGCCTTGTGGGAAAGGGGTTTCCGCGCCGCCTCGCGCCGCTCTTCACCATTCCTGAACACAATCTGCGTGGATTTCCCAGAAGAGCGGGCCGTGGAGCCCCGCCCTCGGCGGCAGGCGACCCGATGCCGCGACCGCGCGACCGCGCTACCGCACCTCGAGCTCGACCTCGGCGTGGCCGACCTCGGGCGCAAGCCGCGCCTCGAGGCGCTTGGCCACGACATCGTCTGCGACCGACGCAGGCACCTGCATCAGCAGCGTGAACGACCGCCCCGAGTTCCCCTCCCTGCACGAGAGCACGCGGCACCCGAGGTCGCGCACCTCGTGCATGCTCACGAGCTGCGCCTTCTGGCGGTCGGCGCCCGGCACGAGCCTGACCTTCACCTCGGCGGAGCGACGCGCGGACAGCCACCACACGACCGCGTAGGCGGCGACCGTGACCACGATCGCGGCGAGCGGCTGCGAGAGCCCCGCGAGGAGGCCGACGACCACCACCACGACTCCGCGCGCCGCCATGTGCGGGTTGGCGACGGCTGTGCGCACGCGCAGAAGCGCGCCCACGCCGAAGACGACGAGCGCCATCGACTGGTCGATGCGCACGAGCGTGGCGAGCGCAGCGCCGAGAAGGCCGAGGAGGACGAGGGTCTTGCGCTCGTCGGTCGCGGCGAGGAGGTCGCGCCGACCCCTGTCGCGCGGGTGGAAGGCGAGAAGCGTCGCCAGCGCGATCGCGAGGGCGATCCCGAGCGCGAGTTCGCCGAGCGCGGCCGGGTCCGTGAACTGCTCGAGCGCGGCCGAGAGCCGTCCCACAGCGTCGGGCGCGAGGTCGCGGGCGAAGAGCGTGGGGCCGGCGGAGCTGATGGCCATGCGGGTTTGGTCCTGAACGGGGCTCGGCGACGGGGCTCGGCGACGGGGCTCGACGACGGGATCGTGCCTTCCCAGCGCGATGCCTCAGACCTCGCGACCCGACCATGATGGACCCTCGCGGCGCGATGGCAAGGCGATCGGGCGATTTCGCGCGCGATCGGCCGTCAGCGGCGGCGGCGCGTGCCCATCACGGCGGGCACCGAGAGGCGCTGGCCCTGCTGCGCCGCGGGCCCCTGGCCGCCGCCCGCCTGCTGATCGGCGAGCTTGCGGAAGTGGTCGTTCGTCTTCTCGATCGAGGCCTGCACCGACTTCACCTTCTCGGGGTCGAGCCCCTGCAGGACGGCGCTCGACATGGCGTTCGCGGGGCTGAACGGCCCGAAGCCGAGGACGCCCTTCTCGAGATCGATCTTGACGGAGGTCGCGCCGAGGTCGGAGAGCATGCAGAGGATGGTCATCATCTCGGGCTCCTCGAGCGCCTTCCCCTCCTTCATCCGCGCGCCGAGGAGGCGGCCCGCAGTCACGAAGACAGGCTCGTTCACGCCCTTCATGGCGCTGACCTGCTGCCCCGCAGCGACCATCAGCTCGCGCGACTGGCGAATGATCACGATGTCCGCGTCGTTCACCTTGATCGAGCGGCGGAAGGCGTTGCACACGGCGGCCGCAAGCGCGAGGCCCGACTGGACGGCCGCGAACCCGAAGGCGGCCTCGAGGCCCTGCGCTGCGTCGGTCGGCACTTCCTCGGTCACGGCGGCGTTGGCGCCGTCGACCCACATGTTCTTCACGCCGAGCGACGCGCAGCACTGGAGGCCCGCCTGCACGATCGCGTCCTGCTGCGTCTTCCCCTCGGCGAGGAGCGCGGCGACGGCGCCCGCGAAGGTGTGCGGAATCGGCTGCTCGCGCGTGATCCTCGGCAGGACGCCGTTGACGAACGCGACGAAGTCCTTCTTCTCGATGTCGCGGAGGAGGCAGTACTGGCCGTTGAGGCGGATGGCGCTCATGGATCGGTCTCGCTGGGGGCTCGCGGGAAAGCGGCAGGCGTGGAGGCGCCCGACCGCGTGTGAGGCGGCGATGGTAGCACCTGCGCGGCCCCTCCCGCCGCACGCCCCGAGCACGCCGCCATTCCGTACCATCGCGCCATGGCACGCGCCCGAACCAGCCCGAAGACGCGCCCTGCGTCGGCAAACCGCCCTGCTGCGACTCCCCTCGCCGCTCCTGCCGTCGGCATCATCATGGGCTCCCAGTCCGACTGGGAGACGATGCAGCACGCGTCCGAGATGCTCGCGTCGCTCGGCGTGGCGCACGAGTGCCGCGTGGTCTCGGCGCACCGCACGCCTGACCTCCTGTTCGAATACGCGTCGGCCGCGCGCGGGCGCGGCATCAAGGTCATCATCGCGGGCGCTGGCGGCGCCGCGCACTTGCCCGGCATGTGCGCGTCGAAGACAGACTTGCCTGTCCTCGGCGTCCCCGTCGAATCGAAGGCGTTGAAGGGACTCGACTCGCTTCTGTCGATCGCGCAGATGCCCGCTGGGATCCCCGTCGGCACGCTCGCGATCGGCCGCGCGGGCGCCGTGAACGCGGCGCTCCTCGCGGCGAGCATCCTCTCGCACCACGACGCGGGCGTGGCGGCGAAGCTCGCTGCGTTCCGCGCGAACCAGAC
>CAYMSD010000020.1:23804-40587 GCA_964393015.1 uncultured Klebsiella sp.
CGACCCGTCGCCCGACGCGCCCGCGCGCGTGGCGGGCCGGCACATCTGCGCGGCGTGGAGCGACCGCGAGGCGCTCGCCGAGTTCGCGGCGTCGGTCGACGCGATCACCTTCGAGTTCGAGAATGTGCCTGCCGCGAGCCTCGCGTATCTCGCAGAGCGAAAGCCCGTGTTTCCCGGCGTCCGCTCGCTCGAACTCACCTGCGACCGGATCCGCGAGAAGGAATTCCTGCGCGCGGCGGGCGTGCCCGTGCAGCCGTTCGCGGCCGTCACCGTGCGGTCCGAGCTCGACCTCGCGCTCGCGACCGTCGGCACGCACGGCGTCCTCAAGACGCGCACGCTCGGCTACGACGGCAAGGGCCAGCGCGTGGTGCATTCAGCCGACGAACTCGCGCGCGCGTGGGATTCGCTCGACCACGCGCCGTCGATCTACGAGGCGTTCGTGCCGTTCGACCGCGAGGTGAGCGTGGTCGCAACGCGCGCGGCGAACGGCGAGATCGCCGCGTATCCGGTCGTCGAGAACCTGCACACGCAGGGGATCCTCTTCCGCTCGATCGCGCCCGCGCGCGTGTCGGACGAGCTCGCGCGCGCCGCCGAAGGCCACGCGCGCCGCGTGCTCGAGGCGCTCGGCCATGTCGGCACGCTCGCGCTCGAGATGTTCGTCGCAGACGGCACGCTCGTCGCGAACGAGATTGCGCCACGCGTCCACAATTCCGGCCACTGGACGATCCACGGCGCGCGCACGAGCCAGTTCGAGAACCACATGCGCGCGGTCGCAGGCCTTCCGCTCGGCGACACGGGCATGGCGGAGTTCGCGGCGATGGTGAACTTCGTCGGCGGCCTCCCGACGCGCGAGGAGATCCTCGCGATCCCGGGTGCGTCGCTCCAGCTCTACGGCAAGAGCCCGCGCCCCGGTCGCAAGGTCGCGCATGTCGGCGTCGTCGCGCCCACGCGCGCTGCGCTCGACGAGCGTCTCGCGCGCGTCGAGGGAATCGCCCGCCGCGTGAACAGGCTCGCCCCGCACGCAGAACCAGCGAGAAACGCATGAACCACGCCTCCCTTCGATCGACCGCCCTGCGCGCCTTCGGCGCTTTCCTCACGCTCGTCGCCTGCGCCACGCTTCCCGCAGGCTGCGCAAGCACGCCGCGCGCGGGCGAGGTCGATGTGGCGGCGCTCGAGGTGTCGCCGATCCTCGGCGCGTGGACGAGCGAACTCGACGGCGCAGTCCTCGCGCTCGAGCCGACGGGCCTCTTCAGCATCGATGTCCCCGCGCGCGGCACGGCGCCCGCACGCGCGGTCGTCGGCCGCTGGACGGTGTCCGAGGAAGGCGCAACCGCGACCTTCACGAATCTCTCGGGCTCCGCGTCCTGCCCCGAGATCCCCGGCTCCTACACCTTCGAGGTCGTGCGCGACACCGTGCGCTTCACGAAGGCGAAGGACGACTGCGCCGCCCGCGAGGAGCACATGGCGTGGCCGTGGAAGAAGGCCGAAGGCCAGGGTTCCGTCGCACCAAAGTGAGCGGCCTCAGCCGCGAACGCTCGAATCGCGTTTGCCGCGAGACGCCCGCGCTGCACGCGTCTCGCGTTCCCGCGCAGCGCCGCGCTGCCCCCCACCAGCTTGCTCCACCATCAACGACGCGTCTCCGCACCTCCACAGCTCCGCAGCGTCTTGAGTCCGAGCGCAAACCAGGCGGCACGCGGCTTCCAAGGCTGACGACACACGCGCTGCGCGATCACCGCACCAGGCGCTTGAGCAGCATTGCAATGCGGTCAGGCGGATGCTTCGATGGCTCGCGGTACAGCCAGACCATGAAGAGGCAGGCCCCGATGAACAGCGAGCCCGCCCAAAGTGCCATGTAGTGGCCGCCGAACCAACGGTCGAACTCAAACCCGCTCCACGCAGGGGAGTTGGGATCGATCACCCGGGCGACAGCGGGCAGCGTGCCCTCGAACAGCCTTCTCAACACCTCGAGGTTCCCGGCGACACCAAGGAGGGCGAGCGCAAGCGTCAGCAACCAACGCGAGCCAACGCTGATCGCACGCGCGCGGGTCGTCTCCGTCGCCAACTCGCCGCACTCCGGGCACACCACGGCGTCCCCTGTCGCGGAGAGTGCGTATCCGCATCGGTCGCAGCGGCCCCGTGGCGCCGTGTGGCGTACGAGCCACCCCGCGATCGCCCACACGCCGAGGCAGAGCGCCATGGTCGCCGCGAGGTTCGCGCCGAGCCCTGCCGCTTCGAGGGTCCACTCGACCTGCAGCCCCGAGGCCGGCTTCGTCGGGTCATGCTGCAGCGTCAGCCATCGAACCCATCCGAACTCGTAGCGCCAATCGGCGATCGGCGGGGAGGGAAACGACCCCGTGATCCTCGACCCCATCCAGGGAGCGAGCAGGATCGGCGCGAAGTAGCACGCGACCGCTCCCACCATCAACCGCCTGCGGAGTCCTCGTGTCACTTGGTATCCAGTCTACGACCCCGGTGCGGGGTCAAGCGGCGATCGACGGCTGCCGAGGCCCAGCCCACCGAAGCGTGCGCACGAAGCTGCGCATCGACCAGAGCAGGAATCCAGCGCCTGCCACGGCGATCACCGCCGCAGTCCACGAGATCTCGGAGGCCGACTGCCACACCAGCCAGCAAAGCGTCCCGTGGATGGCCACGACCAGCGCCAGCCCCGCGCCCCCCGCTGCACGCAGCACACTCTGCGGACGACGAATCATCTTCAGCGGCTGGCTCAGCCCAAGCCGCGCGCGAACAGCGCAGATCCACGCCAGCGTGATGAAGGGAAGCGGCAGATAGAGCGCTCCGACGGCAAGGACCCAGCCAACCACGGCCTCGGGCTCCCGAGTCAGCCATACAAAGAGACCGAGCATGGGCAGCAACGCGTACAGCCCGCCAAGCGAGACGAGGAGCCCGACATGAACGCCGCGTGCGTCCCGAATGGAAGCGCTGTGCATGGTGGGATCCTATCTGAGCAAGGTGCGGTATCGGCCGGAAAGATCAGAGTTCTCAAAGTCCTAGATCTACTTCTTGACTGAGTAAACTCAGTGCCGGGTCACTGGCGGGTACGAGCGGGTACGAGCGGATACCAGGAGGTAACCAAGCGGCACGAGATCACGAAGCCGCGGATGCGCGCCACGCGCGTGCTCGACTCAAGGCAGCGGCGCTCGACCTCGGCGCGGCAGCCGTGCGCGCAGGCGAGGCCGGCGCGCAGCGCGGCGGCGTCGACTATCGCCGAGGCCTTCCCCGGCGAAGCTCCATCACGACTTCGCCGCCGGAGGTGAAGACGACGCTGTCGAACGCACCCTTGCTCCACCAATCGAGTTCGAACTCGTTCAGCGTTCCCTGCGAATTCGACAAGACGATCTTGAACCGCCCCGAGGCGAGCGGCTCGACAGCCCATCGCCCTACACCGACTCCCCCGACGCTCGCAAGCGGGTCTGGCTCCGGTACGACCAACCCGGGGAGACGATCCGCGGTCGTCTCTCGCGTTCCATCTGGGCGAAACACCATCGCCATCGGACCGCTCCACCAAACGCCCCCGTTTGAGGGGAGCAGCGCCTCCCAGGCCTGAACATCCGACGGTGCCGGCGTCGGCGGTGGGAAGTTACCACCCACGGGGCCACAGGATGCCAAGCGCATGAGTGCGAGCGCGAACATGACTGCGGAGAGCCCGCGCCACCACGGCTTCAGCATGTTGCAACCTCCCTGCATGCGTACCACCATACGCGCTCGACGACCCAAGCAAGCCTTCGAGCTCGGTCCAGCCGTCGTACATTGAAGATTGGGTGTAGCAAGTGGGATCAAATCCGGTGCCGGGTCACTGGCGGGTACGAGCGGGTACCAGCAGATGACCACGCGGCGCGAGACCGTCTACGCTGCCCGCGGCAGGCAGGCACGGCTTCATCGCTCGCCGACGAAGATTCGTTCACATCTCGCAAGCTGCCGCGCCTCGTTTGAAGCAGCATCCGCTTGAAAGCGGTCGACGGCGGCATCCCATGCGATGCGGTCGCTCTCGACACGCTGCGCGCGCAGGTGATCGAGGAGCGCCATCGCCGCTTCGCGCGATCGCCGCTGGATGGCCACGACTCGGTCCCGCGCTCGCATCCAGTCCTCGCCTCGGACGGAGGTGGCGGCTGCGGCAAGCACATTGCAGCGCACGAACTCCCTCTGAAGCTCGCGCAAGCGCAAGAGCAGGTCCTGCTCGTACTCCCGCACGAGCGACTGCGTCGCCTCGCACGCGCGCAGCGCGCCAGTCGAGTCGGAGACGAGCAGCGCGCGCACATCCCATGCATCCTTGGCGAAGGGCCCGAACACCTGCCGCTCGAACCGTGCGCGAAGCCGCGCAGCCTCCTGCTCGGGAATCGCGGAGCAGATCGATTCGAGGACCGCGCGATTCAACTGGAAGATCCTCTCGCCTTCACGCGCGGTCGCCGCAAGCGCGCGCGTCCACTCGGCGTCCCAGTCAGACAGAACGTCGGGCGACGGACTTCCGTATGCCTGCCTCAGTTCGGATCCAAGCGAGACGCGGGCTCCGGCGCCGATCGCTCGTCCGAGGGCGAGCTGATGCGCGCGGGAGATCGCATCGAGCCCAGGGAGCGCGTCGCGGTAGATCATCCGAGCGACGGAACGGGACTCGGCCGTCAGAAGCTGTTCCCCGTGCGCTTCGAGCAATCGACCCACTC
Organism: uncultured Klebsiella sp.; assembly: GCA_964393015.1. Classification (GTDB taxonomy): domain Bacteria; phylum Planctomycetota; class Phycisphaerae; order Phycisphaerales; family SM1A02; genus QWPT01. The sequence goes on from CAYMSD010000020.1 coordinate 28,481, forward strand.
CCCATCGGGCAACCTCAGGTGTCGCGACCGCATGCCCGACAGACTCGACAAGCTCGATGGAGCGGAGCTGCGCCAGCGACTCGAGCACGCTGCGTTCCGCATCGGACACCTCCCCGAGCGCCTCGATGGGGCCCACCCGCCCTGCCGGCCGCGCGGCGAGTCCGCGCAGGAGCGAATCGCGCTCCCGCGCAAACATGACGCTGAGCACCCTGCGCCTGCTGTCCGAGATGGCGCGGCAGAGCCGATTGACCTCGTCGACGGAGAGCGCCTGCGCGGGCCTTGAGACCACCATTGCAGCGCGGGCGAAGAGCGGGGGAAACTCCTTTGCTCTCAATGCGTCGTCTTCGCCTTGGGCGAACTCCAGCGCCAGCTTGAGCCGCGCCGCAAGCGCGGGTTCGACTTCAAGCAGCCGACACCATCGCGCAAGGTCAGCATGCCGGAGCTGGCTCGGAAGCGACAGCGCGAGGACAGGTACGCCGATCGGGCCAAGCCCCGCCCGAAGCCCCTCCAGCTCATCCTCGCTCAACGCACGAACCGCCGGTGCACTGCCCGTCGTGTCCTGAGAGCCTTGTGCGACAGGCGAGGCGGCCAGCATCGCCGAGACAAGAACGAGTGTCGCGAGATGAGGCATGATCAGGCTCCCAGTCTATTCACGCACAGCCATCCGATCGCCATCTCTCCGCACAACCCACCGCCGAGACCAGGCTGCCATCGTGTTGATCCGAGCCTCACTCGCGCCCGAAGCCATCAGCCACGCCGAGTTTTGCAAACTCGGTGCCGGGTCACTGGCGGGTACGAGCGGGTGCAAGCGGGTCCGTCCCCGGCACGATGCGACCGTGCACGCAAGGTGCGGGATTCACGGAACTTGCATGACCTCTCCGACTGTGCCTGCTTGGTGCCGGGTACGAGCGGGTACCAAGAGGTAACCAAGCGGCACGAGATCGTCAAACTGGATGCGGTGCACCCCGGCCGTGGGATCGGCCGCGGTAAGTGTCAGGCAAGAGGCGAATTGTGCGGCTTGCTCCGCAAGCCCACGTTCTACCGCCACATTCTGAGGCGATGCCTCTACTTGAACTTGTCGTTCGCGATGACCCCTTCTCGCGCTGCGAGTCGGAGTATCGCTTCGCGGCACTTCACGAGGTCCACGACATCGTCATTCGGAGCTCCCTCTCGCACGCTGATGCGAGGGATGTCGCTCTTCGACAGATCGACGCCCTTCGCCAACAGTCGCAGGACGATCGCTTGGAGCTCGTCGAACATGAAGAACCGGGGGACGACAAAGTACTCTCCAGGAGGTAGCACTGGCTGCCAGCGCTCGCTGGAGTCCAACTCCATCGGGGCGTCGCCGACGGGCGCTCCGTTCGCGTCGGTTCCGACTGCCCGGAAGGACGCTATGAACTTTCCGTCAGACGAGATGACCGTCATTCCGTAGAGAACGCTGAGTCGAACGCCTTTGGACATCAAGGCTTGGTCATTGACGAGCTTCGTTCTGATCGCAACTCCAGCTGGTGGCTCGTCGAACACGACGGCGCCCAAGTCGACATCGCTCGACGTGCGGCTCGCGTCTAGGTGAATCGGCTTCACGACAAGGTACCCGCCAATTGATACCCCCGCCGCAAGGTCTGCCGCCGCGCCCTTTCGCAGCGCTCGCAGAGGATGCGACTGTCCCCGACTCCAGCCACCTGGCCACGTCATGGGCGGACCATAGAGTGTTCCCGAGCACTGGCGACCCTGTCGGTCCACAAAGGTCGCCGTGACGGTCACCGCGGTCCACGCGGTGATGCTCAACTCGTAGTCGAACTGACGCGGAACGAGTGAGACGCGATGCGACGCGTCGAAGTGATAGTCGATCTTGTGTTGCGTTGAGACCTTCGAGATGCGAGCCTGGTCTGCTCGCGAGATCGTCGACGGGGACGAGAATCCATGACGGATTTCGACGAATGATGCCTCAGGCGGCAGATCGACTGCAAGGACCACGCTTCCGTTCGCGTCGGTGACGCCGTCGATCACGCCTGGAGACCGTCCGTCGACGAGTGCTCGAAGCAGACATCCCTGCAGCCGCTTCCCGTCCTCAGTGCTCACCGTCACCGTGATGCGCACGACTGCGCTACTTGCGCTGGTGACGCAGTTGACCAGACAGAGGATGCAGACGAGTGCGACGCGAAGGGAGTGGGCGGGGAGCGCGTTCATGGGCCGAGACTCCAAGAGGTATTGAAGACAGTTGGCCAGCCGGAAAGCAGGCTCCGCACCTTGGTCGAAATCTCCACCGAGCTCGTCTCCCCAGAGAGTCCGGGCACAGCCACGTGGGCGGTGAACTGGAATACCTGGCCCGCAAGCTCGTTGGGGCTTCCCGTCAGCCTGAGATTGCGCTGCGAAGCTGCCGGAACGATCAGGTCGCTGTTGGCGGGACTGAGCGGACTGATCTCGGTGGGGTCATTGGGGACCATGGGAAGGAACGAGAAGAGAAGCTCCCAGAGCGCCCCTTGCACGGGCGCATCACCGGCAGACTGGGTGGCGATCCCCACGATCGGATACCAACGAACCTGTCGGTGGCCCGACGGATATCTGGCCGCTTCAAGAGCGAGCTGGGCGTCGCTCCCTGTGCACAAGTCTGCCACGCACGTCGGCTCGATGTAGGGGCCTGGGTTTTCGGGCGTGCCTTGGAACAGCATTGAGGCTAAGCCAGCATCCATCTCGCCGCTAGTGTACCAGGCGAGCAATGCCACGTAACCAGGGGGCGGAACCGGATCGCCGCCCTCCCCGGGAGCGAGGATCAGGCTGGCGGTGTTCGCAAGCGGCGATCCCTTGAATGGTGATCCAAGCGTGACAAGACGCCTGATGCTGCCCGCGCCGTAGTTGCCGCCGCGCAGGTAGGGCCAGCGACCGGACGCGCTCGCCTCGTTCCGCCCATTCAGCAGCGAGGAGATCCAGCCGACCCGATTGATAATGGCCGGCATTCCATCCGCGATGTAGAACCGGGCCAACTGGCCGCCCTGGCTGTGTGCCACGACATCGGCCCGCGTGGCGGCGTACCGAATGCCGCGGAAGCTGCGCACCGCGGCGTGACCGTTGTCGTTGGCGGTTCGATACTCGGAAAGCGCCTCTTCAATGGTAAGCGCAACGATTCCGTAGTTCTCGCTGTAGCCTTGCGCGGAGGTCGCACTCCAATCAGCCTTGTAGACTCTCGTCGGTACTGGCGATCCGGGCACCTCGTTCCATTCCGCAGCCGACCAGGTCGCAGGGCTGCTGAGGATGCCATGAACCAACACGAGCGGCGGACGTCGCAGCAGGAATGAGCGCGTTGCCACCCGAGTGCCGCCTTGTCGGAGCTCGATGCACATCCGGCATTCTTCGAGGGCATTGAGCGCCTGTGCCGAGAGGGTCTCGGTGGGGTCGGCATATGTTTCGGGTGGAACGTAGAACGCCTTGCCGGAGGTGATCGGAGCAGTCGCCGCTTGACCCGCCTGCAAGGCGTCGAAGGGCGTGGGAAGCGGCGGCAATGCCGCCGTCTCCTCTGACACGGGGTGGAACGTGCCGACCACCTTGGCTTCGTTGACGGTCGCATCGCCGCCCTTCGTCATCGCGATCTCGAGGTCTGGCCAGACTTGGGTGATCTCCGAAAAGTACGGCTTCAGCCGGATGACGCAGAGGCTGGCGCCGTCAGTGATGGCTCCTCCGATGTGAGCCGAGGCGGCCATGTCGGCATCCAGGTCCGAGTTGGACAGGGAAACCCCTGCTTCCGGCGACCAGCTTGGACCCCATGCCCTTGCATCGAGAATCTCGATCTCAATTGCGGCCGCCTTCACGGAATCGGTAATGGGCGACGGACAGTTGCCTGCGGCCGTGGAGAAGACGAGCGAGGCAGTGATAGTCCGCTGTGCCTCACTCGTGGTCGGGCTGACAGCTTCAAGGTAGAGAGTCACCTTGTCACCTCCCGATCGCATCGAATTCAGTTTCGTGCGATCGAGCCGGACGCCGGGGGCTACGAGGTCGCCGCCCTCCGTCGCCGGAAGTGGATTGCGCATCGAGGTCCCATCCTTCGTCCAGAGCCGATAGGCGCCTGGCGGCCGAACAGAGAGATTGCCCGGCGTGATGAGCGCCGGATCGGACATGTCGTACGCGAGAGCAACATACGCGCTTGGATCATCGAGCGCGGCCATGACCGCGTCCGGGACATCGAGCACCAATGGAACGAATGCCGCGCCCGAAGGCCCCGCTTCGAGCCCCGCCAACTCGATCCCGTCTGCCCAGTCAGGGATGCCGTCAGAGTCAGTGTCCGCAAGGCCCGTGAACATCAGCTTGCCCGGCCCCTGCATCTCGGCCTCGTCTTCGGCAGCATTCGAGTCAGGCGCCGAGAAGCCATTGGTGTTGTCCGTATCGATATCGAGATCGACCTTTGGAAGGTGCAGGGTCGCTTCCTTCCCCGCCGCCGGATTGCTTTCTCCTGACCAGTGAACGCCCAAGAGACTCTGCGGATCGTCGACGATCGCGCAGCTGGTCGCCTCCGGCGTGAGGTGGGCCGTGTAGTCATAGTCCGGCGGTGAGACATTGCTGCTCAGATGGACAAGTTTGATCGGATACGACTTCCCGCGCAGAAACTGGAAGATCGTCGGCGGCGTGACCTCCCCGTGCCCAGGAGCCTTGAAGCGTATGTCACCAACCTCCAACATCCACATCTCGGAGTTGCTGTCACTGCTGTCCCCAACCTGAAGTACGATGCTGACGAGATCCTCCGGAGCAGGCGCGACCCCACCATCGGATCCGTCGTTTGGGTCACTGCCTTGGGCGACCTCCGCCCCATCGTTGACGCCGTCACCGTCACTGTCAGGACTGAGGGGATTGGTGCTGTAGATGAACTCGTCATGGTTGCTGAGGCCATCACCGTCGGCATCCTCGTCGCCGTCGGGAACCCCATCGCCATCGGTGTCCGGGTCGTTCGGATCGAGGCCAAGCAGGAACTCCCAGTGATCGGGGATGCCGTCGGAATCCGAGTCAACCCAGGTAATGTCGATCGGGACTTCCAAATAGCACGACCCTGGGCAGGGAGAGTAGCTGCACCGGATACGCACGTACCCAAACTCGAGGGCGCGGAACCGGAACGAGTCGTAGCCGACCTCGAGCACCTCGATCAGATCCTCACCCTCGAGGACAACCCAGTCGGCCGGACCGCCGGTGCCTCCGGTGCCAACCTCGATCAGCACCTCGGACTCCCAGCCGACTCTGTGAGGCGGGTTCGGAGTCGGGGCCATCGGTCCAGGACCAAGAATGGAGATCGTGTAGCCGCACCAGCTGTCCATCGTGCACAGGATGGGGTTGCAGTCTGGCCAGACGTTCGACGGCAAGACAATCCAATCGCCGTCGCAGTCCTGAACGCAGTGGAATCCCGGTGGGACCCAAGGCGGGCAGGTATTGCCACACTTGCGAATCGGCAGGGAGTGGTTCGCGCCCCAGTTGCCGATCAGCATGCCTCGGTCGATCCCGTTGACTTGCGCGTCCGCGTTGAAGTCGCCGTCGCGGAGCGTCAGATGGGCACCGGTGCTACCGAGATTACGATTGACGATCGCAAGGTCCTTCGAGTCGACATCGCCGTCGCCCTCGGCATCCCCGACGGCTTCGAACCACGTGTTGAACGGTGTGCCGCCGACCGCGCGGTAGAGCGGCGCTCCGGAGGCACCCGACACGATGTAGCTGACGAGGATCGGCGGAGCGCCTTGACCGGCAGGGGCAAGGGCGGCGATGCCGAGGTCCGGACGCCCGTCACAGTCGACATCGGCGACCCCTCGCACCAAGGTACCGAAGCTCAGCTCACCCGCGAGCGGGCTCCGGAAGATCATGTCCGCGTCGTCGACATGGAGTGTCGGGTTCTCGTAGTCGCGAAATGGTCCGTAGAAGACATACGCTCGCCCCTCTCCGCTCTGCTCCAGCGGCGCACCAACAATGAGGTCTGCGAAACCATCGCCGTTCAAGTCGCCCGCAACTGCGATCGACGCCCCGAACAGGTCACCCACTTCTCGCCCCGTGATGGTGACGGCCCTATTAGTGCCGGTCGTGATCACGACAAGCCCCGCCTCGAGCTCGTTCGGGCTGTCGCCGGACGGTGAAGCATCGACCATGTCGTCCGAGCCATCCCCATCCAGATCTTGGGACGAAGTGACGGGGAATTCGTCGGGCGGCGGATCGTCCGCGTTGCTTGCGGCCACATGAAGAAACGTGGCTACCGCCATCGCGCCCGAACAAAGGAGCAGGCTCAGCGCCGTCGCGGTTCCGGTTGGATTCCGATTCCTTCGAGTTGAAGACCGTAACGTCATGTTGACCATCACATGCAAACAAGTTGCCTGGTGCCGAGGAGATTCGGACGCAGCGCGCGCCACCGTGCAGGCGTGGCGCATGCCGCGGATCACAACAGGTACGGCGTCGGCGACGGGCCTCAGCCAACTGTCACAATTTACCCCCCCCGATGACAGTCAAGTGAGTTTCCCCGAAAGTCACGAAGAATTCCGCCTTGCGTGGCGGCGTACCCCCGCGCGGGGATGAGCGAGGCGACCGGCTTCTACAAACCCAACCCGGTACAAGACCCGATGCCGAGTCACTGACGGGTACGAGCGGGTATGTACCAAAAAGGAACCAAGCGGCACGAGATCACGCCACCGCGTCGCGCCACTCGACGGCGGAGAGGCCTCCCACAACACAGAGTGCACGCGCACCCACCTGCGTCAGGAGTGCCGATGAAACAGCAGCCATCATCGGAGGGTAACCCAAGAGTGTTGAACCCGATGCCGGGTCACTGGCGGGTACGAGCGGGTACCAGCGGGTACGCGGAGGCAATCAAGCGGCACGAGATCGTCCAATGCCGGGTTCGAACAGGCACCAACAGGCGATGAAGCTGCACCCTGCATTCTGCGCGCGTGGGAACCGCGAGGTCCTGTGTCAGCGCGGACACCGAGCGGTGCCCGCGCGACACTGGGTTCCATCGTGGCAATGTCAAGGCTTGTCTTGGAAGACCGACTCGAGTCGTGATCGGGCGAGTTCGACCGAATCGTGGAGCGATGCATCCGACGACCGGATCCAAAGGAACCCTGCACGCTCCGAGGCTGCATCGAGTTCATCGATGGCCCGCCGCGTGGCTGCGATCGCCTGCTCGCGCCAGGCCAGGAAGTTCGTCTGCTCCTCGTCGTGCGCATTGGTCAAGCCCGACCCATCGACTGCAAGCGCGACCTGTCGCAGCGATGGCGCCAACTCCGGGTAGCACTCGGCCGCAGCGATGAGAGAGAGACGCTCGCCCGCGCGCTCGTCGAGCGAACCGGCCATGTCGCGGAGCGCCGACCGCGTCTCCTGCCTGATCCGTCGTTCCAGCGCTTCGACTCGCCTCCATGCGGCTTGCCGCACGCCCTCGTCATGACCGAGCGCCTGCCACTCCGCGCGGTATCTCGCAAGAAGAAGGCTGGCGCGCGAAGCTTCGAACGCCTGGAGGATGTCGTCGGTTGCGTCACGATCCACCGTCGCGGGCGCGCACCTTGCCAGCATGACACGCGGGTCGACGGACATCCAGCGCGGTGGCCTTCCGAGAATCGACTCCGAAGTGTTGCGCAATCGGGCGCGCTGGACGAGTGGCTCGAGAAGATCCGCTGGGAGATCGGCACGCGCAGCGGGCGCGGCCTCGACCGCGCCCGTCTGGGTCGAAAGCGCCGTCGATGCACAGTCCGCCAGCTCGGCGAGGAACGCACCTCTGCCGCAGCCCGCTCGGCCTGGATGCAGACGACAAGCCGGGAGTGCCGTGACTTGAGTCGCGGATCAGGTGCGCCGTCTCGATCAATCTGGGCGCCCCATTCGCGCGACGACCGAATCATCTCGTTCCGTTGTGTCGGACGGCGGCTCGAGAGCGTCTCTACGAAAGACGGCCAGCGTTCAACCGCACACTGCCAAACCGCCAGTCGCACTGCGATCGGAGCGTGGCTCTGGCTGAGATACCCGGCGAGCTCCTCACGGGTCAGGACATCGCGGAACTCGACGAAGTTGACCAGCCCATCGCTCCCTCGAATCGCTGCGTCCTGCTCGAGATCGGCATCAAAGACGGCGGCTGGGTCCGACTGTCCGAGCTTCTCGATCGTGAAGACCACCGCGGAGTCCTGGCGCGCCGCTGCGATGTCGACCGTCCAGGCGCAGGCAAGAACAGCGGTCGCGGCAAGGCGTGACGAGCGGTGTCGTGCGGGCGTGGCTGCGGAGCGCCCGCCGCTGGGTGCGCGACGCTGGGTGCGCGACGCCGCCGTCCCTCTCGCGAAGGGAACCACGGCCGGAAGTGCACGGAACACGAGAGTCAAGGCCTTTGCGATGGTCTTGGTCACGGCTTGTAATCTACCAACCACGCAATGGCGCTCAATCGAGACCCGTTTCGTGTTGGTGATATCTGAGCATAGGTGTCTCGCGCACCCGTGATCGGGGGATGCGGCGTGCCCGCGCAGCGCGGGCGCCGCGCGTTGGGTTTGCAGTCGTGGCGACGACGCACATCGCCAACCTGCTTGTGCTGCGCTTCGCTCCGCGTGCGCGGATGGGGCGATCGGGGCTGCGGCTGCTCTCTCTCGATGCGGGCGTGGCCGACGCTGCGCGCCGCGCTGTCGTCGGCTCGGATGGTTCTGCTAGGTTCGCAAGCATGAAGGTGAAGGACAACTGCCCCGCCCGCGAGGAACACATGGCGTGCGGCTGGAAGAAGGCGCCGACGAAGGCGGAGCGCAGCGGAGCCTGAGCGCAAACCCTCCAAACCCCGTGCCGGGGACGTGGCGGGTACAAGCGGGTACCTACCCGGTACCAGCTGGCCTTTCTCGCAACCCATCGACTTCGCGTCGCTTCGAGTTCAACGCCAACCGCACCCGCTTGGTGGCGGGTACGAGCGGGTCCCGAAAGGTATTCAACTGGCACGGCAAATGGCAAAATGCTCAAGCGCCGAATTTCAGCCAGCATGCAGACACGGCGCCAGGCCGGCGCGTGCCTCGCCACGTCCCTTGTCGCCAGGACCAGTACGACCGTCAGTACGGTCTTTTGCCGCATTCGGGGCAGAGCGACCCGTGGCTCGTGCCTTCACGATTGCCTGCTCTCGGGTAGCCGCATGTTGCGCAGCGCCCCGCGCGTCGAGCGCGAGACACTTTCCAGACGTGGAACGCCCGACGCACGCTCCCAGTCCAGAGAAACCATAAGCCAAGCGCGTAGATCGCCGTGTTCACGAACGCCCCGATCCAAAGCGGTCGCCACGGCACGCCTGGAAGAAACGTGAAACCGGTCGCTGAAGTGGATCGGCCGGAAAGGGGGATCCAGTCCTGATCGAGTCGTGACCAAAGCGGCTTCCCGTCCTGACGGAGCCCAGGAACCGCGCTGACGAGCGCGCCCAGCTCGGCGTGCCATGTCTCTTCTTGCAGACCATCGTAGGAATCGCTCTCTTCGTGATCGAACACCTTCGACGCCGACTCAAGTTCAAGCGTACCGTTCCATGCGTAGGTGGCCGACATGTTGGTCGACTGCATTGGCCAGCCCCACGCGGCCGATGTGTGAAGCAGGACTCTGCCCGGCGCTTCAGGATTGGGTTTCGCTTGTGCAAGCTGGGTAGAAGCCCAAAGCGAGCGTGGGGGATCGAGGTCGATTGCGCCGAAGGCGCGCAGGTACGCATCAACCGCCTTTCGCAGTTGGTGGCGTCCGAGGACTATCGAGAACTCAGCCTCCGACATCCTTCCCGCCTTGGTGTCCTCGAGTGCCGTTACCTCGCGCTTGTGCTCGGCCTCCGTCTGCGCGCGCTCGGCCAACTCGCCGCTGCCGACGAACTTTGCGCGCTCATCCGCCATTGCGTGCAGATCGACGCGCGCAACCGGCACCGCCGAGGCGCCATAGCGCGCATTGAATCCGCGAAACACATCAAGGACAGCGGGCTCGAGAGGCCCGACCACCGCCCATTGCTCACCGAGCGGACGCCCAAGCACGCGCCCTCGCGGCGCCCGCCACACGATGTACGACATCCCCCGCTCCTGCACCACAAAGGGCAGTTGCTGAGCGCGGTCGTCTTCCTGCAGTCCACTCGAAGACCCGCGGTCGCCGTTGTCGCCCGTGCCGGGAGCCGGCATCGGAAACAGCGCCGGCCCAACCCAGTTGATCCACGCTCGGTCGAGCCGATCCGGGGGTGCCGGCCAGCCCCGCAAGTGGGGCCCCAGCTCGATCTCATAGTGCGAGTGAACGATCCCAAGCGCGCCGAGTCCCATCGACACGATTTGCTGGACCGCGAAGCCGAGCGCCCCGAATGCGACGAGCGTTCGTACCCGAGGTGTGGCCTGAGTCTTCCTCATCGAGTCAAGAGACCTTCGTTCACGATCATCCTAGGGTAAGCGAAACCCCCGTCAATTCGGTGGCAGTTGGCGACAGGCCTGATCAGGTGGCCACGTGACAGCGGGCGCAGGTTCCGGAAGGTAGTTGGAAGCGTCACAGGGATCGAGGTCGATCGCTTCATCCTCCGCGCCAGCTGGCGGTGGACCGCAAGCAGGACTCTGCTCGCCACCGCCCGGAATACGCCCGCAACAAGCTGCGAGTTTCTCACAGAAATGAGCGAGCGAGTCTGGGTTCATCCAGAAAGGCGGCCGAGGTTCGCGCCCCTTGGGAGGGACATCGTTCGGACCGTCGAAGAACCTCGGTTGCTCATCCCACTCTGGTTCGACTGGATTTCCGAGCGCATCGCGGCAGCCCGCTTCCACTGTAAGGATACCTCGCTTCGCCATCTCCCTCCGCCCCGAAGGCGATCTGTCGTAGGGACCGTCTACTCCGTCCTCTCCAGTGTAAGGGTTGATCAGGTAGTACTTGCCACCGATTACCACGACCGGCATCCAATGTCCGCGGTACTCCGTCTCACCAGGACACCGCCAACGGAACAGAAATGGCCGAACGATGTCCTGGCCCATCTTTCGTCTGAGCCAGTTTCTCATCGCAAGCATGAAATCATCGCAATCGAACCAAGCCGGCCCGTCGTCGCTCTGCCACAACCCCTCGCCGTACATGCATGCGAGCAGAGATGCTCTCGACCACCAGATGACATCGCACAACTTACGCTCGTTGGCGGGCGACGGAGTAGCCACGACCGGCGTGGCCGATGCGAGCGGCCCGAGGGAATCGCCGAACTGATCCCCTAACGTCAGTTCGAGCGACTCGAGCTCGCCCTCTTCATTGATCCGCACGTCCTCCGCTTGCACCTGACCCAGTCCCGACTCGGCTTGAACCAGCATGGTGTAGTGCGAGTAGAAGGCCTCGCAGCTCGTGACCGATGGCGCGATCTTCCCGTGGAGCACAAACTCCTTGAACTCGCTCCGAACACCCTCATCGTCCCGCATGAGATCCCATAGGTCATACGCATCGCCGTCTGCATTCGACAGGCGGTGGGCGTAGAGGCTCCTAAACACACGCTCCCAGCGCAAGTAGACGATTCCGAAGTCGCCCGGAAGCGGGTTCCGAAAGTGGTTTCGAATGTCCGACTCTGAGAGCGGCCAAGCCCCGGTCGATTCCGCGTGCCACAGACTGTCCCAATGGGCGGCAACAAAGGTTCGGACATCCGCCTGGTTTCCGGGATCGAAGGGATCCCAGCCGACCGAGACGCCGTCCGCAGTCATCGCGTGCTTCGCGAAAGCAGAGCATGGCATCGCAATCGTTGCCGCGACCAGCATGCATGAGGCGAGTCCTCGCCTCGCCGCCGGCGCCACTGCGGCGAACGCGCTCCAAAACGCCAGGAATCCGGTCGGCGACTTGATCTTCATGCGGACTTCTCCTTTGCGCGGGGGGCCGCGCGGTTGTCGTGCAGGCATGGGTGCGGGGCGCGCGCCTTTAGGTGCGCGACACCGCCGCCCCTCTCGCGAGGGGATTTCCACGGCCAGGGATGCACGGATCACAACAATCACGACCTCGGCGCAGGACCTTGGTCAACTGTTGCAGCTCACCCCCCCGCGATGACAGTCAAGAGAAATGTGCTTCAGATTGGGAAGATTTGCGAATTCTTGTCTCGCGCACCCGTGATCGGGGGATGCGGCGTGCCCGAGCAGCGCGGGCGCCGCGCGTTGGGTTTGCAGTCGTGGCGACGACGCACATCGCCA
>CAYMSD010000021.1:0-39243 GCA_964393015.1 uncultured Klebsiella sp.
GCACCCGTGCGTGTCGGTAGCACCAAAGGGAGCGGCCGCAGCCGCGACCGCTCAAGCCACGCGTCCCAGCACCAAAGGCGGCTGCCGCAGCAGCCGCCGCTCAAACACAGGCTCCATTCAAAGAGAAAGGCCCCCGCAATGCGGGGGCCCTTTCTTTGAATGGAGCCGGGGGGATTCGCACCCCCGTGCCGAGACGGCCTCTCCATCGCGTCTACGAGCGTGTCCGCGATCTCAATCTCGTCCGGGGCATCCGCTCGCGGCGGGCGCCAACCCCAGACCAGCCTGACTGAAGTCTCGTTCCTCTGCGGCCAGGCGGCGCTTTGGAACCAGCCCGATTTTTTTCGCGGGTGGACCTCATCGGGCGTCGGGTCCACTCCACGTCGCTGGTATTAGGCAGCGAGAGCGTACTGCGTGTTGGCAGTTGTTGTTGTGCATCCTTTTTACGTGGCCAGGATGCTCCACGGCTCGCAACGATGGACAGGTTTCGTCCGGTCGATGCTGGTCGGCCCCGATTGTGAAAGACGGTGCGAGTATAGACGCGACCGGCCGCGAGTCGAGCCCGCGCGCCGAAACGGCGGAAGATTCAGACGGTCTCCGCGACGGCCTTCGCGGCGCGCAGGTGGTTCGCCGCGTTGTACGCGGCCACCTTGTAGCACTCGGCGAGCGTCGGGTAGTTGAACACCGTGTCGAGGAAGTAGTCGAGCCCGCCGCCGAGCGTGAGCACGGCCTGGCCGATGTGGATGAGCTCGGTCGCCTGCGTGCCCATGCAGTGGACGCCGAGCAAGGCGCGCGTCTCGCGGTGGAAGATCATCTTGAAGAGGCCGCTCTCGTCGCCGAGGATCTGTCCGCGCGCGATCTCCGCGTAGCGCGCCACGCCGACCTCGTAGGGGATCTTCTTCTCCGTGAGCTGCGCCTCCGTGGCGCCGACCATCGAGATCTCTGGGATCGCGTAGATGCCGTAGGGGAAGCCGACGGAGGTCGGTCGCGCCTCGATGTCGAACATGGCGCACACGGCGAGGCGCCCTTGCTCCGAGCTCGTCGACGCGAGCGCAGGGAATCCGATGACATCGCCCGCGGCCGAGATGTGCGGAACAGCCGTCTGGAAGCGCTCGTTGACCGCGAGGCGGCCGCGTTCGTCGACCGTGAGCCCGGCCATCTCGAGCGCGAGTCCGTCCGTCGCGCCAACGCGGCCGATCGAGAAGAGGACCGCGTCGACCACGATGCGCTTGCCGCTCTCGAGCTCGATCGCCGCGCAGCCGACGCCGCGGCCACTGTCGATCCTCTTGACGGCCTCCCCGAGACGGAAGGTCACGCGCTTCTGGCGCATCTGGTGGATGAGTTCGTCGACGATCTCCGTGTCGCAGAAGTCGAGCGGCCGCGTGTGGCGGTCGATGAGCGTGACCTCCACGCCGAGCTCCGCGAACATCGAGGCGTACTCGATGCCGATGACGCCCGCGCCGATCACCGCGAGGGAACGCGGCAGCTTGGGCAGGCAGATGATGTCGTCGCTCGTGAGGACGGTGCGGTGATCTGCCTGGACGGGCGGCGGCGCTGGGCGGCTGCCGCAGGCGATGAGGATGAATTCCGCGCTCACCTGGCGTGCGCCCGAGCCAGAGTCGACGATCACGGTGTGCGGGTCGACGAACGACGCGCATCCGCTGAGGAGCTCGATCTGGTTGCGCGCGAGCTGCCGCGCCACCACCGCGAGCTCGCGGTCGACGACTTCGTTCACGCGATGGATGAGGTCCGTGATCGTCGGGCGCGGGCGCTCGACGGGCGTGCCGTCCGCGATCGCGGGAACGCGCGTCAGCTGCAGCACGGCCTCGCGGAAGGTCTTGCTCGGCACGGTGCCCGTGTGGAGGCACACGCCGCCCACCATGCGCTGGCGCTCGACGATCGCCACGCGCTTGCCGACCTTCGCGGCCTGCACGGCGGCCCGCTGGCCCGCTGGCCCGCTGCCGATCACGAGGAGGTCGAAGTCGTAGGCCATCGCAGCGGTCGCGGTCGAAGGTGCACGGAGAGCCGAAGCCGCGGTCGCGGCGACGGAGAAGGCTATCGGATCCGCCGCGATACACTCGCGACATGCCCCTACAGTCGGCTCTGTACCGCGTGATCTTTGTCTGCTCTGGGAATATTTGCAGAAGCCCTGCTGCGGAGTGCGTCTTCAGGGCCCGGGCGGCGCGCGCGGGGCTCCTTGGGCAGCTCGCCGTCGACTCGGCGGGCACGCACGGCCTTCATGAAGGGGATCCGCCCGACCCGCGTTCGGCGCGCGTGCTGTCGCGTGCGGGCTACCCCGTCGAGGGAACGGCTCGGGAGCTGCGGGCGAGCGACTTCCGCGGCGCTCGGGCGCACGACCTCTATGTGTGCATGGACCGCACGCACGAGCGCCATGTGCTGGCGGCGGGGGCGCCGCGCGAGCGGGTCGTGCTCCTGCGGGCGTTCGACGCGACCGGCGTTGGATCGGGCGGCGCCGCGGATCTGCCCGACCCGTACTACGGCGGCGAAGAGGGCTTCGACGAGATGCTCGCCATGATCGAGCGCGCGATGGACGGGCTGCTCGCGCGCATCGAGACGGAAGTCACCGCACGAAGGGAGCGCTGAGATGGAGATCGATGTGAACAGCCTGCCGCATGCGCTGCGCTACAACCTCATGGTCGGCGCGATCGTGCCGCGGCCGATCGCGGTCGTGGGCACGGTGAATGCGCGCGGGCAGCACAACCTCGCGCCGTTTTCGTTCTTCAACGGCGTGTCGGCCGAGCCGATGGTGGTGATGTTCGCGCCTGTCAACAAGCGCGACGGCGGCGAGAACGACTCGCTTGCAAATGCAAAGCCCGTGGCCGAGGGCGGCACGGGGTGCTTCTCGATCTCGATCGCGACCGAGGCGAACATCGCGGCCGTGGTGAAGTGCGCGGCCGAGCTTGCGCACGGCGAGAGCGAGTTCGCCTACGCGGGCCTCACGCCGCGCGCGTGCGCGAAGATCGCGGCGCCGGCGCTCGCCGAGAGCCCGATCCACTTCGAGTGCGAGACGATCGAAGTGCGGCGGTTTGCGCCGATCGGCACACCGAATGCGGGCAACTGCGTGTTCGGCCGCGTGGTGCATGTGCGCGTCGACGACGGGCTCGCGAGCGAGCGGATGCACATCGACCCCGCGAAGCTCGCCGCCGTCGGCCGCATGGGCGGCGCGGCGTATGTCTCGACGCGCGACCGCTTCGAACTCGCGCGGGGGTGAAGGGGAAGCGTCGAGCGCCCAGCGCGAGCAGCACCAAAGGCCGCCGCCGCAGCGGCGGCCGCTCAAACTACGACTCAGCCGTTTCGCTTCGCGAACTCGTCCATGAACTGCGCCAGGATCTCGCAGCCCTTCGCGGGGAACGCGTTGTAGATCGACGCGCGCATGCCGCCGGCCTCGCGGTGGCCGAGGAGGCCGAAGAGGCTGTGCGTCTCGGCTTCGGCGACGAACTTGGCGTCGAGCTCGGGCTTCGGCGTCTTGAAGCAGATGTTGAGGTGCGAGCGGCACCACTTCTCGGCGGGCCACGAGTAGAAGCCGCCCGAGCGGTCGACGGCGTCCCAGATGAGGTTCGCCTTGCGGGCGTTCTGCTTGGCGATCGCCTCGGGGCCGCCGACGGCGAGCGTCCACTCGGCCATCAGGCCCATCACGCGCACGGCGAAGGTGGGCGGCGTGTTGAGCCGCGAGCCAGCGTTCGCGTGGTCTTCGAACCGCAGGATCGTGGGGAGCTTCTGCGTGGCGCTTGCGATGAAGTCCTTGCGCGCGATGATGAGGCTTGCGCCCGATGCGCCGAGGTTCTTCTGGCCGGCCGCGAGCACCATCACATGCTTCGTGAAGTCCCACGGACGCGAGAAGATGTCGCTCGTCGCGTCGCCGATCAGGGGGAGCGCGGTCTCGGGCGGCGCCCAGAAGGTCGTGCCCTCGACCGTGTTGTTCTGGCAGTAGAGGAGGTACTTCGCGCCCGCGGGCTCGGTGAACTCGCCCTTCTTCGGGACGCGCGAATACTTCGCCGGCAGCGCGCGGCCGTCGAACGCGACCGTCACGGGCCGGCAGCGGAGCGCCTCGGTGTAGGCCTTGTACGACCAGATCGAGGTGTCGATGTACGCGGCGGTGTCGTTCTCGCCGAGGAAATTGAGCGGCAGCAGGCCGAACTGAACCGTCGCGCCACCTGGCATGAAGAAGACGGCGTAGTCGCTTCCGACGCCCGCGGCCTGGCGGCACGCGGCCTCGGCCTCGTTGTTGAGGTCCTCGTAGAGCGCACCGCGGTGCGAAAGCTCGAGGAGGCCGATGCCGCCACCGCGGCAGTCGATCAGCTCCTCGCGGATCTGCTCGAGCACGCTCTCCGGCATCACGGCAGGGCCGGCGGAGAAGTTGTAGACGCGGCCCTTCGAGGGGGTCTCTGGGAAGAGCGTGCGGGAGATCGAGGCTGCGGCAGGTGTCATGGCGTTCGTCATGGCGGTCGGGGCGCGATCGTAGCACAGGCGATTTCACGGGGAAAACGGACCACTGCGGCGCGTGATCCAGTCTCGTGGCTCGCTGCCGCGCGTCAGACAGAGCCTAGGTCGTGGCGCGCTCGACGCCCACGAGGAGGCCTGCGGGAAGCTCGAGCGGCCCTCCGAGCGAGAAGACGACGAGCCCGCGGCGCGTGGGTGCGAGCTCCTCGACGCGGGAGAGCGCCGCGAGGACGGCTTCCGTGTGCAGGACGCCGAATCCCGAGTAGGTGATGCCGTCGCCTGTGACGCCGTGGAAGACGGGACGCTGGCGCGACTCGGAGAGCGCGAGTTCCCAGAGGCCGTCGGCCTGCGCCCGCTCCGTCGGCACTTCGACCATGACCGGCCGCGTGTCGAGGCCGTCGCGCAGCACGAGCGGCGGATCAACGCCTTCCGAGCGCGCGACGAAGGCGAGGTTGCGCACGCCCGCGCCGACGATGCGCATCACGAGGAGTCGGCCGTGCAGGACGGTGTAGACGCCCGAGACGACGAGCTCCTCGAACTGCGCGCGGAACTCGATGTCGGGGAGCGCGGCGATGCGCGCGAACCTGCGTGCTTCGCAGACGGGATCCGCGGACGGCTCCGTCGCGATGACCGTGGCGGCGGCCGTGCCGGTGGGAACAGCGAGCCGCTCGATGGGGCCGATGCGCCGTGCGGATGCGTTCGCTGGGGCTGTTGTGTGAGGCTCGTTCATCGGTGCATGGCGCCGCGCTGCGTGCGGGGGATATCGGCGTTCCTTGGCGGAGCACTCGACCAGTGCGATGCTCCCGCGTCAACTGTGGTCGGGGTCGACTCTTCAAGCGCGATGGGCGAAAACGCCGACCGAAACTCCATGATGACCGCCGCAGCGCCCTCGAGCCCGAGAACCTTGCGCGCCTCCGACTGGCGAGGCAGCGCAGGAGAGGGTGGGGGCGAGGACTGGCCGATGCGCGAACTGCTCGCACAGGACTTCCGCGTCGATCGGCGCGCCGGTGCGCGCTGGCCCGTCGTCGGAAGCGCGACGCTCCTCGGCCTTGGCGCTGCGCTCGGCCTGGTGGTCGAGCTCGACGAACTCGTCGGCGCGCCCTGGTGGATCTCGGGGACTGCCCGTGAAGCCGTGCCCGTGGGCACGAAGGCGAGCATCGGCTTCAGCGATCCGGACGCGCGCCCTGCGACCGGAACCGTCGTGCGGACGGTGCACCGCGGCGACGATGCGTGGCGGATCGCCGTGCGCTTCGATGAAGCGTGACGAGTCGGCGTGCGACGCGTCGTGCGACGCGTCGTGACGATTGAAACGCCTGTGCGGGCGGTGGCGAGAAGTTCGCGCGCCGGTGCGTCTCATCCGCGTTCACGCGCCGGATGCCCGATCCGCGCGTCCCTTGCACAGGGCACCTGGTCATCCGAATGAGTGGCGGCTGCGTGTGCGCGTGACGAAATCGCCGTCAACGGCTGAAGTCCTCGATCGGGTCGACCGATCACCGCAATGTTCGGATCCTCGGCCTTGATCTCTTGAGGGAGGGACTTGGCCAAAGGGAGGGATACGAGCAGCGCCGTCACGGGCGACGGTCCGTGTCGGCCATTCAAGTGTGGAACCCGCGTGGGTTCAGTCGAGTCGCCTGCGTCCGACCTCTCCTCGGATCGACGCGCAGGCATGAATCAAGGCTCCGAGGGAAGAGGGCAGCAGCACATGAACCGTGTCCGTAAGAACCGTCGGGGATTCACCCTGATCGAAATCCTCATCGTCGTCGTGATTCTCGGCATCCTTGCCGCCATCGTCGTCCCGCAGTTCTCGAACGCCTCGCAGGAAGCGACCGCGAGCTCGATCCGCAGCCAGCTGCAGACGATCCGCGGCCAGATCGAGCTCTTCCGCGTGCGCAACGCGGGCGCGCTCCCCACGGGCTTCGATGACCTGATCTCGCCGCCCGAGGGCCAGCAGCCGTACCTCTCGCAGACCCCGAACCTCCCAGCGGGCTTCGAGTGGAACTGGGGCGATCAGGAGGGCACCGACATCATCGAGACCCTCTGGGTGTCGAACGAGAACCCGCCTTCTCCGCTCACGGCCGAGGAAGTCGCCTCCTGGTGACGCCCTCCGCGGATTCCCGCCCCGGCGGGCATCCGGCGAAGCACTGGATGGATGGAAACGCACATCGGGCCGCATGGAGAGATCCATGCGGCCCACTTTGTTCGTGAACCGTGGGTCGGCCGCTCGGGCTGCCCGCAACAGGTTGGAAGGAGGGGGCCATGACACGCCGCTTGTTCAGGGATTCGTCATGGAGGCTGGCCGCGCAGAGGCGCTGGCGAGGCTTCACGCTGATCGAGATGGTGATCGTGATCTCGATCATCGGCATCCTCGCGGCGATCGTCGTCGGCGCGACGCGGCCGCAGCAGGAGAACGCGGAGCGGAGCGCTGCGCGAGCGCAGCTCAACACCGTGCGCGCGCAGATCGAGATCCTCCGGTCCCGCAGCGGCGCGGACCTGCCGGCCGAGGCGGGTGAGAACGGGACCGCGCAGCTGTGGCCCGCGCTGACGAGCCCCGCGGACGGAAGTCCTCCGCTCCTGCGCAGCATTCCCGAACTGCCGAACGGGTACCACTGGACCTGGGACGGCTCCTGGCTCGAGCTCCGCTACACGGGCGCGGTCGAAGGGCTCTCCGACGAGGTCGCGGCCTGGTGAAGACCCGCACGACCATCCATCGTCGAGGCTTCACCATGATCGAGCTGCTCGTGGTGGTGTCGATCATCGCCATGAGCGCGATGTTCGCCATTCCCTATCTCAGCGGGCGCGGCGACTTCGACGCGCAGGCGGCGGCGCGGCAGTTCATCGCCGATGTGGCGTTTGCGCAGGGCGACGCCATCGCGCAGCAGGAGTTCCGGCGCATCGAGTTCCTCGAGGATGGATCCGGCTGGTGCATCGTGCGGGTGGCTCCCGACGAGCTCGATGACGCGTTCGACCCCGAGACCGCGGAGTTCGTCGCCGATCCGTTGGCGGGCGCCGGCCGCGGCGGCATGCGCGCGGGCGTCGGTGCGCGCGGCGACTATGCATCGCTCCAGATCGAGGACGTCTCGTTCGACGACGGATCGCGCCGCATCACCTTCGATCCGCTCGGTGGCGCCGTCGACGACGACGGCCAGCCGTCCGCGGGCGGGACCATCGTGCTCCGCTCCGCCGAGCGCGTCTTCAGGCTCGAGGTGTCGCCGCTCACCGCGAAGGTCCGCGTGGTCGAGGTGGCGATCGGCGATCCCGTCGAGGAAGAGGCGGAGATCAACTGAGAGTGCAGCGGGAGCGCCCGACGCGCAGTTTCTGCGCGGCCGGGGCGGCTTGGCGGGGCAACGGGCGGGAAGCCTGACAAATCGGCGCCGTCCGCATAGACCGACCAAAGCGGGGCTTGCGACAGGCCGACGAACCATGAGGTCTCCACGACCGAGGGAACACGCACCATGTCGCGCACACGCTTTCCATGGAACAGACTCGTCGGCCCGATCGGGCTCGATCTCAGTCCGGACGCGCCCCGCGCGATGCAGGTCCGTCATGGGCCCGATGCGCCGCTCTGCGCGACGACGGTGCGCGTGGCGCCTGGCGCGACGCTCGTCGAGCGTGCGACCGCGGGCGTGCAGCAGATGCGTCGCGTGAACTTCACGGGGCGCGAGGTCGTGGTCGGCCTTCCGTCCGGTTTCGTGCGGATGGCCGTCACCCGTCTTCCCCAGTTGCGCGGGCCCGACGCCCGCGAGGCGGTCGCATGGGAAGCCGCCGAGCGCTGCGGGATGCCGCGCGAGTCGCTCGTGGCGGATGCGCTGCCCACCGGCGCGCCGTCCAACTCGCATGAAGGCAAGGAGGAGCACCTGATGGTCGCCGCTCCCTCGGAGGAGCTGTCGGAGGCGCTCGGAGTCCTCGTCGACGCGGGCTACGAGCCCGTCGCGGTCGAGCCGCGCTTCGCGGCGATCGCACGCGCCCTCAGCAGGCGCTCGCGACGCGACGCGGATGTCGCCGATGTGCGCGCGGTCCTTCACATCGAGCAGGAGGGATCGGTCGTCCTCGTCCTTCGCGGCGACCGCATCTCGTTCTGCAGGGAGATTCCGACGGGCGGCGCGGTCCTCGACCGCGCGGTCGCGGAGCGGCTCTCCGTTCCGATCGAGAGCGCTGCGGCGCTGCGTGCCTCGCGCCTGGCCGCGATGCGCGGCCTCGGCAACCCCGTCGACACCGTCACCGAGGAGGCCGCGCTTGGCGCCACGCGTGCGTCGCTCGACGCGCTCGCAGGGGAAGTCGCGCTCTGCCTCCGCTACTTCGGCGTGACCTTCCGCGGCGGACAGCCCGCGCGCGTCGTCCTCTCGGGGCCGCATGGCGCGGAGCCCCGGCTTGCGGGAATCATCGAGGAATCGTGCCGCTCGACCGTGGTGTCGTGCGAGTCGGAGCTTCCCACCGCGGCCGCGGGTGCCGAGCTCGAAGCGCTCGGCGTCGGCGGGCCGACCTCGATGGCCGACTGGATCGCCTGCTTCGGGCTCGCGTGCCGCTCGCGTGCGCTCGTCCTTTCGGAGGCCGTGGCGTGAAGCACCGAACCTTCCACCTTCTTCCCGACCCGATCGTGGCGCGCGTGCGCACCCAGCGCGCCTCGCGCCGCGTGGTCGGCATCTCCGCGAGCATCGCGGTCGTGACGGTCGGACTCGTCGCCTTCGCGACCTGGGTCGAGGCGCGATCGCGCGGAATCCTCGCCGCCGCGCAGAGCGAGGGCGCGCCCGTCATCGCCATCGAGGAGGAGATCGAGGCCTATCGGCAGACCGAGCTGCAGCTTCTTGCGGCCCTCGAGCGTCAGCGCACGGTGGGCAACGCCATCCCCGCGCACGGCGTGATCAAGGCGGTCGCCGGCAGCCTTCCGCCCGGCGCGGTCGTCAAGCGTCTCATGATCCGCTACGAGAACGTGCAGGGTTCGAACAAGCGCGTGCGGCGCAACGCGAAGGAGGCGGAGACGCCCCCGCGCGTGCTGGTGTGCGAGCTCGAGGGCATCGCCCTCGACGACGCGGGCGTGAACGCGATCGTGCAGGGGCTCGAGCGGCTCGAGTCGCTCTCGAAGGTCACGCTCGAGTCGAGCCGCAGCTATCTCTTCCGCGGGAAGAGCGCCCGCGAGTACAAGGTCACCTTCTCCGCCGATCTCGAGCGGCGCTGGCGCCTGCCCGTCGTCGCGGATGCGTCCTTCGACGGAGGCAACCCATGATTCGTCCATCGGGAACGGCCCTCGGCCTCCTCGGGGCGTCGGTCGCGGCCTTCGGGCTCGTGGTCGGCTTCCTCGTGGTGCCCGCCCTCCGCCGCGCCGACGAGCGCGCGCTCGAGTGCGGCCGCCTCTACGCCCGCATCGGCAAGATCGAGAGCGCACGCCTCGAGCGCGACGAGATCCGCGAGCGCGTGGAGTCTGCGCAGGCGTCGTCGCAGTCCGTGCTTCGCCAGATTCCGGATGCGACCGACCAGGCCGCGCTCATGAGCATGCTCGCGCTCGAGACGGGCTCGAGCGTCCTGAGCCAGACCGTGACCGCCGGCGAGCCCGTGCCTGCCACGCCGCGCTCCAAGGAGTCGCTCAAGGCCGTTCCCGTCACCGTCGAGATCACCGCCACCTTCGACGAGGTGATGGGACTCCTCGCGCGGGCTGAGAACGACCGCCGTCTCGTGCGCGCGATCCGCGTGGAGATGGAGAAGGCGACGCGCGCCGACAACCGCCGCGACATCGACTGGGACTCGCCGTTCGTCCGCGCGACGATCGAGCTCGATGCGATCTACGGAGCGGCGAGCGGTTCGCCCGCCGTCGCCTCGGCCGGCACGAAGGGAGGCGAGCCATGAAGCGTCACCAGTTCATGGACTCGACGACGATGCGCTGGCTCTCGAACCGGCGCAACGCGCTCCTCGTGGTGGCGGGCCTCGGGCTCGTGATCTGGGCGAAGCCGATGGGCCTCCTCCTCTGGTCGCGCATCCGCATCCTCACCACCATCCCGCGCACGGCGATCGCCGACGATGCGGTCGCCTCGGCGCCGAAGCCGAAGCTTCCGCCCGAGTTCGACCCGCAGCTTCCCGCGGTCGTCGCCGCCGCGCGCGACCCGTTCCGCGTGGACCCCGCGTACTTCCCGTCGGAGCAGGACCTCCGCAACGCCCAGACTGCGGCCGCGGCGCTTGCGAACCCTGGGGTCGCAGCGGCTTCTTCGAACGCCGAGCCGATCGTCGAGACCACCGCGGCGAACCCATCGCCGCTCGAGCTCGCCGACGAGCGTCCGCCCGCCGAGTACGAGCGGCTGCGCGTCGCAGCCGAGTCGCTGCGCGTCCAGTCCGCAGGCAAGGGCCTCGAGACCGCCGTCGTCGACGGCCGTGCGGTCCGCGTCGGGGATGTGCTTCCGACGGCCGGTGGCGACGAGTTCGTGCTCGTCGAGGTCGTCGCTGGCGGAATCGTCGTCGCGCATGGCGCACGCGAGTTCATCGTCAGGCTGCCCGAGCAGTCGTCTGGCAAGGTCGTCGCATCGCCGCGGCGGGGAGGCTTCCGATGAAGCCGCCGCCGCACGCCGGTTCGTCCGTCGAAAGAGGAAGAGAGGCCTCTCCGCCCCTGCGGAAGGCCTGTGAGAGACCGTCGCGCGAAGCCACGCGCGTCGGCGGAGAGCGCGCCGCGCGGCACGACGCCGCGGGCACCAACCGGGAGAGTCCCATGACCACATCGAACCCACGGTTCCGCACTTCATCGAACGCCGCCCTGTGCCTCGCGGCGGGCGCCTTCGCGCTCTCGCTGGTCGCAGCTTCGCCAAGCGCGCTCGCGCAGGCGGAGAGCGCGCCCGCGCCCGCGGCCGTGCCTCCGGCCGTCCGCCCCGAGGCGGGCGGCGGCGCACAGGAGACCTTCACGGTGCAGTTCGCGGAGACGGACATCCTCCAGGCGCTGCAGATGCTCGCCATGCAGGGGAACCGCAACATCGTGCCGTCGCGCGGCGTGACGGGCACGGTCTCGGCGAACCTCTTCGATGTCACCATCCTCGAGGCGCTCGATGTGCTCCTTCGCGCGAACGACCTGCGCATGGAGGAGGCGGGCAACTTCATCTATGTCTACACCCGCGTCGAGTGGGAGGAGATCCTGCGCGGCCGCACCAAGCGCGAGAGCCGCAACTTCCCGCTCGAGTACCTCAACGCGAAGGACGCGAGCGAGTTCATC
Organism: uncultured Klebsiella sp.; assembly: GCA_964393015.1. Lineage (GTDB taxonomy): Bacteria > Planctomycetota > Phycisphaerae > Phycisphaerales > SM1A02 > QWPT01. The sequence continues at coordinate 11,642 of CAYMSD010000021.1, forward strand.
AAGCCGATCCTCTCCGAGACGGGCAAGGTCTCGTTCGTCGGCGATGTCGACAAGGGCTTCCAGCCCTCCGAGGAGGACGGCGGCCGCGACAGCTGGGCCTTCCAGGGCATGCTCGTCGTCAGCGACTTCCCCGACAACCTGAAGGCCATCGAGGCGCTCCTCAAGGAGATCGACTCGCCGCCCGCGCAGGTCGTGGTCGAGTCGACCGTGGTCTCGTCGAAGGTGCAGCAGGACGATGGCTTCGGCGTCGATGTCTCCGTGATCGGAAGCCTCGACTTCAACAACCTCACGAACCCGATGTCGGGCGCGAACGACCTGTTCGCAGGGGCGAACGAAGGCATCCAGCCCGCGGACAACCGCGGCTACTCCGGCAACAGCGCCGTGGCGGGCTGGGACCGCGCATCGACCATGCGCGTGGGCATCCTCGCGCAGGATGTCGCGGTGTTCCTGCGCCTCCTCGACAGCGTGACGGACACCACCGTCCTCGCGCGGCCCCGCGTGATGGCGCTCAACCGCCAGCGCGCGCAGATCCTCATCGGCCGTCGCGTCGGCTACCTCACCTCGACCACCACGCAGACCTCGACCACGCAGACGGTCGAGTTCCTCGACTCGGGCATCAAGCTGATCTTCCGTCCGTTCATCTCGACCGACGGCTCGATCCGCATGGAGCTCGCGCCGAGCGTGAGCGACGCGAAGATCGAGACCCTCACGACCGCCGACGGCGCCACGCAGTCGGTCCCGAACGAGGACACGAGCGAGATCGTCACCAACGTGCGCGTGAAGGACGGGCAGACCCTCGTTCTCGGCGGCCTCTTCAAGGAGGACACGAAGATCGAGCGCCGCCAGGTGCCGGGCCTCGGCGACATCCCGCTCCTTGGGAACGCCTTCAAGGGCTACGACGACCAGCTGAAGCGCGAGGAGATCATCTTCCTCATCACGCCGACGATCGTGAAGGACCAGCTGGCGAGCATCTGGGCCGACGAGGCCCGCGAGTTCGAGCGCGGCGTGCGCATCGGCTCGCGCGAGGGCCTGCTGCCCTGGTCGCGCGACACGCTGACCACGGCGCAGAACCAGAAGGCGCTCGACGCGCTCGCGAAGGGCGACAGGTCGCTGGCGCTCTTCCATGTCGAGAACTCGCTGCGGCTCTCGTCGAACCAGCCCGAGATGGTCCGCCTGCGCGAGGAGCTCCTCGGCAAGGGCTCGACCGCGGGCAGCGACTACGAGCGCAGCATGATGCGCATGATCCTCGAGAACGGCGCGCGACGCGGCGCGGCCGCCGAGCCCGCCACGACCACCGAGCCCGCACCCTGACGGGCCCGCGTGAACGAACCGATCGACCGACCGACAGTCCGACCGAACAGGAGCCCTCCATGCGACATGCATGCTTCCGTCTCTCTCTCGCAGCCGCGCTCGCCGCGTGCGCTCTCTCCGCCTGCGCCCCGCGCACGGCGGGCCTCGAGGCGCGCAAGGAGGCCGACTCCCGCTTCCGCCGCACGACGAGCCTCGTCAGCTTCGACCAGGCGCGCCAGGCGTTCGAGTCGGGCGACCTCGACAAGGCGCGCCGCGAGATCGAGGCCGCCATCGCGCGCAGCGACACCGAGGCGCGCTACTGGTCGCTCCTCGGCCGGATCGAGCTCGAGGCCAGGCGTCTCGAGCGCGCCGTCACCGCGTTCGGGCGCGCCATGGAGTGCGATCCCTCGCTCGCCGAGGCGTACTACTACCGCGGCGTCGTGCACCAGCGCTGGGGTGCGGCGGACCGCGCCATCGAGGACTACCTGAAGGCGTCGGAGCTTGATCCCGAGCGGATCGCCTATCTCCTCGCCGCCGCCGAGATGATGGTGACCGGACGCCGCCTCGACGAGGCGCGCGACCTGCTCCTCCCGAAGCTCGCCTACTTCGAGCACAACGCGGCCGTGCACGAGCTGCTCGGCGACATCGCGTCGCTTCAGGAGAACCACCGCGCCGCCGCGCGCAGCTACGAGCGCTCGATGATGATCGACCCCGATGCGCCGCTCGTGAGCGAGAAGGCCGTGGGCGCGATGTTCCGCGCGGGCGAGTGGCAGCGCTGCCTCGAGGCCGCGCGGCGACTGCGTGCGCGCGCCACCTCGGGCGCCGACGGCCGACTTGCCGTCGTTCCCGCCGATGTGCTGCGCCACGAGGGCCGCTCGCTCGCGATGCTCGGCCGGCACCAGGAGGCGCGCGGCGTCTTCGCCGAACATGCGCGTCAGTATCCCGAGGACACGGAGGCCTGGCGCGACCTCGCCGCCGCGTCGCTCGCGCTTGGGGAGTTCGACCGCGCGCAGTGGGCCGCCGAGCGGCTCGTCACCCTCGCACGCGACGAGCCCTCGGGCTACACGCTGCGCGGGATCGTGGCGGAGCGCGCGAACGACCTCGACACCGCGATCCGCTGGCATGTGCGCGCCGTCGAGGTCGGGCCGAACAGCCCCGAGGCCGCTGCGGCGCTCGGACTGGCGCTGCAGGCCGCGGGCCGCGAGCAGGAGGCCGCGCAGTGGCTTCGCCGCGCGCTCGACCTCGACCCCGAGTTCACCGCGGTGGCGCGGGCGCTCGGAAGCATGATGGACTGAGGACTTCGGACCGAACGCAGGGGGAGTCCGCCGGCCACGCGCCGCGGACGGCGACGAGGAGTGTTGAATGCCGCTTGAACGCAATCAGGAACGCAATCGAGGCGCGTCGACGCCGCCCGCGCCCGCGAAGGCGCGGGCGTTCCTGCCATGGATCGGACTTCTCTCCGTGCCAGTCGCCGCCGTGGCCGCGATGCTGGCCGAGGGCTCGGCCGCAGCGTGGATGATCGGCGCGGGATGCGCCGCGCTCGCCTACTGCGCGACTGCGTTCTGCATGCCGTCGACGGGCGGCGCGAACGACGAGGACGAGGACGAGGACGACGAGAGCACCGCCGACGACGCGCGGGCTGCGGGCATGCAGGGCGGTGCCCTGGCGGCCAGCGCGGCGAAGGATGTCCTCCTGCGCGCGATCGAGGTCCGCAGCACGGAGCGCACGGCCATCCTCGATGCGCTTGCGGACGGCGTCATCCTCGTCGACCTCCACGGCGAGACGCGCTTCGCGAACAAGGCCGCGGGCGCCATGCTCGGCGAGAACGCCACCGTGGCGGGCACGCGCGACGCGATCGGCGCGCTGCCGCCGCAGGTGCTGCGCGCCGTCCAGGCCGTGATCGAGGCGGGCGGGACCGAGCGGCGCAGGCTCGAGGCCGAGCTGCGCGACCACGAGACGACCCCCGTCGTGATCCATGTCAGCGTCGTGCGCGGGCACTCCGAGAGCCTCGCGGCCATCATGGTGCGCGACGTGCGCTCCGAGCGCGAGGCCGACCGCATGAAGAGCGAGTTCGTCGCGAAGGCGAGCCACGAGCTGCGCACGCCGCTCGCGTCGCTGCGGGCCTACGCGGAGCTCCTCGCCGACGGCGAGGTGGGCGACGACGCCCAGCGCCGCGAGTTCGCGGGCATCATCCTCTCCGAGACGAACCGGCTCGGCGCGCTCGTCGACCGCATGCTCGACATCGGCCGCATCGAGAGCGGCATGGCGCGCGCCACGCTCGAGTCCGTCGACTTCGGCGAGCTCGGCAGGCAGTGCGTCGAGGAGCAGCAGGGCGAGGCGAACAGGCGGATGATCACGCTGAAGCTGTCGCGCGCCGAGCGCGCGGCGGTGGCCCAGGCCGACCGGCCGCTCATGAAGCAGGTCATCCTGAACCTGCTCTCGAACGCGCTCAAGTACACCCCCGACGGCGGCGAGGTCAGCCTCGAGATCGACACCGACAACCTCGCGCGCGCCGTCGTCGTGAGCGTGAAGGACAACGGCCTCGGAATCCCGGAGCACGCGCTCCCGCGCCTGTTCGGCAAGTTCTACAGGGTCGAGAACCACGAGCGCATCGCCAAGGGCACGGGACTCGGCCTCAATCTCTGCCGCAATATTGTCGAAGCAATGCACGGCGGCCAGATCGGCGTCGACTCGAAGGTCGGCGTCGGATCGAGGTTCTGGTTCGCGATCCCGATGGACCAGAGCGCGCGGGATCAGACTGCGAGGAAGGCGGCATGAACATGCAGGACTTCACTTCCGACCGCGTGCGCATCCTCGTCGCCGACGACGAGGCGTACATCCTCCAGGTGGTGGCGCTCAAGCTGCGCAACGCGGGCTTCGAGGTCCTCACCGCCTACGACGGCGAGGAGGCGCTCTCGACCGTGCGCAGCTACGGCGCGGACCTCGTCGTGACCGACCTCCAGATGCCGGGTCTCACGGGCATCGCGCTCGCGCGCGCCATGGCCGCCGACCCGAAGCTCGCGGGGATTCCCATCATGATGCTCACCGCGCGCGGGCACCTGCTCCACGAGGGCGAGGCCGACAGCGCGAACATCGCGCGCGTCGTGCAGAAGCCGTTCTCGCCGCGCGCGCTCCTCGAGGAGATCGAGGCGCTGCTCGCCGAGCGGAGGCGCGCGGCATGAAGGCCTCCGCCATCCATCCCCTGACCGCACTGCATGCGTCGTTCCGCGCGGCCGACGCGCTGCTCCTTCCCGTCGACTCGGCGGTCGAGGACGCGTTCCCCGCCCGCGCGGACGACATCCTCCATGCGCTCTGCGCCTCCACGGCGGCACGCGCGGCCATCTCCCGCGCGGCCTCGCGCTGGACACCCGGCGCGGAGAACCTCGTCGAGCCGCTGCACGGGTTCATGGTCGTTCCGCTCGCGCTTCCCCGCGTGATCGCGGGCGGCCGCTACGCGCTCGCCGTGCTCCTCGACGAGGCGCTCGAGTGCGAGACCGTCGACCTCCTCGCGCAGAGCGCCTGCATGGACTCGCTGCTCGCGCGGCGCGTGCTCGGAACGGGCGCGCTCTGGCGGCGCGACTCGCTCCAGCGCCTCGAGGCGCTCGCCTCGGCGCTCGTCCGCAGCGAGACCGAGCGGCTTGCGAGCGTCGATGCGGGCGAGCAGCTCAGCAGCGCGTGGGAGGAGCTCCACCTCCTCCACTCGCTCTCGGGCGAGATGGCGCTCGGCTCGTCGCCCGCGCGGTTCGTGGCGAACACCCTCGGGGCGCTGCGCGACACGATCGGCTGCCGCTGGACGGCGCTGCGCGTCCACGGGCCCGCGGCGCAGCTCCTCGGCGTCTCGAACGGCGGCATCGTCGCAGAGGGAATCGACTCGTCGGCCGCGCGCCGCATCCTCGACCGGATCGGCGAGATGCCGCGCTCGTCCGTCGTGGGCGACGACCTCGTCGTCACTCCCGTGCGGCGCGAGGCGGAGCCGCTCGGGCTCCTCGCGGCGGGCGACCGCACCTCGGGCAACGGCGCGATGTCGAGCTTCGAGAGCACGCTCGTCGAGACCGCGGCGGGCCATCTCGCCGTCTTCCTCGACAATGCCAGGCTCTACCGCGACCTCGACGCGATGTTCCTCGGCGCGCTCTCCGCGCTCGTCTCCGCGATCGAAGCGAAGGATCCCTACACGCGCGGCCACTCGCAGCGCGTGGCGCTCCTCTCGCGCGACCTCGCCGACGCGGCGGGCTTCCCCGCGCCGTTCGTCAAGAACATCCACATCTCGGGGCTCGTCCACGACATCGGCAAGATCGGCGTTCCCGAGGTCGTGCTGCGCAAGCAGGGGCGTCTCGACGACGCGGAGTACGAGGCGATCAAGCAGCACCCCGAGGTCGGCTTCCGCATCCTGCGCGACATCCCGCAGTTCGCGCCGATCCTCGACGGCGTCCGCTACCACCACGAGCGCTACGACGGCCACGGCTATCCGCACGGGCTCGTCGGCGACGCGATCCCGCTGCCGGCGCGCATCATCGCGCTGGCGGACACCTTCGACGCCATGAGCTCGAACCGCACCTACCGCTCGGCCCGCTCGCGCGCCGATGTCATCGCCGAGATGTCGCGCCTCGGCGGCACGCAGTTCGATCCGCAGCTGCTCGAGCACTTCCTGCGGCTCGACTTCTCCGCGTACGACCGCATGATGTCGGGAACGGGCGTCGGCTCGAACGACGGATGGAGGAGGGCGGCATGAAGCTTTCGTGGGAAGAGCATGGCCCGGTCGCGCTCGTGATCGCCAGCGGCGAGTTCGCGGCCGACAGCTCGTCGAACTTCCGCCGCATCGTGACCGAGCGCTTCGAGCGCGGGTCTCGCAACGTGGTCCTCGACCTGACCAACGTCACCATGGCCGACAGCGGCGCGCTCGAGGACCTCCTGTGGCTCTCCGAGGAGACCGCACGGGTCGGCGGGGCGCTTCGCCTCGTGTCGCCGCAGCCAACCGTCCGCGAGGCGCTGCGCGTCACGCGGCTCTCTGACCGATTCGAGTGCGCGGAGAGCGTCGAGCTCGCCGCGCGCAGCCTGAGGTGATCGGGGGATCATCATGAGCGCGCTTCCGAGGCATCAAGCGATCGTCGACAGGCTCCCGAGGCTCCAGCTCGGCGAGATGCTCATCGGCCGCGGCCTCATCACCCCGAAGCAGCTGCAGGACGCGCTCGAGCACCAGCGCGAGAACGGAAAGCGCGCGCTGCTCGGCGAGACGCTCGTCCAGCTCGGATTCGTCTCGGACTACGACGTCATGGAGGCCGTGGCCGAGAGCTACGGCATTCCCTTCGCGCGCGACATCGCGCGCATCTCCGACCCGCGGACCCTCGAGGTCCTGCCGCGCGAGTACCTCGTCGAGCACCTGGTGCTCCCGATGTTCCTCGTGCGCGATGTGCTCACGGTCGCGGTCGCCGAGCCGGCGAACCTCTATCTCTTCGAGGAGATCCGCCACCGCACGGGCAAGCAGGTGCAGATCGTCGCCACGACGGGCGCCGAGATCCGCGCCGCCCTCGAGGCCTATGTGCCCGCCGCGAATGTGTTCGTCCTCGACGAGGGCGCGGGCGAGCTCGACGAGCATGCGCTGTCGGTGGTCGAGCGCGAGGTCGCCGAGATCGACGACCTCCGCGAGGTCGCGGGGCGCTCGCCCGTCGTCAAGACCGTGAACGCGCTCCTGATGAACGCGGTGCACGAGGGCGCGAGCGACATCCACATCGAGCCGGCCGAGCGGCGCCTGCGCATCCGCTTCCGCATCGACGGACGCCTCTTCGAGAAGTCCGATCCGCCGTGGAAGATGGCCGCCGCGATCACGAGCCGCATCAAGATCATGGCGAACCTCGACATCTCCGAGCGACGCCTGCCGCAGGACGGCGACATCCATGTCCTCCTCGAGGGCCGCCCCGTCGACCTGCGCGTGTCGACGATGCCCGGCCGCCACGGCGAGAAGGTCGTCATCCGCATCATCGACAGCCGCGCCACGCTCGTGCCGCTCGAGCGGCTCGGCATGACGCCCGAGATCCACAAGCGCTGGACCGAGGTCATCGGCCACCCGAACGGCATCGCGCTCGTCACGGGCCCGACGGGCAGCGGCAAGTCGACCACGCTCTACTCGGTGCTCTCGGCGCTGAACGACACCGACTGCAACATCTCGACCGTCGAGGACCCGATCGAGGCCACGCTTCCCGGCGTGAACCAGTTCCAGGTCAACGACAAGGCGGGATTCACCTTCGCCAGCGCGCTGCGCGCGCTCCTCCGCCAGGACCCCGATGTCCTGATGGTCGGCGAGATCCGCGACGCCGAGACGGCCGGCATCGCGGTGCAGGCCGCGCTCACGGGCCACCTCGTCTTCTCGACGCTCCATACGAACGACTCGGTCAGCGCCGTCACGCGCCTCGTGAACGTCGGCATCGAGCCCTATCTCGTCGCCGCCGTCGTCCGCGGCGTCATGGCGCAGCGCCTCGTGCGGCGCATCTGCCCGCACTGCCGCGAGACCTACGAGCCAGAGCAGCATGTCCGCGAGACGGTCGAGGCGGTCGCAGGCCCGTGCGGCGCGTTCGCGCGCGGCGGCGGCTGCGCGCGCTGTCGTGGCAGCGGCTTCGCGGGGCGTCTCGGCGTGTTCGAACTGCTCGTTCCCGACGAGGCGTTCACCGCCGCGGTCGCCAGCGGCGCCACGCTTCAGGAGTTGACGGGCGTGGCCCGCGCATCGGGTCACCGCACCATGCGCATGGACGGCTTCGAGAAGGTGCGCGACGGCCAGACCACGGTCGAGGAAGTCATGCTCGCGACGGCTTCGTGAGCAGGGGGGGAAGATCGATGCAGACGACGCAACCGAACAAGAACAACGCGGCCCTCGACCCGCAGCGCGAGACGGACGGCCGTCTCGACGCGCGCGCGACCTTCGTCTACCGCGTCCTCGACGGCGCCCGCGAGGCGAGCGGCACGATGGCGGCCGCGAACGCGCAGGAGGTCGCGCGCAGGCTTCGCGCCGAGGGCAAGACCGTGCTCTCGGTCGCGCTCGACGCGTCGATCTCCTCGAAGGCGAAGGCGCAGCGCCCCACGGGCGCGGCGACGGGCGCGAAGGTCCGACGCAGCGACATGGCCGCGCTCTGCCGGCATCTCGGCACGATGGCGGAGGCGGGGGTCCCCCTTGCCGAGGCGCTGGATTCGGCCGCCACGGAGGGCGTGCGCGTCGAGTTCCGCCCGTTCGTCCAGCTGCTTGCGGAGGATGTCCACAGCGGTGCGCCGCTCTCGGCCTCGCTCTCGCGGCGCGGCCGCAACATGCCGCCGATCGTCGTGGCGCTCACGCGCGCGGCGGAGTCGACGGGCCAGCTCGGCCCGATGCTGCTGCGCGCGGCCGACCACCTGCAGCGCGCGGAGCGGACGGGCCGCCAGCTGAAGGCCGCCGCGAGCTATCCGCTCTTCATGCTCGGCGCGGGCCTCCTCGTGATCCTCGCGCTCCTCGTCTTCGTCCTGCCGCGATTCTCGAAGATCTACGCCGACCGCGGCGCGGACCTCCCGTGGCTGACGGATGTTCTCCTGAGCGCAAGCAACGGCGTGCGGGCGCATGGCATCGTCATCTCGATCATCGCGGTCGCGCTCGCCGTGCTCGTCGCACTCGCCTCGCGCACGCGCATGGTGCGCCGCACGCTCGATGCGCTGCGCTTCGGCGCGCCGATCGTCGGGCGCCTCACGCAGCTCGCGTTCGTCGCCGTCAGCTGCCGCACGCTCGCCACGCTGCTCCAGAGCGGCATCCATCTCCTCGATGCGCTCGCGATCTGCCGCGGCCTGTCGCACAGCCCGCGCACCGAGCGCTTCTGGGATGCGATCGACGCGCGCCTGCGCGACGGCGGCAGCTTCGTCGACGCGCTTCGCAACGAGAGCCTCCTCTCGCCGACGGTCGTCGCCATGGTCGCCGCGGGCGAGCGCTCGGGTCGGCTGCCCGAGGTCCTCGGCCGCGCGGCGGACTTCGCCGAGGAAGACCTCGAGACTGCGCTCAAGCAGGCGACGAGCCTCCTCGAGCCCGTCCTGGTCCTCGCCTTCGGCGGCGTCCTCGGCATCGTGGCCATCGCGCTGCTTCTGCCGCTCTTCAACATGTCGCAGGTCATCACGAAGTGAGCCGCCCCAGCGGCGACCGCTCCCTCAGGCGTGGATCACGCTAGGCGGAGTCGGCAGGCCACGAGTGCCCGCAGACGCACTCTGCGGAACGGTTCGCGTCGGAGTCGAGGGCTGACACCATCCGTTCCTTGGACTTCGTCCAAGGGCACCCGTGCGTGTCGTGTCGGGTGATTCTCACCGTCGGAGTCGACAACCAAGGGTGCCCGTGGACGAAGTCCACGGAACGACGATCGTCGGAGTCGACGGCTGACATCACCCGTTCCGCATGCTGAAGCATGCGGGCACCCATGATTTCGGCCCCGCCAAAGGGAGCCGCCGCAGCGGCGACCGCTCAAGCCACGCGGCCGCAGCCGCGGCCGCTCCAATGATGGGGCGGCGACCCCGTCTTGCCCGTTCGCGGGCTTCGGGTATGCTCCGCCCGTCGCCATGGATGGCGGCAGGAAGGACAAGCCGATGGCCAGCAAGGATGCAGTCCACATTTCGGCAGATGCGCTTCGCCCCGAGGTGACGACCGGGGCACCGACCGAGGCACCGAGCGGGGCGACGGCCGGGGCCGGCGCAGCCGACCTCACCCGTGAACTCGTGAAGGAGCTCTCGCGCAGGGAGCGCCTCGTGCTCATGCTCCGCTACACCGAGGAGCTGACGGTCGCGGAGATCGCGGCCGTCCTCGAGATCGCGGTCGCGGAAGTCGAGCGCATGCTCGAGAACATCGCGGAGCGCGTTCGCCGTCGCCTGCAGCCCATGTACGCCCGCCCGGCGCGGCGCCTGTCGCGCGCCTGAGCCGCTGCGTCAGCCGCCCCAGGCGCCGAGGAGGACCGCGAGGTCCGATGCGCCGACCGTGCCGTTGCCGTCGAGGTCCGCGGGGCCGCCGCCGCCCCATGCGCCGAGCAGGATCGCGAGGTCCTGCGCGCCGACGGAGCCGCTGCAGTCGAGGTCCGCGGGCACGCAGGTCGCGGTCGACACGGTCATGGAGAGGGTCGCGGCGCCGATGCCCGTCGCGGTCACGATGGGGTTCTCGCGGCAGTAGAAGACCGGGAAGTTGCCGCCTTGCTGCACCACCTTCGTGAGCGAGCTCACCGTGAGGCGCAGGCGGCCCGCATCGACCGCGTCGCGCAGGTAGGCCTGCACCTCGGGGCGCGAGACATCGAGCGAAAGCCGCACGACGCTGCCGATCGGGATGAAGTCACCGGGCTTGAGGCCGTCGATCTCGCCCACCGCGAAGGGCTCGGGCGTCCAGCGCTCGCGCACCGAGTTCGACGCATCCACCCACGCGCCGTTGCGCCAGCCGATGGCGAAGGCGTTCCGCACCGACGGGTTCAGGAGGTTCTGCCCGGCGACCGTGAACGGGCTCGTCTCGACCCAGTTCGCGCGGCTGAAGCCGTTGCGGAACCCGACGCCGTAGAGCTCGATCGGCTGCCCGGGGTCCTCGTCGTCCGTCCGCTCGGGGTCGCCGTCCGCAAGGAAGACGGTGTAGGGGTCGACGGTCGGGTCGTACTCGACGACGAAGTCGTTCGCGACCGTGACCTCGACCACGCACGAGAGCACCTCGTAGGTGCCGACGCCGAGGCCCGCTGGAATCTGCGCCCCCGTGTCGAACCCCACGATGAACTGGCCGTCCCTGTTGTCGAACTCGGGCGCGCCCGGCTCGTTTCCGAAGGTCGACGCGGTGATGCGCGTGCCCGGCGTCGGGTTGAAGGGGTAGTTCCAGCGGTCGAGCGCTGGGGAGGCGAAGCTCGCGGTGTAGGTGTCGGCCGTCGCGGGGCCCGCGGCCAGCGCGGCTGCGAAGGCGACGGTGGCTGCGGCGAGTGGCCAGGAGAGCGGTGACGGGGTCTGGCGGTGCATGCGAGGCTCGGACGGAGGGCGCTTGTTTCCCGCGAACGCGCGAAGGCACGCGGAGTTGCCAAGCGTAGACTCCGTCCGCGTCGGCGCGAGGAAAGTTGCGTCGAGGAGTCGGACTTTGGCGCGGAGGAGCGCCCCGCGTCGGCGACTTCGTGTAGGTTTTCGGGCCTTTGCAACGGCCCGCCGAGCCGCTGCGTATCGCCTCGCCTCACCCAAGACCGATCGCCCGACCCCCCACCAGCCTCTCGGATCATCGCGTGTCCGCAACCCTCGCACCCCTCTCCGTCGCCCCGCCCGCTCGCGCGGCCTCGCGCGCGCGTCGCTGCCCGCTGCGCGGCATCGCGGAGTTCGCGGGGTTCACCCTCGTCGAGCTCCTCGTGGTGGTCGCGATCCTCGTCGTGCTGCTTGCGGCGCTTCTCCCCGTCTTTGCGTCGATGCGGCAGGCGAGCGCGCGCGCGCGGGAGATCGCGGCGGCGCGTTCCCTCGTCGGCGCGTGGACGCAGTACGCCCACGATTCCAACGGCGCGCTGCTGCCCGGCTACCGCGCGGGCCTTCCCGCCTACGACGCGCAGCGCAACGCGATCGCGGCGCAGACGATCGGCGTGACCGCGAACCGCTGGGTGTGGCGCCTCGCGCCCTACATCGGGCACGACTTCAACGCGCTCTATGTGGGCGAGCACGAGCGGATGCTGCGCGAGCTCGAGCGCACCGACTACTCGAACTACCTCTACCAGACGAGCGTCTTCCCGAGCCTCGGGCTCAACAGCGTCTGGGTCGGCGGCGACGAGACCTTCGGCGGCTTCAACAGCGCGTTCCTCGGGCTCTACGGCAAGTTCTACGCGACCCGCCTCGGCGAGATCTCGCGCCCCGCGGGGCTCCTCGTCTTCGCGAGCGCCCGCGGCCAGGACAGCATGCCGAGCGGCGAGCTCACGCCGATCGCGGAGGGCTTCTTCCGCGTGCGTTCGCCCGCGTTCGACACGCGCACCTGGGGCGCGCGGTACGACGCCGAGGATCCCGCGTCGTGGGGCAACACCAGCGCGCGCAACGGCGGCGTCACCGTCGCCGCCTTCGCCGACGGGCACGCCGAGGCGCGTGCGCCCGAGGAGCTCGACGACATGCGCCTCTGGTCGAACGGCGCGACCGCGAAGGACTGGACGATCACCCCGGGCGGCGGATGACGCGCGCGACGGCGTGCGACGCGGGAACGGCCGCGACGAGAAGGACGGCGATCATGCCCGCCGCGTTGAGCGCGGTCGCCGTGCCGAACACGCTCGGCGCGTGCGCTGCCGCGAAGTAGGCGGCCGCGACGAGGGGGATCGAGATCGCGAGCCCGAGCGCAAGCTGCCCCCCGGCGCTGCGCGCGTGCGGCGCCGCGAGGAGCGCGGGGCACGCGACGAGCGCGAGGACGAGGATGCTGCCGACCGCCGCGAAGCTCGCGACGATCGCGGCGCTCGTGGCCGCGAGGAGCGCGCGCTCGATCGCGCGCGGCGAGCCGAGCACGAGGCGCGCATGCAGCGGGTCGAAGGCGAGCGCGGCGAGCTCCTTCGCCAGGAGCGCGTGGAACGCAAGCGCCGCCGCAGCGGTCGCGAGAAGGAGCCACACTTCGCCTGGAACGCCTGCGAACCAGCTTCCCCCTTCGGGCACCGCCACGAAGAGCGTCTCGAGCGACCCGAAGAGGACGCACGACGGGTCGAGGTCGATCTGGCGCGCGCCCTGCGTCTCGAGGAGGACGACGCCGAGCGCGAAGAACGCCGTGAAGACGACGCCGAGCGAGGCGCCCGCCTCGAGGCGCGTGCGCGCGCGGATCGCGGCCGAGAGCAGCACCGACGCGATGCCCGCGATCGCCGCGCCCGCGAGCATCGCGCCCATCGAGCGCGAGCCCGACACGAGGTAGCCCGCCACGAGCCCCGGAAGCACGGCGTGCGCGATCGCGTCGGCCGTCATCGACTCCTTGCGGAGGACGAGCCAGTTGCCGAGCGTGCCGCACGCGACGGTGGCGAGGACCGCGGCGAGAAGCGCGGGGAGATCGATCGCGAGGAACGCGTTCACGCGGCCTCCGCGCGCGCCGCGCGCGAGAACGGGATCGCGGCGAGGAAGAGCGCCGCGGCCGCGAGGGTCATCGCTGCGCCCGTCGGGATGCGCTCGCCGAGAAGCGACGCGACCACGCCGAGCGACGCTGCGAGCGCGCCGATCAGCGCGGCGCGGCGCGCGACGGTCGGCAAGCGTCCTCCGAGGAGCCGCGACGCGGCCGCGGGGGTGATCACGAGCGCGACGACGAGCACGATGCCCGCGACCTGCATCCCCGCGACCACCGTCGCCACGAGGAGGAGGACGAGCGCGAGGTCGAGCGCGCGCACGGGGAGCCCCGCGGTGCGAGCGAAGCCCTCGTCGAACGCCACGATCGCGAGGGCCTTGAAGAGGAGAAGCAGCGCAGCGAGCGCCGCAAGCGCGACGATGGCGAGCGCGCCGACCTCGCCGAGCGTGATCGCCGCCGCGTTTCCGAAGAGAAGCGTGCGCAGGCCTCCCTGCGCGCCGGAGGGATGCGACTGCACGATCGAGAGGAGCACCGCGCCGAGCCCGAAGAAGCCCGCGAGGGCGAGCGCCGTCGCGCCGTCCGGGCCGACGCGCCGCAGCCGCGCGAGCGGCGGCACGAGCGCGGCCGCGACAAGCGCCGTCGCTGCGCCGCCGAGAAAGAGGATCCAAGGCGTGCGGCCGTCGAGGCCGAGCGCCTGCGCCACGAGGAACGCGAGCGCGACGCCTGGCAGCGTCGCGTGGCCAGCGACATCCGCGACGAGCGCGCGGCGCCGCGCAAGCACGAAGGTGCCGACGGCGCCCGCGAGCGCGCCGAAGAGCCCGCACCCCGCGAGCACGGCGATGGTGTTGACGCCCGTCGTCGGAAGCGTCACGCGGGGGCTCCCGGCCGTTCGACCGCGGCCGCGGCCGCGACCGCGAAGCCATAGGCCTCCGCCAGCCTCGCGTCCGTCAGCACGCTCGCCACGGGCCCGTGCGCAAGCAGCGCGCGGTTGAGGAGCATCGCCTCGTCGAAGTGCGCGCGAACGCTGCGGAGGTCGTGGTGGACGGCGAGCACGGTGCGGCCACGCTCCGCGAGCGCACGCAGCACGGCGGCGAGGTGGGCCTCGCTCGCTGCGTCGACATTCGCAAACGGTTCATCGAGGAGCAGGAGCTCGGGCTCCGCCACGAGCGCGCGCGCCACGAGGACGCGCTGCTGCTGTCCGCCCGAGAGCTCGCCGACCTGCTCGCGCGCAATCTCGCGCAGGCCGACCGACTCGAGCGCGCGCTCCGCTGCGCCGAGCGCCTCGCGCCCCGCGCGGCGGAAGAGCCCGACCTTCGCGACAAGCCCCATCGCGACCACATCGAGCGCGGTCGCGGGGAAGTCCCAGTCGATCGCGCTCCGCTGCGGAATGAAGGCGATCCGAGCGCGTGTGGCCGCGAAGCCGCCGCCGAAGAAGGCGATGCGCTCCGCGCGCACGATCGGGGCAAGCCCGAGGACCGCCTTGAGGAGCGTGCTCTTTCCCGCGCCGTTCGGCCCGACCAGCGCCGTCATCGTTCCTGCCGCGAGCGCGAACGAGGCGTCCTCCACGATCCACGCGTCCCGCGCGTATCCCGCGAAGAGATGCGCGACCTCAAGCGGCGGCGCGGCGCGGCTCGGCGTCCGGGCCTCGCTCAAGCGCCGCCCCCGAGCGCGCGTGCGATCGAGCGCGCATTGTGGAGCATCATGCCCCGCCAGGTGCCCTCGGGCGTGCCTGCGCGGCCGAGCGAGTCGGAGAAGAGCGTGTCGCCGAGCACGACCCCGTGGTCGCGCGCCTCGCAGCCCTCGATCACCGCGAGGACCGAGCGATTCGACACCGTGGACTCCGCGAAGAGCGCGGGGATGCGGCGCTCGGACATCTCGGCGACCAGTGCCTCGATCGCCGCGAGCGCGGGCTCGCTCTCGGTCGAGATGCCCTGGATGCCGCGCACCTCGAGGCCGTAGCGCTTCCCGAAGTAGTTGAAGGCGTCGTGCGCGGTCACGAGGACGCGCGCCGACGGCGGAACGGCCGACAGAATCAGCGTGCACTCGCGGTCGAGCTCGCGCGCGAACTCCTCGAACGCAGCGAGGTTCCGGTCGAACGCATCCTTGCCCGCGGGGTCGACCTTGACGAGCGCATCGCGCACCGCGGGCGCCGTGCGGGCCCAGAGGAGCGGGTCCATCCACACATGCGGATCGAACCGCGACGGGTTCTCCTCGTCGGTCAGGAGGTCGCCCTTCGGCAGCGTCTCCGCGAGGCGCACCACGGGCCTGCCCGAGACCTCGACGCGCGCGAACGCCTCGCCCGCACGGCCCTCGAGAAGCAGTCCGTTCAGGAAGACGGCGTCCGCCTCGAGGATCTCGAGCACCTCCGTGCGCGTCGGCGACCAGAGATGCGGGTCGACGCCGGGCGCGATCAGCGCCGCGACCTCGACGCGGTCGCCCGCGATCGCGCGCACGAGGTCGGCGACGACGGGCGTGGTGGCGACGACGGAGGGCTTGCCTCCGTCGCGGCCCGCGCTCGTTCCCGCGCTTCCGCCGCCCGCGTCCGAGCCGCGTTCACCGCATGCAGCGAGGAGAAGCGACGCCGCGCAGGCGAGCAGCATGAGGAGCGCGGCGCGCAGCGGGCCGGCGATGGCGGGGGAGGTCGGGCGCATGGTTCGTAGCATATGCTACATAGCGCCCGCACGGAGGAGTCTGCCTCCGCGCGGCTTCTTCACGATTTCACGGAAGCCCGCCCGCCCGCGACTGCGTCTCGAGCAGCCACTGCCGGAACGCCTCGGGAAGGTCGACGGACTCGCCCGCCCGCGGGTCGATGGCGACGCGCTTGACGCGCACGCTGATCGCCGCCTCGCCGCCGAGCGAGAAGGTCCACGCCAGCGTGTAGCCGCTGCGGCCGATCTCGACGCCCGCCAGCTGGGCGGTCAGCTTGTCGCCCGCCCGCACGGGGAGCCGGTAGTCGGCCTCGCAATGGACGATCGGGGTCGGCGCGAGCCTGCGCTCGAGCATGTCGCGGAGGCTGAAGCCGCCGAGCTCGAGCCAGCGCTCGAACAGCTCCTGCTCGATCTCGAAGACCTTGGGATAGAACACCACGCCCGCCGCGTCGGTGTGCGGAAGGCGGACCACCAGCCGTTCGGTGAAATCCGTCGGGTTCATGGCGGGCACGATAGCGGGGGGCGCACGCCGCACGGCGACCTCCTGCGGTACAACACACGCCTCGGGCGCGGCCAGCGCCCCCTGTCCGACGCCCCGCAAGCCCACCGCAAACGCACAGAGGAGCCCTCCCATGCGATTCAGCCTCTCCTGCCCATCGTGCCCGATCGTCTCGCTCGGTCTCCTCGTGGCCATTCCCGCAGGCCTCCTCGTGGCGGCGAGCGCCGTCCCATCCGCGCCCGCGTCGGGCGCAAAGCCGCAGGACGCCGCCGAAACAGGCAAGGAATGGGCCGTGCACGACCCCGCCCGCCCGCAGCCCGCGCGCGTCGAGACCGCGCACGGCCGCGCCCCGAGCGACGCCGTCGTCCTCTTCGACGGCACCGACCTCTCCGCGTGGACGAGCGGCGACGGCCCCGCGAAGTGGGCCGTCCGCGACGGCTTCTTCGAGGTCGTCCCGGGCTCGGGCGGCATCCGCACGCGCGACGGCTTCGGCAGCTGCCAGCTCCACATCGAGTGGATGATTCCCGAGACGAACAACTGCGAGGGCCAGAAGGGCTGCAACAGCGGCGTCTTCTTCATGGAGCGCTACGAGCTGCAGATCCTCGGCTCGAACCCGAACGAGACCTATGTCGACGGCATGGCGGGCTCGATGTACGGCCAGTACCCGCCGCTCGTGAACCCCTGCCGCCCGAACGGCGAGTGGAACACCTACGACATCGTCTTCCACGCGCCCGTCTTCGGCTCCGACGGCTCGCTCGAGAAGCCCGGCACGATGACCGTGTTCTTCAACGGCGTGCTCGTCCAGGACCACTCCGTCATCCAGGGCGCGACCGCGCACATGGCCAAGGCGAAGTACTCCGCGCACGAGGCAGCGCTTCCCATCAGCCTGCAGGACCACGGCGACCCGATCCGCTTCCGCAACATCTGGCTGCGGCCGCTCGGGAAGTAGGCGCGAGCGGCGGCCGTTCGTTTGCGGACGCAGCGAGGATTTTCGAGCGAATTCCCGACGAGTCGGAGGGATTTCGCGCTCGACTCGCAGCGGGTGCGGAGTAGACTCGCCGCACCATGACGAATCGTGCCCTCCGACACGCGCGCCATGCGCGCCGCTGGCTCCAGTTCGCCGCCTGCGTGGCCGCAGGCCTCGCGACGCTCCCTCTCGCGCAGGCGCAGTCCTCGCGCCCGGGCGTGGGCGCGGTCCCATACTTCTCGCCGCTTCCCGCTGGAACGACCTTCCGCGTGTGGGCGCCGAACGCGAGCGCCGTGCGCGTCGCGGGCACCTTCAACAACTGGAGCATGACGGCCAACCCGCTCGTCAGCGAGGGCAACGGCTACTGGTCCGCGGATGTGCCGTTCGCCTACCAGAACGCGCAGTACAAGTTCGTCATCACGGGCCCCGCGGGCACGATCTGGAAGGCGGACGCACGCGCCCGCCGCATGACGAACTCCGTCGGCAACTCGATCATCTACAACCCGCAGTCCTACACCTGGACGACGACGAACTACACCACGCCGAACTTCGACGACCTCGTCCTCTACGAGATGCACATCGGCACCTTTGGCGAGCATCCGTGGGTCCCCGCGCCGATCTCGAAGGCCAAGGACAAGCTCGACTACCTGAAGGACCTCGGCGTCAACTGCATCGCGCTGATGCCGTTCGCGGAGTTCGCGGGCTCGCTCTCGTGGGGCTACAACCCCGCGCATCCGTTCGCCTTCGAGAGCGCCTACGGCCACCCCGACGACCTCAAGGCGTTCGTCGACGCGGCGCACGCGCGCGGCATCGCCGTGATCGGCGACATGGTCTACAACCACTTCGGCCCGAGCGACCTCGACCTGTGGCGCTACGACGGCTGGAGCCAGAACAACGGCGGCGGCATCTACTTCTACCAGGACTTCCGCGCGAGCACGCCGTGGGGCCCGCGGCCCGACTTCGGCCGCGGGGAGGTGCGGAGCTTCATCCGCGACAACATGATGTGGTGGCTCGACGAGTTCAGGCTCGACGGCCATCGCATCGACGGCACGAAGTTCATCCGCCTCGCCGACTTCGGCGGCCCCGAGATCCCCGAGGGCTGGTCGCTCCTCCAGTGGCTCAACAACGAGGTCGACTGGCTGAGCCCTTGGAAGATCATGATCGCCGAGGACATGGACTCGAACAACTGGATCACCCGCACGACGGGCGAGGGCGGCGCCGGCTTCGACTCGCAGTGGGACCCCGGCTTCGTGCATCCCGTGCGCGGCGTGATCGAGGCGCAGAACGACGCCGACCGCAGCATGTGGGCGATCCGCGACGCGGTCGTGAGCACGGCGTCGGGCGCGCACACGCGCCGCGTCGTCTACACCGAGAGCCACGACGAGGTCGCGAACGGCCGCCAGCGCGTGCCCGAGACGATCTGGCCCGGCAACGCGGCAAGCTGGTTCTCGAAGAAGCGCTCGACGCTCGGCGCTGCGCTTGTCTTCACCACGCCCGGGATTCCCATGATCTTCCAGGGGCAGGAGTTCCTCGAGGACGGCTGGTTCACCGACGCGGACCCGCTCGACTGGAGCAAGGCGACGACCTTCTCGGGAATCAGGTCGATGTACCGCGACATGATCCGCCTGCGCCGCAACCTCGACGGCGTGTCGCAGGGCCTCAAGGGCGCGAGCCTCAACTTCCACCATGTCAACGACGGAGCGAAGGTCGTGGCGTTCCACCGCTGGCAGAACGGCGGCGACCTCGACGATGTCGTCGTCGTCATGAACTTCACGCAGAACGGGATCAACAACTACCGCATCGGCATGCCGCGCGGCGGCCTGTGGCGCGTGCGGTTCAACAGCGACTGGAACGGCTACGACCCCTCGTTCTCGAACTGGGGCACCTTCGACACCTCTGCCACGACCTCCGTGCCCTGGGACGGCATGCCCGCGTCGGCCCTCGTCAACATCGGGCCGTACTCGGTGGTGATCCTCTCGCAGGGCGAGCCGCCTGCGCCGCCGAACCCAGCCGATGTGAACGGCGACGGCGCAGTCGACGGCTCGGACCTTGCCGCCGTGCTCGGCGCGTGGGGAACGGGCGCGGGCCCCGCCGATGTCAACGGCGACGGCATGGTGAACGCCGCCGATCTCGCCGCGCTCCTCGCGGCGTGGGGCTCCTCGAAGTAGCGGGCCCTCCGCGACGCGCACGCTGCGTGCCGCCGCAAACGCCCTGTAACCAAGCCCATCGCGCGGCATCAGGCCGAACTCGGCGCAGACCCCGCGAAAAGCGCTTCGGAATCAACGCCGACTCGGCTAGATTCGCGCGGTCTTCGGTCTCAACTTCGTCTGCCGAATCGACTTCCACCTCGACCACATGCACGACACCCAGGAGTTTCGAAAGATGCGCAACCCGATCATGATCGCCGCCGCCCTCGCCATCGCGGGCGCCTCGCACGCCCAGGTCACGCTCGACGGCGTGGCGGACCCCGCCTACGGCAAGCCCGTCGTCGTCCAGAACACGCAGACGGGGTTCGGCGACTCGAGCCTCGGCACCATCGACTTCGCCAACGGAAGCGAGCTCAACGCCGCGTACGCGCGCGTCGAGGGCGGCTTCCTCTTCCTGCTCCTCGCGGGCAACCTCGAGTCGAACTACAACAAGCTCGAGGTCTTCATCGACGCGGTCCCTGGCGGGCAGAACCAGCTCCGTGGCGACAACATCGACGTCGACTTCAACGGCCTGAACCGCATGGGCGACGATCTTTCGACGCCGAAGACCGTCGAGGGCCTGCGCTTCGACGAGGGCTTCGAGGCGGACCTCTGGGTCAGCCTCACCTGCGGCGGCCCGGACTTCGCGGCGTACTTCAACTACGCCACGCTGCCGACGGAAGGCAACGGCACGGGCGGCTACCAGGGCTCCGGCGGCGCGGGCTTCGCGGGCGCCACGGTCTTCAAGAGCGGCTTCGGCTTCGGTCTCGACAACTCGAACATCGCGGGCGTCGTCGGTGGAACCGACATCGGAAGCGGCGCGGGCGTCTTCACGGGCGTCGAGCTCCAGATCCCGCTCTCCGCGATCGCGGGCTACAAGGGCGGCGACATCAAGGTGAGCGCCTTCATCAACGGCCAGGGCCACGACTTCCTGTCGAACCAGGTCCTCGGGCCGATCGGCGGCGGCGGCAACCTCGGCGAGCCGCGCACGGTGAGCTTCGCCGACATCCCCGGCGACCAGTTCTTCGTGGTCGCGGGCGGCGGCGGCTCGAGCTGCCCCGCGGACCTCGACGGCAGCGGCTCGGTCGACGCATCCGACCTCGCCACGCTCCTCGGCGCGTGGGACACGCCCGGCGCCGACATCGACGACAGCGGCAACACCGACGCGTCGGATCTCGCGATCCTGCTCGGCTCGTGGGGCGACTGCTGAGCATTCGCCTCGCTCCGAGACTTGTCTTTCTGCATTCGAACGACGGGCGGCCTTCGCGGGCCGCCCGTCGTCGTCTGTCGTGAACCGCGCGCCTGCGGATCGGTACGAAACCGCCCGCGGGGCGCCTCGGCGGCGCTTCCCGGCGCCGCGTCTCGCGTACAGTGCGTCTTCACGCCCGCACGGGTGCGGGCCGACACCAACGGAGTCCAATCGACGATGGCATCCCTCTTCCGAACCTGTGTTGCGCTCCTTCCATCGCTCGTGACCGCCGTCACGGTCGCCCAGCAGGAACTCCCGCCCTTCGCGGATGTCTCGAAGAACTTCGAGAAGGTCGTCTCGAGCGCCGACGGCAACTCGCTCTTCAACCTCTTCGTCAACCGCAAGGACGAGCAGATGCTCGCCGAGCTCCCGCGCGGGTGGGAGAAGATGCGCTTCCTGATCGCGGCCACGCCGTCGGGCGGCGAGATCTTCGCGGGGCTGCAGGGCCCCGACAAGTATGTCTTCTGGCGCCAGTACGGCAACCGTCTCGCCCTCGTCGAGCCGCAGCTCGAGGTCCGCTCGACGGGCGAGCAGGCGTCGAAGGACTCCGTCCGCCGCATCTTCACCGACCGCGTCCTCCTCGAGGTTCCCGTCGTGGCCACCGGCCCGAACGGGCAGCCCGTGATCGACCTCGACGCCATGCTCGTCGGCCAGTCGCAGCAGCTGGTGGGCATGCAGCTGAACGGCCGCCTCGCCAAGGTCGCGAAGGCCAAGAGCTTCCCGCAGAACCTCGAGATCGCCATCGAGGCGCCCGATGGCGGCGGCAAGTTCAAGATGGTGCACTACTCGATCTCGGTCCTTCCCGAGAACACGGGCTACAAGCCGCGCGTCGCCGACGACCGCGTCGGCTACTTCCTCACCGGCTACCGCGACCTCGGCCTCTACGGCACCGAGACGAACGCCACGCGCTACATCAACCGCTGGAACCTCGAGAAGCGCGACCCGAAGCTGTCGCTTTCGCCGCCGAAGGAACCGATCATCTTCTATGTCGAGTACACGGTTCCCGTGCGCTACCGCCGCTATGTCCGCGAGGGCGTGCTGCAGTGGAACGAGGCGTTCCGCAAGATCGGCATCGACAACGCCATCGAGGTCTACCAGCAGGACGAGGTGACCGGCGCGCACATGGAGAAGGACCCCGAGGATGTGCGCTACAACTTCGTGCGCTGGCTGAACAACGATGTGGCCACCGCCATCGGCCCGAGCCGCGCGCACCCCGTGACGGGCCAGATCCTCGACGCGGACATCGTCCTCACCGACGGCTGGATCCGCGCGTTCTACAGCTGGTACGACGACCGTCCGACCGAGATCGCGCAGAGCCTGACTCCCGAGACCCTCGTGTGGCTCGAGGCGCACCCCGAGTGGGATCCGCGCATCCAGCTCCTTCCGAGCGGTGAGCGCGCCGCCGCGCTCGCCGAGCGCGCCGCGCGCGCCGCGCAGGGCGACCCCGACCCCGCCGACAGCCGCAAGGACCCGTCGATCGCGGCGAGCCCCGAGCTCCGCGCCGTCGCCGAGTGGTACCGCGCCGTGTCGGGCGAGCATGCGGGCCATGACCACACCCGCTGCGGCGCCATGTGCTTCGCGGCGCGCGGCCTTGCCGCGGACATGGCCGTCGCGAGCATGGCCTTCGAGATCCTCGACCTCTTCGAGCAGGAGGCGCCCAAGGATCCGAACGCGCCGAAGTCGCCCAAGGTCGAGACGCTCGACGGCGTGCCCGAGTCGTTCGCGGGCCCGCAGCTCGCGCACCTCGTGGCGCACGAGGTCGGCCACACGCTCGGCCTCCGTCACAACTTCAAGGCCTCCGCGCTCTACACCCTCGACGAGATCAACTCGGAGAAGGTGAAGGGCAAGCCGCTCGCCGCGTCCGTGATGGACTACATGTCGACCAACTTCAATGTCGACGAGGAGAACATCCAGGGCGACTACACGATGGTCGGCATCGGCCCGTACGACATGTGGGCGATCGAGTACGGCTACACCTTCGACGACCCCGCGAAGGTCGCCGCGCGCAGCGGCGAGCCCGGCCACGCCTACCTCACCGACGAGGACACGGGCGGACCCGACCCGCTCGCGCGCCGCTACGACTTCTCCAAGGATCCGCTCGACTTCGCGAAGGCGGAGATCAAGCTCGTGGCCATGCTGCGCGCCGCGATCCTCGAGAAGTATGTGAAGGACGGCGACAGCTGGGAGCGCGCGCGCAGGGGCTATGTCAAGACCCTGTCGAAGCAGCGCCGCACCATCGACATGATGGCCCCGTGGGTCGGCGGCACCTATGTGAGCCGCGCCAAGAAGGGCGACCCGAACACGGGTGATCCGCTGGTGCCCGTCGAGGTCGAGCGGCAGCGCGCGGCGCTCCAGTTCGTGATCGAGACGGCCTTCCGCGACGAGGCGTACGGGCTCACGCCCGAGCTCGTCAACAAGATGACCGTCGAGAAGTGGATGGACAATCCGCGCGGCTTCATGACCGAGAGCACCTGGCCGATCAACGACCAGATCGCGGCCACGCAGTCGATGGCGCTCACGATGCTTCTCAACCCGACGACGCTCGGGCGCGTCTTCGACAACGAGAAGCGCGTGGCCGCCGACCAGGACGCGCTCACGCTTCCCGAGCTGATGAAGGCTCTCTCGACCGAGATCTACAAGGAGATCGGCACGGGCAGCCTCGGCTCCTCCTCGGTGCGCAAGCCGATGATCACCGCGTTCCGCCGCAACCTGCAGGCCGACTACACCGATCGCCTCATCGCGATCGCGACCGGCAGGGCGGGCCTGCCCCGCGTGGCGCGCCAGCTCTCCGCGGCCGAGCTGCGCGATCTTCAGTCGAAGCTCGACGCCGTCCTCGCCAAGGCGACGAACGGCAACATCGACGCGTACTCGCGCGCGCATCTCGCGGACCTCAAGGCCCGCACCGATGCCGCGCTCGATGCGATCGTCGTGATGAACTGACCGCCAGCGTCTCCTTCCGATTCACCCCGACCCCGCGAAAGCGGGGTCGTTTCTTTCTCGCTGCGCCGATCAGGCTTCAATCCGAGGAGGCGCGGCCGTATCCTGCGACCGATGCGATCCGCCGCGGCCATGCTCGGCGCCACGACCCTTGCGCTGCTTGCGGGCGCGGGGATGCGCGCATCGCAGGGCGCGCCCCACGGCCCGCCCACGGCGGTGCGCGGCGCAGACGAGCGCCCCGTCGACTTCGCGAAGGATGTGCTGCCGATCCTCGCGTCGCAGTGCTTCCGCTGCCACGGCGGCGTGCGCGAGCTCGCGGGGCTGAACCTCGCGGACGAGTCGCGCATCAAGGCGCCGCTCAGGAGCGGAGAGACGGCGGTCGTCGCAGGCGACCCCGACGCAAGCGAGCTCTTCCGCCGCATCGTGGCACACGACCCAGACGAGCGCATGCCGCCAGAGGCTGCGCCGCTTTCCGAGGCCGAGGTCGCCGTGGTCAGGCGATGGATCGCAGAGGGCGCCGAGTGGGGGACGCACTGGGCGTTTGCGCCGCGCGGCGAGCCCGCCGTGCCCGCCCCCGCGGCCGACGCGGTCGATGGGCGTTGGGGCGCGCGCCCGCTCGACCGATTCGTGCGCGCGCGCCTGGCCGACGCAGGCCTCGCGCCGTCGGCAGAGGCCGACCGCGCCACGCTCGCGCGGCGCGTCGCGCTCGACCTCACGGGCCTGCCGCCCGACGATGCGCTGCGCGAGGAGTTTCTCGCCGACACGCGGCCCGACGCCTACGAGCGATTCGTCGACGCGCTTCTTTCAAGCCCCGCCTACGGCGAGCGCTTCGCCCGCATCTGGCTCGATCTCGGCCGCTACGCCGACACGCAGGGCTACGAGAAGGACAGCCGCCGCGACATCTGGGCGTGGCGCGACTGGGTGATCGACGCGCTGAACGCGGACATGCCGTACGACCAGTTCGCGGTGCGCATGCTCGCGGGCGACATGCTGGACGGCGCGACCGACGCCGACCGCCTCGCGACGGCGTTCCACCGCAACACGCTGACGAACACCGAGGGCGGCACCGACAACGAGGAGTTCCGCATGGCGGCCGTCTTCGACCGCGTGTCGACGACCTGGCAGTCGTTCCTCGGCGTCACCTTCCAGTGCGTGCAGTGCCATGGGCATCCGTACGATCCGTTCACGCACCGCGAGTACTTCCGCTTCCTCGCGTATCTCAACCAGACGGAGGACGCGGACCGCGACGACGACCACCCGCGGCTCGAGGTCGAGCGCGCGGGCGTGAAGACGAGCGCGCCCGTCCTGCGCGAACTTGCGGGCGATGCGCGGCGGAAGACGCATGTCCTCGCGCGCGGCTCGCTCGGAAGCCCCGAGGAGGAGGTCGAGCCGGGCGTGCCCGCCGTGCTCGGCGGCGTCGACGGCGCGCAGCCGGACGACCGTCTCGCGATGGCGCGCTGGGTCGCAAGCGCCACGAACCCGCTCTTCGCGCGCGTGGCCGCGAACCGCGCGTGGGAGACGCTCTTCGGCCGCGGCATCGTCGAGTCGAGCGAGGATTTCGGCGTGATGGGATCGGGGGCGAGCGACCAGGCGCTGCTCGACCACCTCGCCGGCGTGCTCGTCGAGCGCGGCTTCTCGATGAAGGCGCTTCTCCGCGAGATCGTCACGAGCGCGACCTACCGGCAGTCTTCCATCGCGTCGGCCGAGGCGCTTGCCCGCGACCCCGACAACCGCCTCTGGTCGCGCGCGCCGCGGCTCCGCCTCGAGGCGGAGCAGATCCGCGACACGGCGCTTGCCGCGAGCGGGCTCCTTTCGCGCAGGATCGGCGGACCGCCCGTGATGCCGCCGCAGCCCGAGGGCGTGTGGCAGGTCGTCTATTCGGGCGACGACTGGAAGACGAGCGAAGGCGAGGACCGCTATCGCCGCGCGATCTACACCTTCCTCAGGCGAAGCTCGCCGTATCCCTCGTTCATCGCCTTCGACGCGACGAGCCGCGAGACCTGCACCGTGCGGCGCACGCGCACGAACACGCCGCTTGCGGCGCTCGTGATGCTGAACGACCCCGTCTATCTCGAGGCGGCGCAGGCGCTCGCCGTGCGGGCGCGCGCGCACGCCGACGACGCGGTCGCCGTGCGCGCCATGCTCGAGCGGGCGCTTGGCCGCAACGCGCACGCGGACGAGGTCGAGCGGCTCGCCGCGCTCGTCGCGTCGGAGCGCGCGCGATACGCGGGGCGCGACGAACTCGCGCGCACGCTCGCGGGCCGCGCCGCGGAAGGTTCCGCCGACCTCGCGCGCGACGCCGCGCTCGTCGCGGCCGCGAATGTGATCCTCAACCTCGACGACTTCCTCACGCGATCGTGACCAACGCATGCAGCCGAGCGACGCCCTGAACAACATCGCCCGAGAGACGCGCCGCGCATTCCTCGGGAACATCGCGGGCGGCGCGGCCGCGTTCAGCCTCGGCGGAATCGCGCTGTCCGAGCTCCTCGCGCGCGAGGCGGGCGCCGCCGCCGCGGGCGGCGGGGGCGCGCCGCACGCGGATCCGCTCGCGCCGCGCGCGCCGCACTTCCCCGCGCGCGCAAAGAGCGTGATCTACATCCACCTCGCGGGTTCGCCGAGCCAGCTTGAGCTCCTCGACTACAAGCCCGAGCTCGCGAAGTTCGACGGCACGCCGTGCCCCGACGAGTACCTCAAGGGCGAGAAGTTCGCGTTCATCAAGGGCCATCCCACGCTGCTCGCGCCGCAGCACAGGTTCCGCCAGGCGGGCCGCGCGGGCTTCTGGACGAGCGATCTCCTGCCGCACTTCCGCTCGATCGAGGACGAGGTCTGCCTCGTCAAGACGCTCACGACCGATCAGTTCAACCACGCGCCCGCGCAGCTTCTGCTGCACACGGGCGAGGCGCGCTTCGGCGCAGCGAGCCTCGGTTCGTGGGTCGGCTATGGGCTCGGCAGCCAGTCGCGCGACCTGCCCGCATTCGTCGTCCTCGTCTCGGGCGACAAGACGCCCGACGCGGGAAAGAGCGTGTGGGGCAGCGGTTTCCTCCCCGGCGTCTATCAGGGCGTCCAGTGCCGGGCGAGCGGCGCGCCCGTTCTCTATGTGAACGACCCCGAGGGCATGCTGCGCGAGACGCGGCGCGCCACCATCGAGGCGATCGCGTCGATCGGGCGCGCGCGGCTGGCGGAGCACGGCGACCGCGAGACGGAGGCGCGCATCGCGCAGTACGAGCTGGCGTACCGCATGCAGATGGCGGTGCCCGAGGCGATGGACCTCTCGCTCGAGAGCAAGGAGTCGCTCGAGGAGTACGGGGCGGAGCCAGGGAAGCCAAGCCTCGCGAACTCGTGCCTTCTCGCGCGGCGGCTCGTCGAGCGCGGCGTGCGCTTCGTGCAGCTCTACGACTGGGGCTGGGACGGACACGGCACCAGTCCGCACGACGACCTCCTCACGCAGCTTCCGAAGAAGTGCAGGGAGATGGACCAGCCCGTGGCCGCGCTCGTGCGCGACCTCCGCCGCCGCGGGCTCCTCGACGAGACGCTCGTCATCTGGGGCGGCGAGTTCGGCCGCACGCCTGTGGCGGAGTTCCGCGACGGAAAGAAGGACTTCCTCGGGCGCGACCATCACCCGCACGCATTCACGATGTGGATGGCGGGCGGCGGCGTTCGCGGCGGCACGGTCTACGGCGAGACGGACGAACTCGGCTACCGCATCGCGCGCGACCCCGTGCGCGTGCGCGACTTCCAGGCCACGGTGCTCCACCTGCTCGGCCTCGACCATCTGCGGCTCGGCTACGCGCACGCGGGCCTCGACCACCGCCTCACGGGCGTCCA
>CAYMSD010000022.1:0-17039 GCA_964393015.1 uncultured Klebsiella sp.
GCCGTCGACTCCGACGCGAACGGTTCCGCAGACTCGCGTCTGCGGGCACTCGTGGTTTGAGCGGTCGCGGCTGCGGCCGCTCCCTTTGGTGCTGCTGGACGCACGGGTGCCCTTGGACGAAGTCCAAGGAACGGATGATGCCAGCCGTCGACTCCGGCGCGGTCACTCCGCGCGCATTCGGTCGACCACCACGCGACGGCCGCGCGGCGCGTCGTCGACGCGGACCTCCGCGCCGTCGAGGAAGCGCACCACGATGTCGACCGCGCCCACGCCGGGCGGCACGCCGAAGTGCGCCTCGCGCGTCGCCGTCGACTGGAACGGCCCGCCGCCCGTGATCCAGCGTCGCTGCACGGCGCCGCCGTCGCGCGCGCGAAGCTCGACCACGGTTCCCGCGATGTCGCGCGCCGCGCCGCGCGCGCGAGAGTCGCGCGGCACGACCACGATCCAGTCGTCCGCGCGGTCGTGGTCGTTGCGCAGCACGCGGATCGGGGCGTCGAGCCCAGCCGAGACGATGTCGATGTCGCCGTCGAGATCGAGGTCTGCGAAGACCGCCGTGCGCCCGACCTCGGGTGCGGGCGTCCACGCTCCCGCGGACGCAGCGACGGTGAAGCGGCGACCGTCGCGCACGAAAAGCTGCGGCGGCTGCGCGTAGTCCGAGTCCATCGCCTGCCGCGTCGCCTGCGGGTAGACATGGCCGTTCACCACGAGGAGATCCTCGTCCGCGTCGTGGTCGAAGTCCGCGAAACCCGCAGCCCACCCGACCATGGTGCGGCTCGGCGCGCCGAGGCCGAACTGGTTGGTGCGGTCGTCGAAGTTGCGCCCGTCGAGGTTGAGGTGGAGCGTGTTGGTGTCGCTCGAGAAGTTCGTGCTGAAGAGATCAGGGCGGCCGTTTCCGTCGACATCCGCGACGGCCACGCCCATCGTCGCCTGCTCGAGGCCCTCGCCGTTCACGCCGATCCCCGAGCGGAGGCCTTGGTCGGTGAAGCGCACGGCGCCGTCCTCGCCGCGCGCGGCCACGAAGAGATTGCTCGCCTGCGAGTCGTTGCCGACATAGACATCGAGGAGGCCGTCGCCGTTGAAGTCGACGACCGCGAGGTTGAGCGCGAAGGCGGCGCGTGCGGCCGCGAACCCCCACTCGCGCGAGCGCTCCGCGAAGCGGCCGTCGCCGAGGTTCTCGTAGGCGAGGTCCGCCGCGGGCGGGTAGCCCTTCGGGCCCGCGATCACGGCCATTCCCTTGAAGCTCGCGGGCGGCAGCGGCCGCGCGGGGTCGAACTCGAGGTAGCGGCACACGAAGAGATCGAGGTCGCCGTCCTGGTCGAGGTCTGCGAACGCGGCGCTCGTGCTCCAGCCCCTGTCGCCCTCGCTCGCCACGCCCGCGCGCGCCGAGACATCCTCGAAGGTGCCGTCCCCCTTGTTGCGGAGAAGGACATCGGGCCCGAAGCACGCGATGAAGAGGTCGTCGAAGCCGTCGCCATCGACATCGCCGACTGCGACGCCGAAGCTCCAGCGCGTGTGGCGGATGCCGCTCGCGTCGGTCACATCGGTGAAGCGCAGCCCGCCGTCGTTTCGGAAGAGCCGCGCGC
Source organism: uncultured Klebsiella sp. (assembly GCA_964393015.1). GTDB lineage: Bacteria > Planctomycetota > Phycisphaerae > Phycisphaerales > SM1A02 > QWPT01. The sequence continues at coordinate 1,584 of CAYMSD010000022.1, forward strand.
CGGGGCCGCGCTCGGGGTCGGCCAGCGTCGCGCCGTTCGGCACGAAGAGGTCGAGATCGCCGTCCCCGTCGAAATCGATGAGCCCGAGCCCGCCGCCCTTCACCTCGAGGATCTGCGCGCGCGGGTGCACGCCTGAAGTCGGCGTGAAGTCGATGCCCGACGACGCGGTCACATCGCTGAAGCGCGGCCCCGACGGCTCCGTCGACGGAGGACTCGCCTGCCCCGCAAGGGCGTGCGTCAGGATCAGCGCTGCGAGTGCGTTCATGGGCTCGGTTCCGTCTTCGGTTCGCTCGAGGGCGGCGCCGCCTCCGTGGAGGGCGCGTCGCCGTCCTTCCGCTCGCGTCGGCCGAGCGCCTCGAGGATGCGCTCCGCGTTCGCGCGCGCGGCGTCGGCCGCAGCATGCTCGCCGAGGCGATCGCAGACGCGCGCCATCTTCGACCAGGTCTCGTGCTGGACGGGGCTCGCCGCGACGGCCTCCTCGAGGAACCGCTTCGCGGCCGCGGGGTCGTCGCGGCGGAGCGCCACATCGCCGAGCCGCGTGAGCGCCTTCGCCTCATCCGCGCCACGGGGCTTGCCCGCCGCGCCAAGCGTGCGGAAGCGCCCGAGCGCGGCCTTGAGGAGCCGCTCCGCGTCGTCGAGCCTGTCCTCGTCGAGCGCCACGAGCCCGAGCCCGAAGGTGCTGTCTGGCTCGTCGGGCACGGCCTTCAGGTGCAGCTCGAACGCGGCGCGCGCGGCCGCAAGGTCGCCGAGGTGGTAGCAGCACCAGCCGAGGAAGTGCGCGGCGTGGCGCTGCTCTGGAAACGCCTGCGTCGAGTCGCGCGCACGCTCGAGCCAGGCCCGCGCGTCGGTGTAGCGCTTCTGCTTCGAGAGCGCGATGCCGAGGACGGCGGCAGCGCGGTCGTTCGCAGCATCGCCCTCGAGGACGACCCGCGCCATCTCTTCCGACTCGCGAAAGCCGCCGCGGGCGAGGACGCGCACCGCCGTGTCGAGGCGCGGGTCGGGGCGCGCGTCCCCCGCCGTCCGCTTCTGGTTGGCGCGGCCCGCGTCCTGCGCGGAAGCCGGGCCGACCGCTGCGACCGCGGCCAGCAAGGCCGCGCAGGTCGTGAGAAGGGTCGGCCGAAGGTCGCGCATCACGGTGCCAATCTATCGACCCACTTCCGTCCGCGATCGGAGCGGACGGCGAGGTTCTCGCCCGATCCGGCCGACGGCGCCCTGCTCAGGCACGCGCTTGGTCGCGGGCGCGTCCCCGGGCATGCAGGTTTCGAGACGCGGCTCTTGTGCGGTTGCTCAGGAAATGACAGAACTTCCAAATACCCCGCCCCTCCCCCTTCCATCTGAGCGCTCGGCGTATAACTTGGAAAGGTCCGTCGGTTCCCGCCTTGCGGGGGCGCGCAGGACGCGGCTCGGCGCGCGCAAGGAAGTTGCCCGCGTGCGTCGAAACGCCCGACCAGTCTGCATCAGGTCCCCGAAACTTGCGTACACCGCAGCACCGCGCGCGCGCGGCACTGGCCCCGAGGAACCGTCTGATGGACATGCACAGCGCACCGCAGCGCGACCCGCACGCGAATTCGTCCCGCACCCTCCGCGCCCGCGCACGCCACGGCGTCGCTGCGGCGCTGCTTGCAGCGCTGACGACCGCGAGCGGCCTCGCGGGCGACGGCATCGTGCTCCAGCCGAAGGCGGGCGACCCGCTCAACGGCCTCACCGCGACCGAACTCGATCGTTTCTGGCAGGGACGCATCGACTATGTCACGCCGTTCTCGATGCCGATGGGCCTCGGCCCGATCATGAACAAGTCGAACTGCCAGTCGTGCCACTCGAACCCCGTCGGTGGATGGGGCTCGATCAAGGTCACGCACTTCGGCATGGACGACAAGGGCGAGTTCTACCCGCTCACCGAGCTCGGCGGCTCGCTGCTTCAGTCGCTCGCCGTGAACGACTCCTGCCGCGAGTTCGTGCCCGCGGAGGCGACCGTCGTCATCCAGCGCGTCACGAACTCCTCGATGGCGTTCGGACTCATCGAGGCGATCCCCGACGAGGCGATCGCCGCCAACGCGGACCCCGACGACCTCGACGGCGACGGCGTCTCGGGCCGCGTGCACTGGGTGCTCCCGCTCGAGGCGAGCCCCAAGAGCCCGCTCCGCGCAGGCCGCTTCGGCTGGAAGGCGCAGGTCGCCACGGTGCTCAGCTTCTCAGGCGACGCGACGCGCAACGAGCTCGGCGTCACCAACGCGCTGATTCCGACGGAGAACGCCCCGAACGGCGACATGGACCTGCTCGACTCGTGCGACACCGTCGCAGACCCCGAGGACCACGCCGACGAGAGCGGCTTCACCTTCATCGAGCGCGTGACCCACTTCCAGCGCTACCTCGCCGAACCGCCGCAGACGCCGCGCTCCGGCATGAGCGGCGAGGCCGTCTTCGTCGCCGTCGGGTGCGCGAAGTGCCATGTCCCCCAATGGACCACCTCGAGCTTCAAGGGCTTCGAGTCCGCGATCCGCGGCAAGACCATCCGCCCCTACTCCGACTTCCTGCTCCACGACATGGGGCTCCTCGGCGACGGCGTGCAGGAAGGCGACGCGAACGAGCTCGAGATGCGCACGCCGACCCTCTGGAACCTCCGCACCCGCGACCCGATGCTCCATGACGGCAGCGCGGCGGGCGGCAGCTTCGAGTCGCGCGTGACCGCGGCCATCCTCGGGCACGGCCCGTTCGGCGAGGGCGCCGCATCCGCGGCCGCCTTCGAGGCGCTGCCTCCGTCGCAGAAGGCGCAGCTCGTGGCATTCCTCGACTCGCTCGGCCGCGTCGAGTTCGACTTCACGGGCGACGGCTTCGTCGACATCTTCGACCTCGAGGTGCTCGCGGAATGCCGCACAGCGGGAACGGTGACGCCGGACGACCACTGCGCGATCGGTGACATCGACCAGAACGGCGCCGTGAACACGGCCGACGCCGAGGCCTTCGTGGCCGCGTTCATGCGCGACGGCGGCGCGGAGCCGGGCGACTGCGACGGCGACGGCGTGAACGACCTCGTGGCGGTGTTCCTCGGCGCGCCCGACACGAACCGCGACGGCGTGCCCGACGACTGCGGCGCCTGCCTCGGCGACCTCACGGGCGACGGCACCGTGAACGCCGCAGACCTCGCGTCGCTCCTCGGCGCGTGGGGCTCCTCCACGGGCGACCTCACCGGCGACGGCGTCGTGAACGCAGCCGACCTCGCGGCGCTCCTCAGCGCGTGGGGCCCCTGCTGAACCCCGCCGCACGCCGCAACGCTCTTCCTCCAAGCTCTCTCCTCCGACGAGTCTCTCCTCAGATCCCTCTCGAGACACACCACATGATGCGCCCCAACACGCAACTCATCCTGACCACCGCCGCAGCGCTCGCAGCAGCGGCCCTCGCAACGGGCGCGAACGCCCAGTGGGTCAACTACGCGAACCAGACGGGCACGCGCATCGTGGCCGACCCGGTCCTCCTCGTGAACGACAACCTCGAGAAGGACTTCGGCATCGGCGACTTCGACAACGACGGCGACCAGGACCTCGTCTGCGCCCGCAAGTTCCCGGGCTCCATCCAGGGCGGCTTCTCGAACATCCTCTTCATGAACGAAGGGGGCGTCCTCGTCGACCGCACGCAGCAGCTCGGCTCCGCAGCCGATGTGGCGGGCTCGCTCGGCCTCCTCGACCCGACCAACGACCGCGACATCATCGCGGTCGATGTCGACAACGACGGCTGGCTCGACCTCGTGACCGCGACGACGATGAGCGACCATGTCTCGCCGATGCTCGGCCAGCCGCGCATCTACCGCAACCTCGGCGACGACGCGAACGGCAACTGGCTCGGCTTCCGCTTCGAGGACAGCCGCTTTCCGACGATGACCGCGCTCTCGGGCGCGGCCGCGAACCCCCGCTTCTGCGGCCTCGCGATCGGCGACTTCAACGGCGACGGCTTCGTCGACCTCTTCTACACCGACTACGACACGCCCGAGACGAGCGGAACCATCTGCATCGATCTCAACATGGACGGCGACACGAACGACCCGAACGAGTGCCAGCAGAGCCCGGGCGAGCCCGCGAGCCTCGACTACAACAACAAGCTCCTCTACAACCTCGGCGCAGCGAACCCGGGCGTCTTCGTCGACACGCTGAACACGCGCATGACCGCCGCGCAGCTCGACTCCGCGTTCGGCAACGCGGCGGCCGCGGCGGACATGAACGGCGACGGCAAGCTCGACATCGTCCGCGTGAACACGCTCGGCGGCGGCCAGAATGTCGCGACGATCTACTCGCGTCCCGACGGCCTCGGCAACAGCTTCCTCGGGCCCGACCAGGCCTACGGCGGCGCGCCCTACAACATGGATGTCGGCGACCTGAACGGCGACGGCCGCATGGACATCCTCGTCGTCGACGACGGGCAGGACCGCGTCGTCATCAACAACGGCAACGGCCCAGACGGCTTCGCCGACTTCACCACCTTCTCGATCGCGGACAGCGTCGGCGAGTTCGGCAACACCGCCCGCCTCGTCGACCTCAACAACGACGGTCGCCTCGACGCGATCATCTGCGATGTCGACGCAGACCTCGGCCCGTTCTGCCCAAGCTCGGGCCGCCGCACCAAGATCTACTTCAACACGGGCGTGGTCGGCCCCAACCTGCTCGACGAGCAGGGCACGGTGCTTCCGATCGCGAACCTCTCGTCGGTCTACGACATCGCGCCGATCGACATCAACGGAGACGGCTGGCTCGACCTCGTCGTCGGCCGCTGCGGCGGCATCGAGGTCTTCATGAACCAGCCGCCGATCTTCATCACCTTCGGCTACCCGAACGGCCGCCTCCAGACCGTCGAGCCGGGCGCGACGACCACCATGGAAGTGTCGACCGCGATCACCGGCGGTGGATCGATCGTGGCGGGTTCCGCGAAGCTCCATGTCTCGACCGACGGCGGGGCCAACTTCGCCGCGTTCCCGATGTCGCAGACCTCCGCGACGACCTTCACGGCCCAGTTCCCCGCCTTCTCGTGCGACGACGCCGTGCGCTACTACATCGCCGCGCAGCTCTCGAACGGCGGCGTCAATGTCGACCCGCCCGCGGCGCCCGCGGAAACCTTCGGGCTGCAGGTGCTCTCCACCGCGGAAGGCGTCGAGGACCAGGAGTTCGAAGGCGCGACCACGGGCTGGTCCATCGAGAACAGCGCGAACCTCACCGCGGGCGGGTGGGCGGTCGGCGCGCCGAACCCGACGACGCTCAGCGGCAACTTCGCCTCGCCGCAGACGGACGCGACGCCCGCCCCCGGCGTGCGTGCGTTCCTCACGGGCCTCGGAACCCCCGGCGGCAGCGCGGGCTCGCAGGATGTCGACGCGGGCACCACGACCCTCGTCTCGCCGAGCTACGACCTCGCGGGCGCCTCGAGCGCGACCATGACGGTCGCCCTCTGGTACTTCTGCGACGACGCCCTCAACGGCAACACCGCCCAGGCCGACTACCTGCGCGTCGAGGCCTCGAACGGCGGCGCGTGGACGCTCGTCGAGGAGGTTCGCACCGTGACCACGGCGTGGACCACGAAGACATTCGACCTCGCCGACTTCATCGGGCTGACCGACGGCGTGCGCGTGCGCTTCGTCATCAGCGACATCGGCAACAACTCGGTCACCGAGGCGGGCGTCGATGACTTCTCGATCGTCGTGGGCACCTGCGTGGAGTCGAGCTGCCCCGCCGACCTCGACGGCGACGGCATGGTCGGAAGCGCCGATCTCTCCGCGCTCCTCAACGCGTGGGGTTCGCCGAAGGGCGACCTCGACGGCGACGGCGTTGTCGGAAGCTCCGACCTCGCGCTCGTCCTGAACGCATGGGGCGCCTGCCCGTAAGCAGCGCCTGAAGCGCATGGAACCATCCCACAGGCCGCCCCGCGAGGGGCGGCCTGTTCCTTTCGGTCCCGCTGCGCGCGGCATGCCCTGTACCATCCTGCCCCGATGGCCGACCTCTCCGTCTCGCTCGCAGGCGTGCGCCTGGCAAACCCCGTGGTGCTTGCCGCGGGCACCTGCGGCTATGTGCGCGAGATCGCCGATGCGCTGCCGCTCGAGCGGCTCGGCGCGATCACCACGAAGTCGATCACCGCCGAGTCGCGCGAAGGCAACGCGCCGTGGCGCATCATCGACAGCCCCGCGGGCATGCTGAACGCGATCGGCCTCGCGAATGTCGGCGTCGACCGCTTCATGCGCGAGAAGCTGCCCGACGCGCGCGGGTTGCCGTGCAAGCTGTTCGGCTCGGTCGCGGGGCATTCGGTCGCCGAGTACCTCGCGGTCGCGAGTGCGTTCGACACGGCGGCCGAGATCGCCGCGGTCGAGCTCAATGTCTCGTGCCCGAACACATCCGACGGCCTCCAGTTCGGCGAGCACCCCGACGCGCTGCGCGCGCTGTTGCGCGAGGTGAAGCCCGCGGTCCGCGCAAAGCCGCTCTTCGTCAAGCTCTCGCCGAATGTCGGCGACATCGTCGCGATGGCCACCGCCGCGATCGACGGTGGCGCGCAGGCGCTCGTCGTCGCGAACACCTTCGCCGCGATGGCGATCGATGTCGAGACGCGCGCGCCGAGGCTCTCGCGCGGCCGCGGCGGCCTGTCGGGCCCGGGCATCCACCCGATCGTCGTCCGCATGGTGAACGATGTCTACCGCTCGGTTGCGCGCGAGGCGAAGGTGCCCGTGATCGGCCTCGGCGGCGTCTCGAACTGGCGCGACGCGGCGGAGTTCATCCTCGCGGGTGCGAGCGCCGTCGCGATGGGCACGGCGCTCTTCATCGACCCGCGCGCGCCGCTGCGCGTCGCCGACGGCCTCGCGAAGTGGGTCGACCGCCAGGGCTGCCGGTCTGTGTCGGAGCTCGTCGGCGCGGTGAAGGAACCCGCGAAGGTGTAGAAGGCATAGCCATGCGCCGCCGCGAACGCGAACGATTCGACGAACTCTTCGAGGAGGTGCTCGCTGCGCTCCCGGAGGGAATCCACAAGCTCATCGAGGAGTGCCCGCTTGTCCTTGAAGACAGGCCATCGCAGGCGATCCTCGACGAACTCGGCATCGAGGACGCAGACGACATCCTCTGCGGCCTCCACACGGGCGTGCCGCTGACGGAGCGGTCGGTCGAGCGGCCCGACACCTCGGATGTCGTGCACATCTTCCGCGAGGGCGTCGTCGACATGGCAGGCGGCTGGGACGAGGGCGAGGACGAGCACGGCCCCTACGGCGGCGAAGAGCGGATCCGCGAGGAGATCCGCATCACGATCCTGCACGAGCTCGGGCACCATTTCGGCCTCGATGAAGACGACCTCGAGCGGCTGGGCTATGCCTGAGGAACACCGCTGCGCCTGACGCAGCGGGCGGCAGCGCCTACCATGACCGCCCCCGAAGGAGCCAAGATGAACGCAGACCGCATCGCCCAGTTCGAGAAGATGGCCGCCGCCGACCCGACCAACGAGATGGCGCACTTCAGCCTCGGCAACGCCTACCTGCAGGCTGGCCGCTTCGCAGAGGCAGCGCAGAGCCTCGAGAAGTGCATCGCCGCGAACGCCGAGATGAGCAAGGCCTACCAGCTGTGCGGCGACGCGATGATCAAGGCGGGCTGGGAAGACAAGGCGGTCGCCGTGCTCGAGAAGGGCTACACGATCGCGGCCGCGAAGGGCGACCGCCTGCCGCAGCAGGCGATCGCGAAGCTGCTCGAGGGAATCGGCCGCCACGCGCCGGTGCTCGCGGAGGAGAAGGAGACCGCCGACCGCCTCCGCGAGTCGGGCGCCTTCGTCTGCCGCCGCACGGGCCGCCCGGGCACCAAGCTGCCGTCCCCCCCGCTCCGCGGCCCGCTCGGCGAGTGGATCTTCGAGAACATCTCGGCGGAAACCTGGCGCCAGTGGATCGGCCAAGGCACGAAGGTCATCAACGAACTCCGCCTCGACTTCACCCGCGACCGCGACCAGGAGATGTACGACCAGCACATGCGCGAGTACCTCGGCATCGACGAGGAAGTGCTGAAGGAGATCGCGGCGAAGGCGTGAGGGCGGGCGCGGCGCGACGGAACGCGCGCGGGTGACCGAGTTCAAGGACGGATTCGATGGCCATCCCGAATCTGCACCGACTCAACCACGGGCAAAGTCCCTGAACCGTGCCATGCAGCCCTTCGAGCCGCACAAGCTTCCCCTGACGGATCTGAGCTGCCGGGGTTCGACGGCTCGCGAAGAGGCGCTCCTCGGAAGGCTCAGGCAGGATGAGGGCGGCGACCCCCAACGCTGTGCTTGCCAGATCTGATCAACCTCGCTGAACGGCGAGAGATGCCTGTCCGCTTGTGGAGCGCATGCGCGCCACGAACGGGCTTGTGGAGTCTCCTTTGCGATTCACGCTCCACATAGAGCGATGGAGAGCCTCTCGGCTCCTGTACATGGTGGATATCAGGCCTTCCAGAGCCACGCGAGACCCTTGGGGGAGGCCGACACGAACAGCGCCTCAGCGACAGACCTGATCGGTGGAGGTCGGTTGTCGTGCGCCAACCGAGCCATCCTTAGACCAGGCAGATTCCGCTAGTCTGTCTCACGAAAGGGAGCCATGTCCCGACTAAGAGAACTCGAGCGAGGTCCGCTGGGGATCGCGCCCACCAGAGACTTTCACATCACGAAGGGTCTCCGATTGAAGAAGCCGCACTCCCTCGTCGTCATGGCATCGCTCGCCGCAGCAATTGCTGGCTCCTTTGCTGTTCGCGCGTTCTTCGACCGTCCATCGAGCCTCGACGCGGCACTTGTGGAGGCGAGTGACATGATGAACCGAGGCCTGCCGATGATGGTCGATTCGGCCACGAGACTGGACACCACCTTCCCAGGACCGGGCAAGACACTGAACTACAAGTACACGCTGGTTGGAACGAAGCTTGCCGATCTCGATGTCGCGGAGGTCAAGTCCGAACTCGCAACGCTTCTGGCCGAGGGCTACAAAACCAGTCCCGAGATGCGCAATCTCCGAAGAAACTCAGTGGTGCTGCGATATCACTACTACGACGAGGATGGCGCGTTCGCATTCGTCATCGATGTCGATCCTGACGATGCCAGATGAGATGAGTTCGGTCCCGAAGGGGCCTGTTCCCGATCTCTGGTGCCGTACCCTGATGGGTGCGGAGCCGGTGATCGTGTGGCTCCGATCCTCGCGTGGTTGAAGTCGTCGGGCGGTTAAGCTTGCTACACGCTCGACTTCGCGTACAGCCGCGACAGCGCGTCAAGCACCGTCTCAAGCTCTGCACCGCCAAGTCCCATCGCCTTCAGTTCGACGACCTCCCTCGTGTTCGCTCGAGGAAAATCGTCATGTCCGAGCGAAGCGACGCGGCGGGCTGCGGGCGATAGTCCGGATCGACGATCGTGTGGAGACGGAAGACATCGTTGCGTTGCTTCCGGATGTCCTTGCGGTCGATGCGTTGTCCGCCGGCGGCCCGCGCTGAACCTCTCAAGCCCTTTCACCATCGCACCTGCTCCATCAGTGCATCGAGCGCCTGCTCGACACGCTCGTCGGCGGTTCCCTTGACCGAGAGGTAGAGAGAGAGCGGGTCTACCGCGCCAGGCCTCTCGTGTGCCCGTGGCTCGTACTTCCACACTTCGACTTCAGCCTCGGCCGACTCGCGGTCGGGCAGCGCGGCCTCGGGGTGTTCCCGAGCGAACGCGAGCCACTCCTTGTGGCCGATCGCGGTCACAGGGAGTCGTGGCTCCGTGATCATGGTGAAGCGCGCAAGTGCATCCTGGCCCGCCCGCAGTCCGTCGGGCAGCATCGCGACGAAGTGACGCGACTTGACCGGGTCGATCAACCACGGCTGCGCCCGCTCCCAAGTCTCCCGCCGACTGGTGCGGAAGCGGAGCACGCGCTCGCGTCCCGACGCTTCGGTCGTGGCCAACTCGACCGACTCAAGCTCGTCGAACGCCCGGCTCAAGGTCATCGTCGTGTAGCCAAGCGCCGGAGCAAGCGCGGACGCCGTCAAGCCGTCTTCGTTTCCGTTGAGCAGGACGAAGATCAGCACCGCCTGCGTTGCAGGGCGCAACCTTCTCTTGGCCGGCGCGGGCGCGCGGAAGTGCTCCCGCAGGTCGAGGCCGAGTTCGGGCAGGTACATCTGGTTGCCCGGAACGATGAACGGAATCCGCTGCTCGATCAGCCGCTTGCGGTTGTAGGCGGTGACCTGCTCGCGCACATAGACGATCGGACCGCCCCACTTCGCCTTCACCTGCTCGAGGTGCTTGCGGATGGTGGCGGGTGGATCGGGGTCGGGCGCTTCGTCGACCATCAGCAGGAGCTGCCGCCCTTCGAGATCAATGAGCGCGAACCGATATCGAGCGGTCAGGAAGGCGGGAAGCCGACCCGCTCCGCCCCATGCAACAGCGTGGGGCCGAACGCCGAGCGTCTGGTGGAGGTAGTCGGGGATCTGCTGTTCTGGGACGGGCATGTTGCATCTCAACCACGAAACTGCACTCTAACACTATCGGTGTTACCGTGCAATTACATGGTTTATATAAGCAAAACAATGCGATTTGGCGTCAGGAATGGCCTTCAGCGTCCTCAAACGGGCACCAGGCATGCGAGTAGCCCTCAGCCGAGTCGACGCGCCCCGCGCTTGGCAGCATGATCGCGGGCACCCGCCCGCCGCGCCCGCCCGATGGAGCCGCAACCTCCCCGACACCAGACAAGCGCAGCCCGCACAACGAGCGAGTCTTCGTAGGCCTCTCGCCCGAAGCCTATTCTTCAACGCATCGAACCCCGTGCGTCAATCGTCCCACGGCCGAAACCGCGGACTCCATCGTTCGGCATCCTGCGAGGAAAAGATCATGCACACCCTGCCGCTGCAGCTTCGTGACGGCCACCTCTTCATCGAACTCAGCGGCCAACTCTGGCTGCTCGACACAGGCGCGCCCACCAGCTTTGGCGCGTCGCGCAGCCTCGCCATTGCGGGCGAGCGGTTCGAGCTCGACACGAACTATCTCGGCCTCACCCCCGAGGCGCTCTCGGGGTTCATCGGCGTGCCGGCCGCCGGCCTGCTCGGCGCCGATGTCCTCGGCCGGTTCGATCACATCTTCGACATCGCGGCCGGCAAGCTCACGCTCTCGACCGCCGAACTCTCGCACGCGGGCCAGCCCGTTCGGCTGGACGAGTTCATGGGCATCCCCATCGTCACCGCCGAGATCGGCGGCCGCGCGCACCGAATGTTCTTCGACACCGGCGCGCAGATCTCCTACCTCCAGAGCGACGCCCTCAAGAGTTTCCCCGCCGCGGGCACCGTCACCGACTTCTACCCAGGCGTCGGCCAGTTCGAAACCGACACGCACGATGTGCAGGTCTCGCTCGAAGGCGTCCCGTTCACGCTCCGCTGCGGCACCTTGCCGGGCCTCCTCGGCATGAGCCTCTCGATGGCAGGCACCGAGGGCATCGTCAGCAACGCGATTCTCAGCGAGCGGATCGTCGGCTACTTCCCGCGTCGCGGCGTGATGGTGCTGTAAGCGGGGCTCCGCTCGACGCCCCGACGCATCAACGCCAGGCCGACACGACGCACGGACTCGGCCAGTTTGACGCTGTGCGAGTCCACACGCACAACCACCACTGGAAGTGGTGGCACCCATTTTGGGCTGTCGACCGCCACGGTTCTGTGCTCGGGCTGCGCCCTCGGCAGCGACACCAACTTCCTTCCCCGAGCGCGCAGCGACACCTGCCCCGCCGCTCTGGCTGAACCCGCGGGCGAACCACGACGTAGTGAGAAGCAAGGCTCGCAGTACGATCCGCAAACCCTAGGTGGCTCCCGCCCCCTGCCATGCTCCACATCCGCCGCCTCCAGAGCACCGACTCCCTCGAGCAACTCACGGCGTTGCTGCATCGGGGCTACGCGCAGCTTGGCGCGATGGGGCTCAACTACACCGCGGTCGATCAGACGGTCGAGGTCACCGCCGAGAGGATCCAGGGCGGCCACTGCCTCGTCGCCCTGTGGAACGGCGAGCTCGCCGGCACGGTGCTCGGCATGCCGCAGGACCTCGAGAGCGAGTGCGAGTACTTCCGACGACCGGGCATCGCGTCGCTGCGCCAGCTCGCGGTCGAGCCGTCGCTGCAAGGGAAAGGCGTCGGGCGCGCGCTGATCGCCGCATGCGAACGCTGGGCGCGCGAGTCGGGTTTCGCAGAGCTCGCGCTCGACACCGCCGAGCCGGCGGAACACTTGGTCGCGCTGTACGCACGGCTCGGCTTCGCGCAGGTGGACACGGTCCAGTGGCCAGGCAAGTGCTACAGGAGCGTGGTGATGAGCAAGCGGCTTGTTGGCGGCTGACCTGAGCGGGCGAGGCGAGGCGAGGCGCAGTGGCAAGCCAGCGCGATCCACCCCACGCGTTCGGCGGAGCGAGCACACACAGAACCCTGGGTAACCCAACTGTTTGGCCACGCAGAGAGCCGTGGTACACTCTTGCCATGGCGGCCTTTCCACGCATCTCAATCGATCCTGAAGTTCGCTTCGGCAAGCCGTGCGTCAAGGGCACGCGCATCACGGTCGGCGAGGTACTTGGCCATCTGGCTGCGGGCGTGACCGAAGCGGAGTTGCTCAAGGAGTTCCCCCAGCTCGCTCACGAGGATGTACTCGAGTGCCTCGCGTTCGCCGCCGAACGTGAGCGACGGATCGTCATCGACCCAGCAGCGTGACGCAGATGCGGCTCCTTCTCGACGAGAACCTCTCAGAGTCTGTCGCCGCGCGGATCGCATCTGAGTTCCCCGTCACCGAGCATGTGCGCCGAGCGCTCGGAGCAGGAGTTTCCGATCAGCAGGTGTGGGAGTTCGCGAGGGTGCGCGGAGCCATACTTGTGACGCTCGACCAGGACTTCGAGCGACTCAGCGTTGCCCGCGGCGCTCCGCCCAAGGTGATCCTCATCGACGCTCACAACGCCAAGAACAGCGAGCTCGCAGCACTCCTGGCGACTCGGGCAGAACTCATCAGGAGCTTTGAGGCGGATCCTGAGGCAGCCATTCTTGTGCTCCGGCTGCAGCCGTAGCGATCTGCAGGGAACCCCCGTCACCGCTCCCGCCCACCGCGGCACCCACGGCGTCCAATCCCCAACTCATGCGTCCCCCGTTGCCCCGCTTCCGTCCACTCGTTGCGGCCAATCAAGACAGACTGTGGCACTGGCTCCACTTGGCGCTTTAGGATCCTCTGAGCCTGCCCCGATTCCGTGGACAGGTTGATTATGTCCTCTGCTTCCGCATTTGCCAAACCAGTTCGTAGTTGATCGGGCTCACGTTCCCAAGCGTCGTGTGCCGTCGGTGCAGGTTGTAGAAGCGCTCGATCCACTCGCTGATCCCGCGCTCCGCCTCGTCGGGATCCGCGAAGCGGGTCCGACCGAGCAGCTCGAACCGCAGCGTGCTGAAGAAGCTCTCGATCACCGCGTTGTCCCACGGGTTCCGCTTCCGGCTCATGCTCCGCTTCACGCCGTGCTACTCGAGCTTCTTCAGGTAGTCCTCGTCGCCGTAGATCCCGCCGCCGTCGGAGTGGACCAGCACGCCGCGCGGCGAGCCGCGTGCCCTCATCGCGCTCGCGAGCGCGGACACGCTCAGGTCGCCGTCCTGCACCGTCGACATCGCGCAGCCCACGACCCTGCGCGAGAAGAGGTCGAGCACCGGCGCGAGATACAGCCAGCCTGCCGTCGTCCGCACGTACTTCACGTCGGTGACCCACTTGCGGTCGGGCGCGCGGGCGCCGAAGCGCCTGCGCAGGATGTTCGGCGCGCCGCGCGCGCGGCGCCCCGCCGCCGGGCGGAAGGCCTTCTTCGCGCGCGCGAAGAGGCCGCTTTCCCGCATGATTCGGGCGATCCGCGACCGTCCGACGCGCAGCCCCTCCGCCCGCAGGTCGACATGGATGCGCGGGCTCCCGTACGTGCGGCGGCTGCGCTCGAACGCCGCGGCGACGTGCACGGCGAGGACGCGGTCCTCGCGCCTGCGGTCGCACTCCTCGCGCACGGCCCACGCGTGGTAGCCGCTTCGGGCCACCTGCATCACGCGGCAGAGGACGGCGAGGGGGTAGGCGTCGCGCTCGGCATGGATGAAGGCGAACCTCATGATCCTCTCATGGACTTTCCCTCGCGAAGAACTTCGCCGCCTTTTTTAAAATGTCGCGCTCCATCTGGAGCTGCCTGTTCTCGCGCCGGAGACGCGCGAGCTCGGCGCGCTCGTCGCTCGTGAGGGCGCCTGCAGGACCCTTGCCCGCGTCGATGTCTGCGCGCTGGACCCACTCGCGGAGCGCGGTCTCCGTCAGGTCGAGGTCCTTGGCGACCTGGGCGACGCTGCGGTCGCCGATCCTGCAGAGGCGCACGGCCTCCGCCTTGAACTCAGGGGTGAACGAGCGGCGCGGCCGCCTCTTCGATGTCTTGCGCGTCTTGTCCATGGAGACCTCCTGGCGAGCATCCTCGCCAAATTTGGTGTCCACGGAATCGAGGCAGGCTCAAAGTGATGCCATGCGAGCTTGAGCGGAGGCCGCTTGCGGCAGCCGCCCTTGGCGAGAACCTTCCGGCGTCGAGCGCTCGGGCTTCGCTGCGCTCCGCCTTCGGCTGGGCTTCTCTGGGTTCTCTGTGGCTCTGTGAGAAAGAGCCGACGGCGGGCGTCATCCGTTCCTTGGACTTCGTCCAAGGGCACCCGTGCGGGGTGTGGCGGATGAGTTGACGACCGCGACGCGCAGCGATTCACGACGCCGCAACGGTTCTACCCTCAGGTCGACCGAGGCTGATGCGCGTTCGCCGCTCGCAGTCCTTGCGCGTTCGGCAGGCCTTGCCTGTGAGTTCGAGGTTCTCGAGCGCGCTGCGGACCTGGGCTCGCGAGCCGCCGCAGCTGCGGGCGAGGTCGAGCTCGCTGCGGCCCGCATCCGCATCGTGCGCGAGCGCCGCCAGCACCGACGCGCGAAGGTCGCCGCGGAAATCGGCCCGCATGACGAGGCCCGGGTTCTCGCGCATGAGCCAGGACGCGGGCCGCAAGGCGTCGTCCTTGAACTCGATCTCCTCGCACCAGAGCCGCCAGCGCGTGGAGATCGGCGAGGCGCGACGCCGCGAGCGCTCGGCGAGCTTCGCGTTGGCGCGTTCTACATCGAAGAGCGGACGAGCCTCGGACGCAGGCGCCAGCTCGCGGATGATCGATGCGAACTTCTCGGGGCGCGTGCCCTGCTGCGCGATGTCGAGCAGGAGACCGAGCGCGGCGTGGTGCTCGGGCTCGAGTTCGTCGCGGATCAACCTCTTGAGGCGGTGTTTTGCGACCAGATCACCGTACCGATGCAGCCAAGTCGCGGCCATGATGAACAGGCGCGCCATGTGCGGCGCCTGGCGTGCCGTCTCGAGCAGCAATCGCTCGAGGTCAGGCGGCTCGGGCGATTGCGCCGCGGAGAAGCCGGCGCCGATGCGCGTCCATTGGCTGATGAGGCTGTCGAGGCCATTGAGGCCTTTGAGGCCTTTGAGGCC
>CAYMSD010000022.1:17139-29822 GCA_964393015.1 uncultured Klebsiella sp.
TTGAGGCCTTTGAGGCCTTTGAGGCCATTGAGGCTGTCGCGGCGGCGATTCATGAGCCTGCGTCTCCGTGGTCCTGGGTCTCGAATGACTCCAGCAGTTGCCTGGCTTCGGCGATCTGTTCGAGCGCCGTTCCCTTGGCGGGCAGGCGGTCGAGGTAACGCCGCACGAACTCCACATCGTCCGCGCGTGGCTTCATTGAGCGGAGATCTTCGAGGTCCTGTGCCCGCCCTGCGAGCACCTTCATGGCGATCAGGTCGATGCGGCTGACTGCGAACACGCGCAGTTGGCCCCAAGCGCCGATGACGATCCGCCGAGCCTGCCAGTCGTCGGGCAGCGCATCCCGCCGAAGCTGTACATCGCTGTTGAGCCAGGTCTCCGCAAGGCCGAGCTCACTGGCGACGCGCGCGGCGGCGAGCTCGACTGCGCCCATCGCGTCTTCGGGCACATACACCATGACATCGCAATCGGTCGTGGTTCGCGCAGGCGGGAGCAGTCCGGTCAACATGCCCGCGGCACCGCCAACGAGCAGCAACTCGACCTCGGTGTGGTACGAGAAGCGCTTTCCCAGCGTCGAGAGAGCTTGTTCGACTGTAGATGCGTTCATGGGGGGTGCCCAGACTAACTGTCGGTTAAATCGTACAGTTTGTTGCGGACGGAGTCCATCCACGGGCTTCATTTCGCGCGGATAAGGCGTTTCGGACCTGCCCCTCAACCTCGGTCGTTGGGCCACGACCGCGGCGCGGAGCGATGCGCGCGCGTGCCGTTGAGGAACTTCGGCGCACTCACGGGCCGGAGGGCCTCTCGGCGCTTACACCCGCACTTGGCGCTGGTAGTACCACCACTCGCCCAGCACGATGAGGAGGCCGAGGCCGAGGACCCATGGCCAGAGCGCGCCGCGCGAGCTGCTGGCGACGCTGATGCCCTGCACGCTTGTCGTGCCGAGCTGGAGCGTCTCGAGCGGCTCGAGGCGCGCCTCGGCTGCGTCGGCGATGTTGACGGCGACGAGGCGCTCGTCGCGCTCTGTGCGGCCCGAAGGCTGGAACGAGATGCGGTAGAGGCCCGCGAGCGGCACGGGGCCCCACGAGATGTTGCCGCCCGCGTCGGGCGTGAGACGCTCGGTGCGGCCCGTTGGAAGCGCGAGCTCGACGGCGCTGCTGCCTGGCGGAAGCTTGAGCGCGATCGCCTCGCCAGGGGCGAGCGTGCGGCCGACGACGGAATCGCCCGCGCGGCCGAGGTGTTCGACCGCGTTCGCGACGAAGTTCACGAACGACCTTTGGAACGGCCAGTTCGAGTCGAGCGGGTCGAAGGTGACATGGACGAGATGCAGGTCGCTTCGGTCGAGCGCGACGACCATCGGGCCTTCCGCGCTCTCCGCAAGCACCTGGAATCGCTTGTCCGCCTGCACCGCCGTCATCTTCGAGACGAAGAGTTCGTCGAGGCTCGCCGAGCGGAACACGGGGTGCTCGTCGCGCACGATGCGCGGGAACACGCTGCTGTGCGACCCGAACGCAGTGAGCCCCTCGACGGGCGGCGTGGCGCCGAACGAGAGATAGCGCCCCGTGGGAAGCCGCTTGGGCACGACGCCGTCGAGGACGACGACATCGTAACCCGCGTAGGTGCCCTCCTCGACCATCGCGTCGTACTCCGCGAGGCTGACCGACGCGAAGCGCTCCGCGGGAATCCCCTCGAGCAGCGTGCGCAGCAGGAAGCCGCCGTCGCCGACGAGAAGCACGGAGAGCCGCCTCGCGGGCGGCACGACCGCGATCGCGGCGTCGTCGTCGCGAAGATCGTCGTCCTCGACGATCGCGACCTCGATCGCAGCGTTGTCGCGCTGCTCGATCGGGCGGAAGACGACCTGCGCGCGCCCTGGCGTGAACACGCCCGCGCGGTCCTCCGCCGCGGGGATCTCGATCGGATCTGGCGTGAGCGCGCGCACCGTGCCGTCGACCGCAAGCTGCAGCGTCACGCGGACCGGCTCGCGCTGCGGGTTCACGAGGCCTGCGAACACCTGGATGCGGTCGGGCTGGTCGGGCGGCCTGTCGGCGCTGATCGTCGACACCGCCACATTGCGCGTGGTCGCGCCGACGCGGTGGTAGATGACGGGCTCTCCCTCGCGCGGCGCGATGCGGTCGAAGTCCGCGATGCGGCCGTCCGAGTAGAGCTCGATCGCGGGCGGCGCCTCGCGCAGCGCGGACTCGATCTCGTCTGGGCGGTCGTTCGCCGTGAAGGCGCGCGCGAGCTCGATCGCCTCGAGAAGACGCGTGCCTTCGTCGGTCGGGCTGATGGCGTCGATCGCGGCCTCGAGCGCCGGAATGGAATCCGTGAACGGCGCCTGGATCTCCGCGCGCGAGCCGAAGGCGACGATCATGACATCGCTCGCCCTGCTCGAGAACCAGCCTCCGCCGAGGAGCTCGCGCACGCGCGTCTTCGCGGCCTGCTTCGCCAGCTCGAGCCGCGTGCGAGGCTCCGCCAGCTCGCGGCCGCGCTCGTCGAGGCGCTCGACGGCGTTCATGCTGGCCGAGCGGTCGATCATGAGCACATGCCGCCCGCCCGAGGAGCCGAGGCCCTCTGCCTCTGGCTGCGCGAGCGCGAGCGCGATGGCGACGACCGCGAGGATCTGGAGGAGGAGCAGCCAGCTGAAGCGGATCCGCTGGAACGGCGTGTTGGCGCGGAGATCCGCGAGCGAGCGCGTCCAGAGGAGCGTGCTCGAGACCACGCGCTTGCGGCGCCTGAGCTTCAGGAACCAGAGCGCGACGAGCGGCGCGAGGATCGACGCCCCGAGCACGGCGCCCGCGACGGGCGTGACCCAGGTGAGCGCGAGCGTGGCGGGAAGCGCCGTCATCGCAGGAGCCCCCTGCGACGGAGGTACTCGAGCATGAGCGTCTCGACGGGCGTCGAGCTCTCGACCACCATGTGCACGATGTCGCGGCGGACGCAGTAGTTCCGCAGCGCGCCGCACAGGCGGTCGAGCCGGTCCTTGTAGATCTTGAGGAGTTCGGGCGTGACGGTGACCTCCGTCTCGACGCCCGTCTCGCTGTCGACGAGGAGGAGGTCGCCCGTGATGCCGCCCTCGCGCGACGGGTCGACGACCTGCGGCGCCAGCACCTGCAGCGCGAAGAGGTCGAACCCGCGGCCTGCGACCATGGCGAGGCCCTTCTCGAAGCCCTCTGGGAAGAGGAAGTCGGAGAGGACGACCATGACGCCCTTCCCCTGGCGGCTGGTGCCGACGAGCCGCATCGCCTGCTCGAAGCCCGAGCCGCCCTCGGGCTCGAGCTTGAGCAGCCATTGTGCGACCTCCGCGGCCTTGCGGCGGCCGCGCAGGTTGCTCGCGCGCTCGATGCGCCCGTCGGAGAAGCCGACGAGCGACACGCGGTGCTGGTTCACGAGCCCGATGTAGGCGAGCGCCATGGCCACGCGGCGCGCGTAGTCGAACGCGTCGGGGTTGCCCGCGCGCATCGACGCGCTCGTGTCGACTGCGATGATGAGCGAGAGGTCCTCCTCCTCGAGGAACATCTTGAGGAAGAGCCTGTCGAGGCGGCCGAAGATGTTCCAGTCGACGAAGCGGAGGTCGTCGCCGTGGACATACGGGCGGAAATCGGCGAACTCGACGGACTGGCCGCGGCGCTTCGAGCGGCGCTCGCCCTGCATCTTCCCGGAGAAGATCTTGCGGCTGACGACATCGACCGCGTCGAGCTTCGCCATGAGGCGCGAGTCAAGCAGGTCGTCGAGCTTGCGCAGGGGCTTCGCGGTGCTCATCGCGCGCCTCCCGTGCGGGCGGCGGAAAGCTTCGTCGTCGAGGGCTTCGCCGCCAGCTCCGGCGCAGCGGTCGGCGTGAGGCGCACCACGCGCCGCGCGATCTCGTCGGTGGTGATGCCCTCCGCCTCCGCCTCGAACGAGCGGTGGATGCGGTGCCGCAGCGCCGCGCGCGCGACCGTGCGGACATCCTCGAATCCGACGGCGAATCGGCCCGCCATGAGCGCGACCACGCGCGCGCACGAGGCGATCGCCTGCGCTGCGCGGGGGCTTGCGCCGATCCTGATGAAGCGGCGGTTCTCTTCGGCGCAGAACTCGCCGTCGGGGTGCGTGGCCAGGACGAGCCGCACGATCCAGTCCTTCACCTCGGGCGCCATGGGGATGCGCCGCGCGAGCTTCTGCGCGGCGACGATGGCGCGCGCGTCGAGGACCTGCGCGGGCACGACGAGGTCCGTCTTCGTGGTGCGCTCGAGCACCTCGCGCAGCGTCTCGCGGTCGGGCGGCGGCACATCGATCTTGAGGAGGAAGCGGTCGAGCTGCGCCTCTGGCAGCGGGAAGGTGCCCTCCTGCTCGATCGGGTTCTGCGTGGCCATCACGAAGAACGGCCGGCCGAGCGACCGCGTCTCGCCGCCGATCGTGACGGAGCGCTCCTGCATGGCCTCGAGAAGCGCAGACTGGGTCTTCGGGCTCGCGCGGTTCACCTCGTCGGCGAGCACGAGCTGCGCGAAGAGCGGCCCTTGGCGGAAGCGGATCTCGCGGCGGCCCGTGGCCTCGTCCTCCATCAGGATCGAGGTGCCCGTGATGTCGGCGGGCATCACATCGGGCGTGAACTGGATGCGGCTGAAGCCGAGGCCCGTCGCCGACGCGAGCGCGCGCACGAGGAGCGTCTTCCCGAGCCCTGGAACGCCTTCGAGGAGGAGGTGGCCGTCTGCGAAGAGGACGACGAGCGCGAGGTCGACCACCTCGCGCTGGCCGACGAGGCTGCGGCCGACCTCTGTGCGGAGCCTGGCGAAGATCTTGCGGAACGCCTCGCAGCGGCGCCGCACCTCGGCGACATCGTCGAGGCCTGCGCCGTCGAGGTCGCGCTCGTCTTCGATGAACTTCGACGCCTCTGCGCGCTCAGCGTGCACCGCCACCTCCCGATGCGTCGCCGTCGCCCTCGCCACCCGTGGCGCGGCGCTTGGCGCGGAGGAGCCGCGAAGTCGTGTCTTCCGTGTCCGCAGCGTCGCCCTGCTTCTTGCCTTCGTCTGCGGACGCGCCCGCTTTGCCGCCCTTCACGGCGGGCGGCGCGTCGCCGCCTTCGACGACGGCCTTGCGCACATCGAGCGCGGGGCCCGACTCGAGCGTCTGCCGCATGGCGTCGCGGTCGGCAGCGGTGGCGTCGGTGGCGCGTGCGCCCGACTTCGCGCCAGACTGTGCACTCGACTGTGCATTCGACTTGGAACGCGCCTTGCGCCACGCCTCGACCGAACCGTCGCCGACCTTGCGCACGGCGACGCTGCCTGCGAGTCCTTCGCGTGCGCCCTTCCAATCGATCGCGATGCGCCGCGCCGCGACATCGAGAAGGAAGAAGACGGCCGCGAGGATGGCCATCAGGTCCCACATGCGCCGCGCGCTCTCGGGAACGGGCAGCCCCTCGCGGAGGAACGCGTCGACCGTGGCGGGAACTGCGCCGAGCGAAAGCACGCGGCCGCCCGTCTTCTCCGCGATCTGCTCGAGCAGCGCGCGGTTGTCGCGCACGGTGCGGAACTCCTTCGGGTAGGGCACGCTGACGGACGCCTGCACCGTGGCGCGGCGACCTTCGCTGTCTGCGCCGAGCGAGAAGTTCACGAGATAGGCGCCCGCCTCCGTCACGGGGAACTCCGCGCGCCATCGGCCTGGCCCGACCTGCACCGCGGAAAGAGGCTCGCTGCGGCCGTCGGGCTTCACCACGCGCGCCTCAGGGTCGAGGCCCGTGGCGAAGCCGCCCGACTCGCTCGTCGCCTCGAGGTCGACGATCGCCGTCTCGCCCTCGACGCGGGCGCGGACCTGCGCGTTCGGCGGGGTCGCAGGGCGCAGGAGCCAGCGCACCGTCTGCTCCCAGAACGCGCGGTAGTCGCCCCAGCTCGTCCAGCCCTTCGTCCAGCGCGTGCCCGCGTCGGAGGTGAACGCGACCACGCGGCCGAGGCCGTGGTTCCAGTAGGCGTAGATCGGGTCGACGCCTTCCTCCGTCTGGTTCGCGATCTCGACCTGCGCGAGGCCCTCGCGCGCGACGGTGAGGATGTAGCCAGAGAGCGGCGGCACGCCCGTGAGCCCGCGCAGAGGCCCGCTCGTCGACGGCGCGGTGCTCGGCTGGAAGTCGCCTTCGACGAGCAGCGAGCGCGAGATGACGGCGGCTTCCTTCGTGAAGATCTTGGGGAGCGCCTTCGGGTTCGTGACCTCGTAGAAGCGGCCGCCCGTCTGCGCCGCGACCGCCTTCATGTTGGCGTAGTCCTGCGGCGTGCCGTGGCCCGCGACCATGACGGTGGTCATGGTGATCTTGGCGTTGATCGCGGCCTGCATCGTGGCCGCGGTCGGCGGCGCGGGGTCGCCGTCCGAGATGATGATGATGTGGCGCTGGCCGGCGCGCGACTCGGCGAGCGCCTTCACAGACATCGAGACGGAGCCCTCGAAGTCGAACATGTCGCCGACGATCATCGAGCGCGCGGCGGCGATGGCAGCCGTCTTGTCGCCCGCCTCCTGCAAGGGGTGCGTCCAGGTCGGACCGTTCACCAGCGTGACGATGCCGATCAGGTCGAGCCGCGTGAGCGCCTCGATCGCTGCGATCGAGACCTGCTGCGACCAGTAGTTCCCCTGCGGCATCTCGCACGAGTGGACGATGAGGACGAGGCCGCCGCGGGTCATCTGCCGCGTCGCGGGCGGGTCGAGCTTCACGGGGAGCACCGTCGACAGCTCGGAGTCGATCCATCCGCCCGCGCCGAACGCCTGGTCGCCGCCGACGACGAGGAGCCCGCCGCCGAGGTCGTGGACATAGGCGCGGAGCAGGCGGTCGGTCTCGCCGTCGATCGACCAGCGCGGCACATTCACCAGGATGACGGAGTCGAAGCCCGAGAGATAGGTCCCCTGCTGCGCGAGCGCGTCGGGGCCGACGACCTCCGCGGCGATCAGGCTCTTCGCGAGCGCGTCGACGAGCGGCGCGCTGTCGATGCCGCCAGAGCCGTCGACGACGAGCACCTGGCCCTCGGCGTCGACGAAGGTGACCGCGGCCGCGCGGTTGTTCTCCTCGATCGCGTCGAAGGAGTCGTTCTCGGGTTCGAACACGGCCTCGAAGCGGCGCGCGCCAGCGGACTCGAGCGGGAACGGCACGCTGACCGTGCGCGGCCCCGGGCCGAGCTCGACGACGATGCCGTCGCCTGGGGAATCGGGGTCGAGGTCGATGGGCTGGCCGCCCTCGCGCAGGAAGATGGTGCCGCGCGCGGCACCTTGGCTCCGCAGGAGCATGCGGAGGTCCGCGGTCTGGCCGAGGCGCGCGCGCGTCGGCGCGCGGAGCGACTCGAAGACGACCTCGTTGGGCGCCTCGTATTCGATGGGCACGACATCGATGGGAATGCCGTTCGCGCGGGCGACCTCGGCCTCCGCGAGCGCGTTGCCGATGTTCTCGTTGCCGTCCGAGACGAGCACGATGCGGCGCGCGGTGTCGGGCGGAAGGATCGAGAGCGCCTGGCGGATGCCTGCGGCGAGATTGGAGGCGTCGCGGTCGCCCGGGTGCTCGTCGTCTGAGACGATCGAGCGCGTGTCGGGCTGCGCGGCGATCTCCGCATCGCGCCCGACCGTGACGGCCGCGACGCGGTCCTCGGGGCGCTCCTTCTCCGTGATGAGGGCCTGCACGAACGCGCGGCTCTCGCGGAGACCTGAGAGCGGGATCGAGCGGCTTCGGTCGAGTACGAACGCCGTCGTCAGCGCCTCGCCGCGCCGCACGAACGACGGCTGCGCGAGCGCGCCGACGAGCGATGCGACGACGAGCGTGCGCAGCACGAGGCTCGCCCACCACTTCCACCGCTCCTCGCTGTTGCGGCTTCGCCACGCGAGCAGAAGCACGGGCACGAGGAGCCCGAGGAGCAGAAGGTAGAGCGGTCGGTCGAAGTGCATCGAGAAGGTGTCGATCGGATGGGTGACGGTTGAACGCCCTGCGCGGACTGGGGTTCAGGGAGTGTACGGAAAGCGGAAGAAGATGATTCGCGAGTTGGCGTGGTCGCACACGGCGAAGAGCGGCGTTCCGTCGGCATCGCGGCCCGCGGGCTCGAGCGCCCACGGGTACTTCAGCCGCCCGCCGCTCGTGCCGAGCCCGCCCGCCATCGCGAGCGGCTCGCCCGTCTCGCCGTCGAGCCGCTGCACGCGGTGGTTGCCGTGCTCCGCGACCACGATGGTGCGGCGGCCAGCGCCCGCGCCGCGCTCGAGCGTGCCTGCGTCGCGGCTTGCGAGCGGTTGGCCGTCGATCTCGAGCACGATGCCGAAGGGATACGCGAACTGCCCCGCCTCTCGGCCCGGGGAACCGAGCGAACGGCGGAATTCACCGTCCCCTGTGAGGACCTGCACCCGGTGGTTGCCTGCGTCGACGATGTAGAGCTCGTCGCGCGCGGCGTCGTAGGCGATCGCCTGCGGCCGCATGAACTGCCCGTCGCCATCGCCGAACGCGCCGAAGCGGTAGAGGAACCGGCCTTCGCGGCTGAAGACCTGGATGCGGTCGTTGGAGCCGTACTCGGCGACGAACATCCGCCCGTCGGGAGCGAAGGCGATGTCGGTCGGATAGATGAACTCGGCGTCGGCGAGGCCATAGCTGCCGAAGGTCCAGACGAGCGCGCCGTCGCGCGCATGGGCCGCGATGCGGTGCTCGTGGGTGTCTGCGATGACGAAGGTGCCGTCGGGCGCGATCGACGCGCCGACGGGCTTTCCGCTCTTCGTCGAGGGCATGCGCCACTCGGCCACGACCGCGCCGCCCGCGTCGAAGCACTGCGCGCGCCCGTCCTTGTCGATGACCCAGGTCGACGACGAGGCCGCGTCGATCGCGAGGACGCGCGGGCCGTTGAACTGCCCGCGCCCCCTGCCGACGCCGCTGAAGGTGCGCACGACCTCGAGCGGGCGCGCCACGACGGGCGCATCGAACTCGCCTGGCCCGCCGCCTTCGCGGCCTGCGAGCGTGGGTGCGTCGGAGTCGTCCGCCTTCCGCGCGTCGCCGCCGCAGGCAGCCAGCGGAAGCGCCGCGAGGAGGACAAGCGCAAGCGGCGCTCGCGCGGCCGCAAGGGACCCCCGCGCCGCAAACCGCCCGAGGACGGCCGCGAGCGCGACCGCTGCGAGGAGCGCGACCGCGATGAGCGCGGCCGCGCCGAGGAGGACGGTCTCAGGACGCTGGAAGTGGATCGCGTTGAGGATGTCTGTGGCGATCCACTCGAAGCCGGGCGGCAGCACGCGCGAACTCGCCGTGAGCTCGCCGAGGCTCCACGCGAAGGCGAGCGGCAGCGCGGCGAGCGCGACGAGCGCCGCCTCGGCGCGGAGGCCAAGCCAGCGCGCGCGCAGCGACTGGCCGTCGAGCGACCGGTTTGCGCGGGCGGTGCGGTGCGACGCGCCCTCGAGCGCGACCGACACGGCGGCCGCGATGAGGAGCGCCCGCACCGAAAGCACGAAGACGACGACCGCGGGCGTGTCGTAGATGAGCGTCGTGGCATCGTGGTTGTAGCCGAGCCCCATCGACGCAGCCACGAGTGCGCCCGGGACGAGCGAGGCGACGGCCGCGAGGCCCGCGAGGGCGAGGGCCGCGCCGCGCACGGCAGGCACGCACGACGCGAGCGCGACTCGGAGGAGGAGCGCCACGGTGGTGACGACCAGCGCCGCCACCGTCGCCACGAGGAGCGTGTTGCGCAACGCGTCGCCGTGCAGGAGGAGGAAGTCGCCCGCCCGCGGAATCGACCAGAGCGCGCGGAGGAAGAGAAGGACGGGCGTCGCGATGCAGGCGACGGCGAGAACCAGCGGCGCGCCTGCCGCCGCCGCTGCGAGGCCGCGCTGCGCGAGGGGCGCCGCGAGCGGGCCGCCGCCGCGCGCGCGCATCCCGTGCTGGCCGAGTCCGCCCGCGAGGATCGGAACGAGCGCGACGGCGAGCGCCGCGAGCGCGATCGCAGGCAGCGCCGCCGTGACGAGCGTGCGCGGCGACGCGCCGAGCGCCTCGAGGCTTCGCAGTTCGAAGCCGTAGGTCGGGACCAGCGCGAGGTCGAAGATGGCGGTCTCGCAGAGGAGAAACGCGCTCGACGCAAGCACCGCGACGAGCAGCAATCGCCCGTCTGCCGCGAACGCCGCGCGCGCGCGGGCGCCGAGGCCTGCACCGTCGAGCGCCAGATTGGCGCGGTCTCGGGCGGCCGCAGCGCCGCGCGCGAGGAAGATCGCGAACGCGGGCGCCGTGCTCCATGCGACCAGCGCAGCGGCGAGCGCGCCCGCGCGGAGGCTCGGCGCCGCGTCCGCGCGCGCAGCGAGGTCTCCGATCGGAGTGCCAGGGCCGATCGAGAGCCAGAGACCTGCGTAGAGAAGCCACGGCGGCAGCGTGATCGGGAGAACAAGCACGCACGCGACGACGCCTCGCCACGCGCGGCTTCGCCACTGCGCGACGCGCCTCGCCGCGGCCCATCCGAGGAGGGCGCCCGCCGTCGCGGCGCCGACGGACCAGGCGAGGCTGCGCGCGAGGAGCGCCCACGCGGTGGTGGCGGCGGGCGCAAGCTCGGGGAGCCCGCGCGACGATGCCGCTTCGACAGGCGGTGCCGTCTCGAGCGCGCGCGCGACGAGCGCTGCGGCCGGAACGATCGCGATGGCTGCGAGGATCCCGGCCACGAGCACGAGCGCGGCGAGGTCTGGCCACGCACGCCGCCACCAGGTCACGCGCGCCGCACCTGTCACGCGCCTGGCTCCGCGGCGCGCTCGAGCCGCGCCTTCGCGGCCACGGCGATCGCGTCGGCCGAGTCGATCGACGCGAGAAGGTCGAACCGAAGAGGGTCTGCCTCGCGGAAGCCGGGGTCGCACTTCGCGTCTGGCCCGAGCGGCAGGCTGCGCCACGCGCGCATGCCGCAGAGGAGTTCCTCGGCCGCAGGCGAGATGAGCCACGCCGCCACGCGCTCCGCGGCGGCGCGCGAGGCCTCGCGGCCCTCCGATGGCCCGACGAGCGCGACGGTGTTCGGGAAGATCATCGTGCCGCCGCCTTCGACTCCCTCTGGCAGCGACCTCGGCACGCAGAGCGAGACTGCGAGCCCGCGCTCCTGAGCCGCGAAGACATCGTCGGTGTCGGTGAGGCCGTAGGCGACCTCGCCAGTTGCGACGGCCTCGACCGTGGCGGCGTTGCCGCCCGTGAGGACGAGCGTGCCGTTGGCGCGGAGCCCGTCGAGCCATTCGTCGAGGGTCGGCGTGGACACGCCGCGCGCGCGCGCCTCGCGCCACGCGAAGTCGAGCGCTGCGAGGTGCCCGCGCGTCGAGCCGAAGCGCGGGTCTGCGATCGCGACCGCAGCGCGCGAGCCGCGCGCGAGGCCGGGCTTCGCGAGATCGGCCCACGAGGCGATCGCCGCCGTGCCGCGGGCGCTCGCGAACGCGACGACGCGGGCGCGCGCGGAGAAGGCGAGCCAGTGCCCGTCTGGGTCTGCGTGGCGCGCGGGCCACGAGGCGCGCAGCGCGTCGGAGAACGGCGAGAGCGCGCCTTCGCGGCGCAGGCGCTCGACCGAGAAACCTTCCGAACTCCAGAAGAGATCGGCGCGCGGCCGCGAGCGCTCCGCGAGGATGCGACGCTCGAGGCCCGTCGTCTTCGTGGCCTCCGTGTCGAAGACGGCGTCGATCTCGATGCCCGTGGCGGCGGTGCATGCGGCGAGCGCGGCGCGCGCGACCACATCGTCGACCGAGACATACGAGACGACGCGCGCGTCGGCGGGCGAACCAGCCGATGCACGCCCCGACTCTTCGCGCGGGCGACACCCAAGAAGCGTTCCTGCCGCGCCAGAGGCGAGCAGCGTCGAGGCCGTGCAGGCACCGAGACCCCGCGCGAGAAAGCCTCGCCGGGAGAGTCCATCATTCTTTTCTGGCATTGTGCGGGAACCTCGTGCGGAGCTGTCGGCGTCTGCGAGAGCGCGGGGCGCGTTACTTCTGCGACGGCGCAGGAGCAGGTGCGGGCGCTGCGCTTGCGCCGCCTGCCGCCCCGTCGGCGCCAGTGCTCTTCGCACCGCCTGCGCGGTTCTGGATCTCGCGCTTGAGGCCGCCGAAGTAGTGCTTGTGGGCGTCCTCGAGATGCGCGGGAACCTGATCCTCGCCAACGGCCATGCCTGCGCCGCCATCGAGCGCCTCGCCGACAGACTCGCGCGGCATGACGCTCTCCGCGATCTCTGGGTTCGGGTTGTCGATCAACTGGCGCGCGATGATGTCGCCGCCCGCGTGCTGGGTCTTCGCCTTCTGCGCCTTGGTGGCCGTGGGCGTGCGCGCCTTGCCGGTATTGCCGCCCTGTGCGCGGCCCGGGCCGCCGCGACGGTTGCCCTGACCACCTTGATTCGCCTGAGAGCCCTGCATGCCCTGCATGCCTTGACCGCCTTGGCAGTTGCCCGACTTGCAGAGACCCTCACCAAGCGACTGCGACTCGCTCTCCGCCATCTGCGAGAGCGCTTCCGCTTCCTCGAGCATCTGCTGGGTCATCTCAAGTTCGGAGAGTGCGTTGGCGAGCTCTGAAAGCTCTTGGCTGCTCATCTGCCCCTGCTGGCCTTGCTGGCCCTGTTGGCCTTGTTGGCCTTGTTGGCCTTGCTGGCCTTGCTGGCCCTGTTGGCCCTGCTGGCCCTGCTGTCCCTGTTGGCCTTGCTGTCCCTGTTGGCCTTGCTGACCCTGCTGGCCCTGCTGCTGCTGACCCTGCTGGCCCTGCTGCTGCTGACCCTGCTGCTTCTGCT
>CAYMSD010000022.1:29922-38130 GCA_964393015.1 uncultured Klebsiella sp.
CCCTGCTGCTGCTGACCCTGCTGGCCCTGCTGCTGCTGACCCTGCTGCTTCTGCTGCGCCGCATTGCGGCTCGCGTTCGCCATGCGCTTGAGCGCGTCCTGGCTCGCCTTCGCGGCCTTGGCCGCGTCGCTCAGCTCCTTGCGCTGCTGCTCGGTGAGGTTCTGGTTCTGCTCGATCGCGCGCTGCAGCGCCTCGGGATTGTCGGCAAGCTGCGGGTCGAGCCCCGCCTTCGCGAGTTCGTCGCGCAGCGACTGCTGCCGCTCCGCGAGCGCCTCCATCGACTCCGCCATCTTCTCGAGCGCGGCCTTCGCGGCGGCCTTCTCGGCGTCGCTCATCTCGCCCGACTCGAGCTTCTTGGCAAGCTCCGCGAGCGCCTCCTTCGCGCCGGCGAAGTCGCCCTTCGCGAGGTTCTCCGAGAACTTGCTCAGCTCGCCGTCCTGCTTCTCGAGGTTCGAGAGATCCTTGCGCAGCGCCTCTGCGGCGCGCGCCTGCTCGCTCTGGCGCACCTCGTCGAGCCGCTTCTGCAGTTCCGACATGCGGCGGATCGCCTCGCGGCGCGCCTCGCCCTCTGGCGCCTCGCCCGCGACCTCGGTGTCCGCGTTGCGCGCAAGCCCCGCAAGCGATTCGCGGATGTCCTCGGGAAGCGCCTTCGATCCCTCGATCTCCTGCTTCACGCGCTCGAGCGCATCGACCGTCGCCTTCTTCTCCTCGAGCGACGCGAGCTCCGCGCCCGTCGGTTCGGGCGTCGGCCACGAGTAGGCGGGAATGTAGATCTGCGCGGCGACCAGCGCGGCCACGCCGAGGGCGCCGTAGGTCGCACGATGCGGAACGGGCACGGGAAACGCAGCGCGCACCTTCGACGCCGTGTCGGCGCGCGAGGCGAGCTCGACGGCGTCTGCAATGGCCGCGCGCGCGTAGGAATCGGTCGACTGCTCGAAGGCGAGCGCCGTCGTCATGCGCTCGTCGAGCTTCAGGCGTGCGTCGATCGCGAGCGCAAGCGCGGCGTCGGTCGAGGCGGCCCGAGCGCGGGTCACGGCGAACGAGATGACGGCGGCGAGCACGCCGCCCGCCGCGGCGCCCGCGAAGAGCGCCGTGGAGGATGCGTCGAAGCCGGGCACGAGCTTCGACAGGACGACGAGAAGCCCGAGCAGCACTGCGGCCGCGACAAGGCCCGTCGCGAGCGCATCGACCACGAGGGCCTGGCGCAGGCGGTTGCGGGCGATGGAGACCAGCGACTTGATGCGATCCATGGTCAGCGCTCCGTCTGGTTCGCGGCTTGGTCCGCGGGACGATTCTTGCGGTGCACCCCGCCTGCGCGGGCGAGTGCGCATCCTATCCGCGCCCACCGCCGCACCCACGGCTCGTGCCACCGTGATTTCGGCATTTCGGATGGTTTCCCGCAGACGAAACCGCCCGAGCGCCGGCGCGCCGCGGGGCATGACTTGCGTTTCTCGCGACGGGATGGGAGCGTGCCCCGCGATGGACCCGGACGACCATGTGTGCCTCTGCTTCCGCGTGTCGCTGCGCAAGATCGCGGCGTTCATCGCGCGGGAGGAGCCGCGCGTCC
The DNA here is from genome assembly GCA_964393015.1 of uncultured Klebsiella sp. GTDB lineage: Bacteria > Planctomycetota > Phycisphaerae > Phycisphaerales > SM1A02 > QWPT01. The sequence goes on from CAYMSD010000022.1 coordinate 31,490, forward strand.
CGAGCCAGATCTCCGAGTGCCTCGGAGCCGGCACGGGGTGCCAGTGGTGCGTGCCGTTCCTGAAGCGCCTCCACGCGCTTCACGCGGAGGGCAAGCCCATGGACCTGCCTGTCTCGCCTGAGGAATACGCACGGCGGCGCGCGCGGTATCGCTCGGAGGGGACGCGAGAGGCTTCAGATGGTGGAGACGGCGACGAGCGAGGCCGCGCGAACGGCGCCTCGGACCCGACCGCAGGGTGACGCGACCGCTCGGTCACGCGGCGGGGCGGCTGCTCCGCTTCATGTCGAGGCTGCGGATGGCGCGGCCGAGCTCGGGGCGCGCCTCGGTGAAGCGCAGACCCACGATCACGGCATCGGGCACCTTCGACGGCGCGATGTACATCACCTCGGCAAGCGACTCGAACGACGGGATCTCCGCAGGGAAGGTCGCCTGGACGAGCAGCGTCTCGCCGTGGAAGACCTCGCGGAGCGGCGCGACGCGCAGGCGCATGCCGCTTTCCGAGAGATCGAGGACGGTGCCTGCGCCCACCTTCGAGTTGCCCGTGAGGTCGCGCACGATCGCGCGCGGCGCAAGGTCGAAGGCGACGGGCACGCGATGGCTGTCGCGGCGCTGGACGAGCATGAGCGACTTCGGCATGGTGACGCGGTAGCCCTTGCGGCGCGCGTTCGCGCCGCGGCCGACCCAGCGGGAGACGGCCTCGCACGAGCCGCGGTAGAAGCCGCGCGGCGCTGCGATCGCGATGAAGAGATCGGTGCCTGGAACGAGGTCGAAGCCGTCGGAGCCGTCGGGGCTCGCGATGACGAGCTCGCCGTTGTCGATGGTGTCGACGATGCCATGGCCGAGCTCGGGATTGACCTCCGACTCGTCCGTTCCGAGGCCGACCTCCGCGGAGCGCTTCGAGGCGTCCTCGATGATCTGACGCACGGAGACGCTGTCGGTGTCCTCAAGGCCGAGGAGGTTGGCGACGCTCTTGATCCAGACTCGCATGCAAGGTTGATCGACCGCATGAGGGGCCGACTTCAGCAGACCCCGAAGGGAGTGGGATCGCGGGGCTCAGCGGACGGACCGCTGCGCGCGGCGGAGCTCGAGCTGGTGGATCGCCCTGCTCAGGTCGGGGTGCCCCTCGAGGAAGCGGAGGCCGAGAATCCAGCCCTCTGTGTGCACCGCGGCCGCTCCGTGCATGATCTCCGCCCTGCAGTCGAACGAGGGGAACGATGCGGGAAACCGCGCCGTGAGCGCCACGATCTGGCCGACGAGCAGCGCCTCCGATTGCTCCGTCTGGTTCGGAAGCCGGACGCGGAGGCCCGTCTCGGAGATGTCGAGGATGTCGCCCCCGCCGAGAATCGGCGCCATGGCGGCTTCCGTCTGCGCCAGGTCGCCCGACCCGCAGTCGAGCGTCTGGTCGGGGGAAAGCGCGGGCGACGCAGCGGTGAGCGTCGCACGCGGGGAGAGATCGAAGGCGACCGTCACGCGGTGGCGGAGCCTGCGCTGGATGTGGATGAGCGCCCGCGGGATCGTCACGCGGACGCCGCGGCGCTGGACGTCGGATTCCTCCGACGCCCACTCGCCGAGCACCGTCACTTCGCCCTGCTCGAACCCGCTTGTCGTGAGGATCGAGAGCTGCACGCGCGCGCCCTCCGCGAGGAGCGCGGGAATCGGCTCGTCGTTGGCGCAGCGGATGAGAAGGCTCTCGGCGTCGACCCGCTCGATGAACCCATCCTTCGGGCTGCTGCACGCGCCTGGGTCGACCTCTCCCACTCCCACGGGCGCGGCGCGGTCCGCGGCCAGCACAAGCAGCCTCCGCACGGTCCGATCAGGAGGAACCTCGCGTTCGAAGGCGTCGGAGATGTTCTTGAACCAGACCCACATGGCTGTGACTTCAACGGGTTGGGACTATCGATCGGACATCGGGATTCGGGCGGGGCCTGCCCGCCGCGCCCGCGGGCAAGGCGGCTCGGCCGTCCTCAGCGGTGACCGCCTCCGCGATGCGGCCGACGGCCTCGGCTCTCCTGCAGCGCGCGGAGCCTCTCGATCGTCTCGGCGACCGCGTCGACCGAGTCGAGCATCTTGAGCCCCACGACCTGCCCCTCGCCTGACTTCGCGCGACCCGCGCGCACGACCTCGCAATTGGTGGCGAAGCTCGGGAAGGGCGCAGGAAACTGCGCATGGACCACGATCGTCTGCCGACGCAGGAGCGGCATGCCGCTCGGGATGTAGACCCGCAGTCCCGTCTCGGAGAGATCGAGGATCTGGCCCTCGGCGAGGAAGTCGCCGCTGTCCGGGTCGCGGATCGCGGCCTCGGGCGACAGGTCGAATGCGACCGAGACACGCTGCGAGCCGCGGCGCTGCACCTCGACGAGCGACGATGGAATCGTCACGCGGTAGCCACGCTGCTTTCCCGTCTTGCCCGAACTCGTCCAAGGAGCGATGACTTCGACCTCCCCCTCCTCGACCGCCGTCGCGCCCTGGATGCTGATGCGGATGTGCTCGCCCGCCTCGAGCCGGCGAACGGTCGCGCCGGGCGCCAGCCGTACGACGAGCGAGCTCTCCTCGACCTTGTCGAGGACCGCCTCGAGGTCCGTGCCGTCGTCCGAACCGCCGAGCGGCTCGAGCATCACGGGCAGCGACCGGTCGGCCGCCTCGTTCAGCAGTTGCCTGACGCCTTCGTCGACGGGCTCCGAGAGCCCGACCAACCCCCCGAGTTTGTGAAGCCAGACATGCATCAGCATGAGAGTCGTCCCTTCCCGGGAATCGGCAAAGCAAATCGGCCCGATCTGCCCGTTTGCCGCCCATCTGCGCAGTCGGTGCGGTGTGTGCGGGCGGGTCGGTGCGCGAAGCCCCCGCCGCGTCGACATTCCGCGCCTGCCACCCCTACACCGCCCGCCGTCGCATCAGCCGCTCCACCCGCTGCCGCTCGATCTCGCGAAGCGCTTCGCGCACCTCGAGGGTCGTGCGGGCGAAGTGAAGCCCAAGCACGCGCTCGTCCTCGCACCGCGACTGCGTCGCGTGCACCACCTCGACCTCGGTCGAGAGCGCAGGCAGCGGTTCAGGGAAGCGGATCGTGATCAGCAGCCGCTCGCCGACCCGAGGCGCGCGCCTTGCGACGACCGCGGCCCGCAGCCCCGACTCCGACAGATCGAGCAGGCGGCCGACCGCCATGCCGTCGCCATGCGATCCAAGCGCTTGCGCAGGGGCAGCCACTGCAAGCTCGACCCGTGCGCGGAAGTCGAGCGGCAGCTTCACGCGCGCATGACCGCGGCGTTGGAAGCCTTCGATCGCCTTCGGCAGGCTCAGCCGATAGCAGCGCCCCCTCGGACGACCAAGCGGTGGCTCGCAGGGCTCCAGAACATCCACCTCACCCACCTCAGGGCCCTCGGGCGCGAGCACCACGAGACGCATCGACTCCCCCACGATGAGGCGCGGGGGCAGACCGGCGTCGGCCATGAGGCGCACGACGACGCCGTCCGCGGCGACCTCCTCGATCACGGCCCGCGGGGCGGAGCGGATGTCGCATGCCGAGGCGCTGAGCAGCGCCACGGCGTGCGAGCACTCCACGGCGCTTCGCAGGACCAGCGCGAGACGAGGGCACCCCCCGGCGTCCGCCCTCGCGCGCGCACCCTGGACTCCCGTACACGCCGATCGGCCACGGAAGGCCGGCGCAGCCGCGGCGATCGCACGGAGCCTGTCGAACCAACTTGGCATGGGAATTCGTTCGTCCCGTCCGTGCGGCGACTCAAGCGCCGCGCGCGTGTGCCGGCCTTTTCTGTCGGCGTGGAACTCGATTTGTGACCGATGTCACCCGATGGGGGCATGGCGCCGTGCGGTTCCCTCGCGCGGTTGTCCACAGCCCGTGGACAGCGGATAAGGCTGCGACCGCCTCCCATCTCGTGCGGGTGCACAGCAGAAGTGGCCCGAACAGGCGATTGCAGTTGCGACTCAGTCGCAATACCATCCTTCCGCCCGTGTCCCATCCCCCTGAACCGATTCGCCTGCCCCTGAACCAGCTCCGCCGCGGAGACCGCGCCGTGATGGCCACCTCGGACCTCTCGGCCGAGGATCTCGCGGTGCTCGGCGCGATGGGTCTCGACGCCAACACCACCTTCACCGTCTGCCGTGCGGGCAAGGGCGGGCCGTGCATCATCCAGCTCGACGCCACGCGGCTCGGCCTCGCCCCTGAACTCGCCGCGCGCATCCTCACGCGCCCGTGTTCGTGCGCCGACACCGAGCACTGCGCTGCGGAGGGCGAGGCGGCAGGCGGTGCGAAAGATGCGACCGACCGAAGCGCCCCACCCCGCTGAACGCGCGGCACCCACCATGCACGCCTCGACCAACCCAGACGACGCCATGCGCGCGCACATCGAGCCATCTCGCACCGCAGCGCCGCCGGAGCGCGTGGCGATGGTCGGGAACCCAAATGTCGGGAAGACCTCGCTCTTCAACCGCCTGTGCGGCGTGCGCGCCAAGACCGCCAACTTCCCCGGTTCCACCGTCGAGGCGCGCGTGGGCTCGTGCTCGATCGCGGGCGCGGAGCTCGAGCTCGTCGACCTCCCCGGCGTCTACGCGGTCGACCTCGAGCTGCCTGAGTCGAAGCTTTGCCGCGACTGCCTCGCGGGGCGTCTTCAGGGCTGCATGCCCGACGCGATCCTCGTGGTGATCGACGCGACGAACCTCGCGCGCGGACTGCGCCTCTTCCGCTCGGTCGCCAACGCAGGGCGCCCGCTTGCGGTCGTGCTCACGATGACGGACCTCGCGCGGACGCGCGGGCTCTCGATCGACCCGACGCGCCTCGGCGAGCGGCTCGGCGTTCCGTGCGTAGCGGCGAACGGCCGCAGCGGCGCCGGCATTCCCGAGCTCGTCGCGGCGATGCGCGCCGCGCGCGAGCCGGCGCCGAAGATCCTCGCCGATGCGCTTCGCCCGAACTGGGTGGACGAGACCGCGACGGCGATCGTCGGCGGCCCGAACACGGTCGGCTCGGAGACGGACCGCTGGACCGACCGGCTCGACGCTGCGTTCACGCACCCGTTCCTCGGCTCGGTCGTCTTCATCGCGGCGATGGCGCTCGTCTTCTTCGCCATCTTCCGCCTTGCGGAGTGGCCGATGGACCTCATCGAAGGCACCGCGGGCGCGATCGGGGGCTGGATCGAGGCGGCGATGCCCGCGGGTGCCGTGAGCGAGCTGCTCGTCGACGGCGTCGTGGGCGGCGTGGCGGGAACGGTGGTGTTCCTGCCGCAGATCTGCCTGCTCTTCTTCCTGCTCGCCCTTCTCGAGGACACGGGCTACCTCGCGCGCGCGGCGTTCGTGATGGACCGCATCATGTGCCGCTTCGGTCTTCCCGGCCAGGCGTTCGTGCCGCTCCTCTCGAGCCATGCCTGCGCGCTTCCCGGGATCATGAGCGCGCGCCTCATCCCCGACCCGAAGGACAGGCTCGCCACGATCCTCGTGGCCCCGTTCGTCAGCTGCTCGGCGCGCGTGGGCGTGTATGTGCTCCTCGTGAGCATCCTGTTCCCGCACTCGGGGCTGCTCGCGGGGCTTGCCTTCGCGGGCTGCTACGCGCTCGGCGCGATCGCGGCGCTTCTCACGGCGGCGCTCTTCCGCCGCACGATCCTCAAGGGAAGGAGCCGCCCGATGGTGCTCGAGCTTCCGCCCTACCGCCTGCCGAGCCTCCGCAGCGCGTTCCTGACGACCTACGACCGCGCGCTCGTCTTCCTGAAGAACGCGGGCTCCGTGATCCTCGCGATCTGCATCGTGATGTGGTGGATCTCGGCGTATCCGAAGGCCGCGACGCCCGAGGCGGCGCTCGCGCTCGAGGCGCGCGCGGAGGCGATCGCGACCGAGATCGAGGCCGCGCCCGATGCCGCTGCGGCGGAGACGCTCGCGGCCGAGGCAGAGTCGCTCGCGGCGGAGGCCGAGGTCCTCTCCTCGCGCGCGCAGCAGGAGTTCTCCTACGCGGGGCGCCTCGGCGAGACCTTCGAGCCGGTCTTCGCGCCGCTCGGCCTCGACGAGCGACTGACGGTCGCCGTGCTCACGAGCTTCCTCGCGCGCGAGGTCTTCCGCAGCACGATCACGGTGCTCGTCGGCAGCGGCGATTCCGACGACGACCTGCGCGTCGCGGAGGAGATCGCGCAGGCGAAGCGCGCCGACGGCACGCCGCTCTTCGACATGGCGACGAGCGCGGCGCTCCTCGTCTTCTTCGTGCTGGCCATGCAGTGCCTGCCGACGCTGGCCGTCACGCGGCGCGAGACGGGCTCGTGGAAGTGGCCCGCGCTCCAGTTCGCGTGGATGAGCGCGGTGGCGTATCTCGCGGCATGGGTCACGCGCGTGGCCGTGATCGCGCTCGGGGGCGCCGCGTGAACGGCAGCTTCCCCGCCGACGACTGGCAGTTCTGGGTGGTCACGGCGTGCGCCGCCGGAGCGCTGGTGTTCCTCACGCGCCCGATCTGGCGCCCGCTCCTCGGCCTTGGGCGGCGCAAGCAGGCGAACTGCCCGGGGTGCCCGAGCGGCGAGGCCGCGTCGAAGCCGCCCGCACCGAAGCATGTCGACCTCACGATCGGCGGCAAACGCGTGCGGCCGTGACGCGGACGCGCTGAGTCGTCGGAGTCGACGGCTGGTGTCATCCGTTCCTTGGACTTTGTCCAAGGGCAC
>CAYMSD010000023.1:0-4658 GCA_964393015.1 uncultured Klebsiella sp.
CCCTGGCCCGCGATCAGCCCGATCGGGGGTGCGTCGGCGCGGGCGTCGTGCGGCGCATCGGGGTTCATGTCGGGGGTCATGTGCTCGACTTCGGCCCCATCGGCAGGAATCGGTCGGGATCGGCGTGCACGGGCGCGGCCGCATGCCGCTCGAGCCAGTCGACGAGCGGCGCGAGCTCGGTGCCGAAGTGCAGGATCTCCCACACCGCCTCGCGCACGAAGCGCTCCTTCACGGCGTGGTCGATCAGCGCCTTCAGCGGAAGGTAGTAGCTGTGGTCGTCGAGCACCGCGATCGGCTTCGCGTGGTCGCCGATCTGCCGCCCGACGAGCGTCTCGAAGAACTCCTCGTAGGTCCCGAGGCCGCCTGGCAGCACGAGGAACCCGTCGGCGCGCTCGACGAGCAGCCGCTTGCGCTCGCGCATGGTCTCGACGACCACGAGCTCGTCGCACCCGTCCCAGCCCTGCTCGAGGTCGAGGAACTTGCGGGTGATGATGCCCTCGACGCGTCCGCCCGCGGCCTTGCAGGCGCGGGCGGCCTCTCCCATGAGCCCGAGGCCGCCTCCGCCGTAGACGAGCGTGATCCCGCGCTGGGCGAGAAGCTCGCCCGCCGCGCGCGCCGCGACCGCGAAGTGTGGGTCGAGGCTGCGCGAGCTCGAGCAGTACAGGGTGACGGATCGAAGCGCCTTCATCGCGTGTACCTTACCGCGCGCCCATGCTCGGCATCGTCCTCGGACTTCTCCTCCTCGGCTTCGCGTTGTCGGCGCCCTTCACGGGCGTCCTCGCGCGGCTCGGGGTGCGCGTCGGCGCCCTCGACACCCCGGGCGCGGCGGGCCATGTCAAGGAGCTCCGCAAGGTGCCGAACATCGGCGGCATCGCGATCTTCTGGTCCACCGTGCTGCCCATCGCCGCGGCGGTCGGCGCGCTTGTCCTCCTCCCAGACCGCGTCGTCGAGTGGGCGCCCGCCGTCGCTCCCCACCTCGAGCGCGCGCACGAGACCGCGGGCGACTGGGGGGTGGTCCTGGTCGGGGCGCTCGTCCTGCACCTGATGGGGCTCTACGACGACCGCCGCGCGCTCTCGGCGTGGCCGAAGCTCTTCCTGCAGGTCGGCGTCGCCGTGGCGACCACGCTCCTCTCGGATGTCCGGCTCCTGCACAACCTGCTCGAGCCGATCCCGGGCGGCGAGGTCGTCAGCATCGCGCTCACGGTCGCGTGGATCGTGGTCATCGTCAACGCGGTCAACTTCATCGACAACATGGACGGCCTCGCAGCGGGGATCGGCATGGTCGCCGCGCTCTGCTTCATGGCCGCGACCATCCTCAACGGCCAGTGGTTCATCGCGTCCGCGCTTGCGCTTCTCGCGGGTTCCCTCGCGGGATTCCTCGTGTGGAACATCCCGCCCGCGCGCATCTTCATGGGCGACGGCGGATCGCTCTTCGTCGGCTACCTGCTGGCGTGTCTCGCGGCGCGCACGACCTTCGTCGACACGGCGCAGGCGGACTACGCGCTCGGCACGGCGTGGTACGGCGTCTTCATGCCGCTCCTCGTCCTTGCGGTGCCGCTCTACGACGGCGTGTATGTGACCGTGTGGCGCGTGCGTCGCGGGAAGAGCCCGTTCGTGGGCGGGCCCGAGCACATCTCGCACAGGCTCGTGCAGCTCGGCCTCTCGAAGCGGCGCGCGGTCGTGGTGCTCTGGCTCCTGACCGCGGTGACCGCGATGAGCGGCATCGGTCTCGGGCTGATGAAGCCGTGGCAGGCCGCGCTCGTCGGGCTCCAGCTCTTCGGGATCTTCCTCGTGATGCTCGTCCTCGAGACGAGCGTGGCGCGCATCGAGCCCGACTCCGACGGGGGCAGGGGAGACCGGGCGCGATGAAGGCCGACGCGCTGCGCGTCGCGGGCTTCGTCGGCATCGTCGCAGTGGCCGCGATCCGCAGCATGGTCTCGATCGAGGCCAACGTCTGGTTCGCCGACATCGACCCCGCGCGCGACCAGATGCCGCTTCTCTCGCTCGGCGCGGCGGGCTCGCACGCGCTCGACCTCGCGCTCCTTCTCGCGGCGTCGCTCGCGCTTCTCGGCGAACTGCTGGCGCGGCGTGGCATCCACTGGTCGCTCGTCTTCCTCGCGCTCGTTCCCGTGCCAGTGGCCGTGATGCACACGCACACGGGGATCATTCCCGAGAACGGCTTCCGCACCGACACCTGGATCGCGGGGATCCTCGCCGCGGTCGCGCTTGCGCACCTCGTCCGCGACCGCTCGTTCCGCGCGGCTGCGCTGGCGGTCCTCCTCGGCGTGATCGCGCTCCTCGCCGTGCGCGGATTCGTGCAGGTGCTCGTCGAGCATCCCGCGACCGTCGCTTTCTACGAGGAGACGCGCGAGGCGTTCCTCGCCGACCGAGGATGGCTCGCCGACTCGAGCGCCGCGCGCACCTACGAGCGCCGCCTCTACCAGGCGGAGGCGACGGGCTGGTTCAAGCTGTCGAACCCGTTCTCGACGATGATGGGCGTGGGCGCCGTCGGCTGCGCAGCGCTTGCGTTCGCGGCGCGGCGGGCGCAGCCATCGGGAAACACGCTGCTTCTCGCGCTCGCCGCCGTCGCAAGCGCGGTGCTCCTCGTCGTGAACGGCGGCAAGGGCGCGCTCCTCGCGACCGCGACGGCGGCCGCGGTGCTTCTCGTCTCGATGCGCGCCGTGCGGCTTCCCTCGCCGCGGTGGGCGCTCGCGCTTGCGGCGTGCGCGCTGCTCGCCGTGTTCGCGCGTTGGCTCGTGGGCACGCGGATCGGCGAACTGAGCCTCCTTCTCCGCGGCCACTACCTCGAGGCGGGCGTCCGCATGCTCGAGGGAATGGGCGTCGGCGTGTTCGGCCTCGGCGCAGACCGCGTGCAGGAGTTCTTCGGCGCCGCCAAGCCGCCGAACTGCCCCGAGGATGTGAAGAGCCTGCACTCGATCTTCGCGGACTGGCTGCTGGCGCTCGGCGTGTCGGGTGCAGCGTGGATCGCAGTCGTCGCGATGTTCTTCTGGCCGACGCGCGCGCCGGACGCTGCGTTCGAAGGGCAGGGGAACGAGCGCGATGCGCGGCGCATGGCGCTCGCCGCGGCCGCGATCTCGGGCGTTGCGGGCACGGCCATCGCCATGCGCGTCGAGGCGCCGATCGTCGACGGATTCTGGGTCGCGACGCGCCTTCTCGGGGTGTTCGCGTTCGTTCTCGTCGCAGGGTGCGCCGCCACGGCCGCGCTTGCGGCGCCTGCGCGCGCTCTCCGCGCCGTGGCCTTCGCGCTTGGCGTCCTCGTCCTCGTCCACGCGCAGATCGAGATGGTGGCGTGGCTGCCAGGGTCGTGCGTGCTCGCGTTCCTCCTCATGGCGTGCGCAGCGGAGCTGCCTGCGGGGAGCGGCGCAGCCGATTCGCCCGCAGCGCGCGCGAACCGCGGCTCGCTCATCCCGCTCACGGCGCTCCTTCTCGTGGTCGCCGCCGCGTCGATCGCGTTCGGGTTGAAGCGCGATCTCTCGCGCGCGGAGGTCCTCGAGCGCGCCGCGCGCACGCTCGCAGCCGTGCGCACGGAGCCTGCGAAGGAGTTCGACCTGCGCATGGCCGCGGCGCGCGACCTCTTCGAGAGCCCCTACTGGTGGTCGCGCTTCGCGCTCGAGGCCGCGATCGCGCAGTCGCTCGCGGCCGCCGCTGCGGATCCCGCGCGCGCGAGCGAGGCCTTCGACTACGCCTCAAGCATCGCTGGCGCGCGACAGGTGCGCCCCCCGCGGAAGGCCGTGCTCATGGCCGACATCGCTGCGCGGCGTCTTCGCTTCATCGCTGCGAAGCCGCGGGTCAGCGACGACGAGCTCTTCGACGCGGAGGATCTTCTCGACGATGTCGAGGGCGCGTTGCGCGTGCTGCCCTACAGCCCGCGCCGCTGGGCCGAGGCGGGCGCCGCGCGCGAGGCCGCGCGCACGATCCTCTCGAAGGGCAGTACGGACTTCTCGGATGACATCGCCGACCCGCGGCAGTCCTACGAGCGCGCGCTCGAGGTGAACGACGCGCTTTCGCTCGACCCGCTCGCGCAGCTCTCCGACCGCGAGGTCGCCGCGATCCGCGCTGCGATCGAGCGGCTCGGCGGCCCGCTTGGCACGCGGTAGGCGTTACCATCACCTTCCGATGGTGCAGGACGAGCACGAGTCACGGCGCGCGGAGGAGCGCGTGCGCGAAGGCGGCGCCGGCCGTCTCGTGCGCGCATGCGCGTGGCTTGCGCTCGTGCTGCTTGTGCCTGTCGCGCTGCTGGTCGCCGTCGGTCCGAGCGTCGCGTGGCGCCTGATGCCTGTGCACCCCGCGCGCGCGGCGATCGCGCCCGACGCCCTCGCGCCGCGCGAGGCGATCGCTCGGCTCGACGCGCTCGACCCGACGACCGACGACGGACTGGCGGAGGCCGCGCGGATCTTCTCGAGCGCGATCGTCGACCACTGGCCGGCGCGCGACGAGGTCGACCCGGCCGTCGCCACGACGCTCTTCGAGCACCCGCCGCGCTGGGCGGTGATCCAGATCGGACGAGCGCTGCCCGACGCGCTCGCGACGCTGGTGCCGAACCACACCGAGCGGATGCGCATCGAGCGCCGCGAATGGCGCAGCGCCGTGATGCTCGGCGTCGGCACGGACGGCCAGCGCGCGCTCGCCCTCGCGCG
>CAYMSD010000023.1:4758-7770 GCA_964393015.1 uncultured Klebsiella sp.
GCGATCCGCATGGGCGTGGGCTTCTGCTCGCAGCACGCGATCGCCATCTCCGACTACCTCCGCGAGAAGGGGGTCGAGGCGCGTCCGTTCGGACTCGACGGCCATGTCGTGGCGCGTGTCGAGGCCGCGGGCGCCGAGTGGATCCTCGACCCGGACTACGCGCTCATCATGCGCCGCTCGGTCGAGGAGGCGGGCGCCGACTTCGAGGGAACGCGCGACGCGTATCTCGCGGCCGGCGTCGAACCCTCGATCGCCGCGCATGTCGCTGCGACCTTCGGGCCAGGGGGAAACACGGAGTACGAGATCACCTTCGTCGGGACCGATGCCTCGCGCGCGGCGGAGTGGGTCGTGGCGGCGCGCGCGCTTGCGTGGCGCTACGGGCTCTTCGCCGTCGGCTTCCTGCTCGCGGGCGCGCTCATGAGGCATGCGTCGCAGGTCAGCGAGCGGGCGCGCGAGATTCGGGCCTCGCGTCATCGAGCGCCCGCAGCGCCTCCGCCACCATCTCCGTGAAGAGCGGCCGTCCCTCCTCGGCGTTCAGGTGGTCGCCGACTCCGAAGTGCCGCGCCTCGATGCGCGCATCGTTCGTGAAGTCGACGAGCGGCACGCCCTCCGCGGCGAGATAGGCCCGCAGCGCGTCCATGTAGCGGACGACCTCCGCCGGCTCGCTTCCCGCGACGAGGTCGCGGCGGCGCTTCACGCGCACGAGGACGAGCTCGACGCCGTTCGCGCGGCAGAGCGCCACGATCTCGGGGAGGAACGACTTCGGCAGCCGCGCCTCGAAGTCGAAGAGCGACCCGTCGCGCGCCTCTTCCGCGGCAAGCTGCCGCGCCGTGGCGTCGCGTGCGCGCATGTTCTCCTCGGCGAAGACGCGCGCGAGCGCACCGTCCGCCTCCTCTGCGAGGCCGAGCGCGCCGACGGCGCCGTCGCGCAGCGTGCGTTCGAGGCCGAGTCGCAGCTTCTCGCGTCCACGCAGCGCCTCGAGGCGGCCGATGCCGGGCACCGCGCGAAGCGGCTCGACGGGCAGGTAGGCGCGCTCCTCGAGGAGCGGCTCGTCGCCTTCGGCGACACCCTCGATCGCAGCGCGGTAGCGGTCCTCGACCCGGTAGGTCGGGTCCGTGAGGAAGTGATCGCGGAAGAAGAGGACGAGCCTCCGCGGGCGCGGCTCCGCGCCGAGGACGACATTCTTCGCGATGAGGTACCAGTAGGCCGACGCCGATCCTCCCTGCGAGAGCTTGACCGCGGGAAGCCCGAGCTTCTCGACGAAGAGCGCCTCGTCGACGCCTTCGCCGAGCATCGAGTTCCCCACGAGGACGGTGTCGGCCTGCGCGGACTCGATCCGCGCGCGCAGTTCCTCGGCGCGCGAGGCCTCGGCGGCGCGCGGGAGCTCGACGCCGAAGGCGAGCACGCACGCGAGGCACGCGAGGAGCGCCACCAGCGCAGGCGCGACGCCGTCGCGGATGCGCGCGGGCACGCCTTCCACGGGGGGGATGTCGTCGGTGCGGTCTGTCATGCGTGGGCCCTGGTGATCTCGTGTCCGTCAGAACTGGAAGTAGATGAAGTCGCGGGTGTCGGTGCGGCCGAAGACGAGGATTCCCGCGAGAAGAAGGCCATAGAGCACCGCGCGCGCCCAGTTGGTCCAGCCCGCCGGGCGGTCTCGGCCGAGCCGCCTCAGCAGCGCATCGAGCGTGAGCGGCAGCGCGTAGCACGCGACCGTCGCGGAGATCGTCGCGAGCACAGCGAGCGAGTCTGCGTCGAGCCCCGCACCTCCATGCGCGACCGCGTTCCAGAGCCACCCCACGCTCTCCGTGCGGAAGATCGCCCAGCCGACGAGCGTGACCGTCGTCATCGCGAGCCACGCCGCCACGAAGCCCGTGCGCGTGCGCGGCCGCCACGCGCCGCCGAGCCCCGCCGCGTGGTAGAGGAACAGGACGATGGCGTGGAAGACGCCCCAGAGGACGAAGTTCCACGCCGCGCCGTGCCAGAGCCCGCTCAGGCCCATCGACGCGAGCAGGACGAGGAGAAGCCGCAGCTTGCCGCCCGCCTTCGAGCCGCCGAGCGGGATGTAGAGGTAGTCGCGGATCCAGCTCGAGAACGAGATGTGCCAGCGCCGCCAGAAGTCGCTCGGCGAGATGGCGAGGTAGGGCAGGTTGAAGTTCCGGATCAGCTCGAACCCGAGGAGCCGCGCGGAGCCGCGCGCGATGTCGGTGTAGCCTGAGAAGTCGCAGGCGATCTGCGCCGCGAAGGCGATCGTGCCCGCGAGGAGGACCGTGAACGACGGCGACTCGAGCGCGAACACGAGGTCGCTCGACGAGGCCACGTTGTCCGCGACGACCATCTTCTTGAAGTACCCCGACACGAGGAGCGGCCACGCGGACGCGAAGAGGTCCCAGCGGAACCGCCGCGCGCGTTCCACTTGTGGAAGGAAGTTGCGCGCGCGCTCGATCGGCCCCGCCACGAGCTGCGGGAAGAACGAGACGAACACCGCGACATCGAGGAAGCTCCGCCGAGGCTCCAGTTCGCCGCGGTAGACATCGATCGTGTAGCTGAGCGTCTGGAATGTGTAGAACGAGATCCCGACGGGAAGCAGCACGCCGAGCACGACCGGGTCGGACGGGATGCCGAGCGCCGTGAGCGCCGCGTGCACGTTCGCCGCGAAGAAGTCGAAGTACTTGTAGAACCCGAGGAGCCCGAGGTTGAAGACGAGGCTCGCGCCGAGCCAGAGGCGCGCCCGCGAAGGCTGCGCGCGGATCGCCCGCGCGAAGAAGTAGTCGGCGACCGTCGACGCCGCGATCAGGATGCAGAACCACGGATGCACCCACCCGTAGAAGACATAGCTCGTGGCGAGGAGGAGCGCGTTCTGCACCGTGCGCACGCGGATCGTCCAGTAGAGGACGAACACCGTGGCCAGGAGGATGAGATACTCGACGCTGGTGAAGAGCACGCCGCGCGAGTGTAACGCGCGTCGCGGGTTCGTTCGGCCGCGGGGCAAGCGCCGTCGCCGCGCGGATGGCG
>CAYMSD010000023.1:7870-11286 GCA_964393015.1 uncultured Klebsiella sp.
GAAGCGCGTCCTCACCGCGTAGAGGAACACGCCGCCGCGCGTCGCGTCATCGGCCACGGGCCGCTCCGATCGCGCCCGCCGCGCGCGCCTCGTTGATCGCGTCGATCACCTGCTGCGGCGTGTAGTCGCTGGCGTTGAGGATCTCGCGGCCCTCGCGGTCGTAGACGAGGAGCAGCGGGATCGTCGCGCGGTTCGAATCCTTCAGGAGCTTGTTGCCGTCGGTGTTGTTGCCCGTCAGGTCGACCTTGATCGCCGCGACATCGTCGGCATTGAGCTCCTTCGCGACGGACGGCAGGTTGAGGACCAGCGCCTCGAGGGTCTTGCAGTTGGCGCACCACTCTGCGGTGAAGTCGATGACGACGACCTTGCCCTCGCTTCGCGCGGTGGCGAGGCGCTCGGGCGTGTAGTAGGTCCAGTCGATCGGTCCCTTCGCGGTCTGCGAGAGGCCGATGAGGACGCTGATCGCGAGGATGAACGCGCCGAGCCCGCCGAAGACGACCCTGTTCACGGGCTTGCGCGTGAGCGCGACGGTGCGGACGAGGAGCCAGCCGCCCGCGGCCGCGCCGAGGAGCGCGACCGCCCACCAGTACGCCGTGTTCGGCGGCTCGGGCGGCGTGACGAGGAGCCCCGAGAGGCCCGCTCCGATGAAGTACGCCGCAGCCGCGAGGAGCAGGAGGCCCATGACCTGCTTGATGAGGTCGCTCGCAGGCCCCGTGCGCGGCATCTTGTCGACGAGCGACGGGAAGGCCGAGAGCACGAGGTAGGGGAGCGCCATGCCGGCACCGACCGCGCCGAAGACCGTGAGGATCGTCGCAGGGCCCTGCGTCGTCGCCCACGCGACGGCCGTGCCCATGAGCGGCGCCGTGCACGGGGTCGACAGGACGGCCGTCATGATGCCGAAGCCGAACGAGCCCGGATACGAGTCGTGCTTCGCCTCGACCATGTAGATCCAGTCGGGGAGGCGCAGCGAGAAGAGGCCCGCCATGCCGATGGCCATCACGGCGATCACGACGCCGACGCCGATCGTGAAGAGCGGCTCCTGGAAGAGCTGGTTCGCGCTCGTGAACCCCTTCACCGTCGCCATCAGCGTGCCGAGCGCCAGCCAGAACGCGACGACGCCGAGCGACATCACGAAGCCGAGCGCGAAGCACTTGGCGCGGCTTCCCTGCGCGGCCTGCGAGAGGCCGATGATCTTGATCGGGATGACGGGGAGGACGCACGGCGTGAAGTTGAGGAGCAGTCCGCCCGCAGCAGCGATCAGGAGGAGGAGCGCGAACCCAGCGCCCGTCGGGTCGATCGAGAACTTCAGCGCGAAGAGGTTGAACTCGAGCCGCTCGCTCGGCTTCTCGCCCGAGCGGATGCGGCCGTAGACCGACGGATCGAAGCCCGACAGGAGCTGCGCGGGCGCGGCTTCGCCTGCGCCGCGCCCGACGGTCAGGGCGACGGCGAGCTCGATCGAGTCCGGCGGCTTGCAGGTCGTGTCGTCGCAGGCCTGGAAGTCGACGCGAAGCGGGATCGTCAGCACGCCTTCGGCCGCATCGGGCCGGACCGTCGCGGGGATGTAGACGACGAAGGTTCCCTCGTGGTAGGGGAGCTCGATCGGCCCCGTCCCGAAGTCCATCGTGCCCGACTTCGTGGCGGGCCACTGCGCGAAGCCGAGGTTGAGGTCGATTCCCGCGGGCGGCGTGGGCGAGACGAGCTCCGTCCAGATCGGCGTGAAGTCGGAGGTGTCGACGGAGGTCGAGCCCTCGACGGGCCAGATGTGCCAGCCCGGCGCGAGCGTGAACTCGACCGCGATCGCCACATCGCCGCCTGGTGCGACGACCGTCGAGGCGGGGAGGGCCCGAACGGTCAGCACATCGTCCGAGTCCATCGGGGCGGCCGCGCGCGCACCAGGCGCCGCGAACCCCGGAATCGTGGGCCGCCCTGGGATTCCTCCCGGCAGTCCCTGCGCGGAGGCTGCCTGCGGGACGAGCGCCACGAAGGCTGCGCAGAGGAGCAGTCGGCCGAGGGCCAGCATCCTCTTGCCGACCTCGCGTCCTCGCGGAAAGGCATCTGCGGCGGCGGGGCTTCTCTCGGTACTGCTCGCGGAGCTGGGCATGGCGGGCATCCTACGGCCCGCGCGGCGGCGCGTTGCCTCATCGGGGGGCGGGCGGCCGTTCAAGCGCCCCGGGCGAAAGCGCCGATGTACCACGCTGCGCGGGTTCCCTCGCGCAGCCTCGGGCGGAGCCCGGGGAACCGCATGGGGAAGGACATGGCGCCGCAGGGGGCGCCCGCACGCTCGGAGGCTTGGAAAGTCCACATGGGTGCCGAACTCCTCAACCAAGACGAAGTCGACGAGCTGATGAGCGCCGCCGAAGAGAGCGGCTCGCGCAGCGAAGGCCGCCCGCGCCAGATCTTCTCGCGCGTGCGCCGCTCGAACGACCAGATCGACATCCAACCCTACGACTTCAAGCGTCCCGAGCGCATCTCGAAGGACCAGATGCGCGCGCTCGAGATGCTCCACGAGACCTTCGCGCGAAACTTCGGCGCATCGCTCTCGGGCTTCCTCCGCACCATCGTCGAGGTCAAGGTCGTCGAGGCGGCGCAGATGACCTACTCCGAGTTCATCTCGGGGCTGCCGAACCCGACCAGCTTCAACCTGCTGCGCTGCCAGCCGCTCGAAGGGCAGATCTGCCTCGAGATCTCGCCGTTCGTGAACTACCCGATCATCGACCGCCTCCTCGGCGGCTCGAACAAGGAGCTCTTCATCCCGCAGCGCCCGATGACCATCATCGAGACGCGGTTGATCCAGAAGATCCTCCAGCGCGCCACCATCGGCCTCCACGAGGCATGGGCGGGCATCCGGCACATCGACTTCGTCCTCGGCGACATGGAGTCGAACCCGCAGCTCGTGCAGATCGTCCCGCCGAACGAAGTCGTCGTGGTGATCGGCTTCGAGGTGAAGATGACCAACCGCGCGGGCCCGATGAGCCTGTGCATCCCGTACAACGTCATCGAGCCGCTCGTCGAGGACCTCTCTGCGCAGAGCTGGTTCGTGACGGGTTCGAGCAAGTCGGGCACGGACACCACCGAGCGCATCGCAGGCGGCCTCTCTGGCGCCATGGTCGAGCTCGAGGCGACGCTCGCCACGACCTCGATCACGCTCAGCGAGCTCAAGGCCCTCGAGGTCGGCGACCTGATCGTCACCCATCGGCCCGCCAGTTCGCCCGCCGTCCTCGGCGTCGAAGGGCGCCCCAAGTTCTTCGCCCAGATCGGCCAGTACCGCGGCGGGAGGGCGCTGCGCGTCGAGCGCGCCGTCCATCCGCACGAGCGGATCGATCTCGGTGGAACGGGCATCCACTGAGCGTCGAGGCCCGAGAACCAGCGGGGGAGGCTGGGTTTGCCAAGCGCTCCGCCTCCCGACTCGGCGCCCG
>CAYMSD010000023.1:11386-18564 GCA_964393015.1 uncultured Klebsiella sp.
GCCCGGCTCGCCGCCTTGCTCGGCGGCAGGCTCGGCACCCACCGCCCCGCGTCCGCGCAAAAGTTTGACCTCTGGGGGTTGGAGCGATATCTTCTCCGTCTCGGCGCAGCGCGCATGGTGTGCGGGTGCCGAGGTCGTTGGTGGTCTGCAACCGAGCGGTCGCGGATGCGTCGGCGCATTCGAGAGCGATGGTGTCGAGCCATTCGTTCCCGGGTCGTCGCTTCATCCGCAAGCCGATGGAGGTGTGTCGCTTATGTCACAGCCTTCGATGCACTGGAAGCATTGCAAGTCCTCGCGTGGCAAGACCGTCCAACTCGGGCGCTGGCGATGAGGCCGATCGGGTCTCATCCTCGCGACGGGTCGGACGCGGTGCGTTCGTTGGCGCCATTGGGCGTCGGTGTCGCACTCACCGCGGCGTGTGCAGGGTCGCCCTGGGTCCAGGCGTTGCCGCAAATGGCGCGCACGGATCGATTCAGGTGTCAGGGCGATGGACAGTTCGGACTCGGCTGGAAGCCGGAGGCGCCTTTGCAGGCTTGAGAATCTCCGATCTTCCCGCAGGCACGCGCCTGCACCGAGGTCCGACCACGGGCGCCGCTCGGCGCGCGTGGTCGTGTGTTTTGGGTGCGCGGCCGAAGTCCGTGCCCCCGTTCGAACGCCGTCAGGCCACGGCCTGCGCGGCGACATCCAAACCAGAGCAAACCTCTGGACAACCAAACCGAGGCGAACGCCTCGGACAATCCAAACGCCGAGGCCGACGCCTCGGGCACGTGTGAAGGACCCAGCATGACCTCCGAGACGCTCCGCCTCCTCGACTCCATCGCCCGCGACCGCAACATCGACCGCGAGCATCTCATCCGAGATCTCGAGATGGCGATGGTCAGCGCCGCGCGCAAGCATTTCGATTCGCTCGACACCGAGGAGTTCGGCTGCGAGATGGACCGCCTGAGCGGCGCGCTCACGGTGTGGCGCAACCTTCCCGACGGAACCCGCGAGAACATCCCGATCGAGAAGCTCGGCCGCATCCCCGCGCAGACCGCCAAGCAGGTCATGATCCAGAAGTTCCGCGAGGACGAGCGCAACTCGCTGATGGAGGAGTTCGCGAAGCGCCAGGGCGAGATCGTCACGGGCACCATCATCCGCCAGGAGGGCCCTGCACTGATCGTCCAGGTCGACCGCGCCGAGGCGTTCATGCCGAAGTCGGAGCAGATCCCGGGCGAGATGTTCAAGCCGGGCGACCGCATCCGCTGCCTCGTGCTCGATGTCCGCGACGGCGGAAGCCAGGTCAAGATCATCCTCTCGCGTGCGAACCCCGACTTCATCCGCCGCCTCTTCGAGGCAGAGGTCCCCGAGGTCGCGGAGCGCATCATCGAGATCAAGGCGCTCGCCCGCGAGCCCGGCCAGCGCTGCAAGGTCGCCGTCGCCAGCGTCGACTCGAAGGTCGACGCGAAGGGCGCCTGCATCGGCGTGCGCGGCAGCCGCATCCGCAACATCGTCGACGAGGTCAACGGCGAGAAGATCGACATCGTGCTGTGGAACGAGTCTAGCCAGGTGCTCATCTCGAACGCGGTGCGCCCCGCCGCGGTCGAGGAGGTCAGCCTCTGCTTCGAGCTCGGCCGCGCCACGATCATCGTGCGCGACGACCAGCTGTCGCTGGCGATCGGCAAGCGCGGGCAGAATGTCCGCCTCGCGGCGCGCCTCACGGGCTGGGACATCGACATCCTCACGCCGGTCGAGTTCGCGAAGGGCCTCGAGAACCTCGGCAACACGCTGCGCCCGATCGCGGGCGTGACGGACGAGATGCTCGACAAGATCGGCGCGCTCGGCATGATCAGCGTGTTCGATGTCGAGGAGATCGGGCCGCAGCTCCTCGTCGAGGAGCTGGGGATCACCGACGAACTGGCGGACGAGATCTGCACCGCGGCGGGGCTTCGTGCCCGCGAGGTGGAGATCGAGCGCGAGCGCGAGGCCGCGGAAGCCGCCGCGCGCGCCGCGGAGGATGCCGCCGCCACGGCCGCGATCCTCGGGTCGGAGGGCGGCGCCGTCGCGGCGACGCCCGACGCAGAGGCGGAGAGCGCCGCGGACTCGATCCTCGGCTTCGGCCGCTCGGGTCGCGCGGATGGATGAACGAGTTTCGCCCCCGAGGCCGCACGACGCGGCCTTCACGGGGCGACGGGGGAATGGGATTGAGTCGTCGTGAGAGCGCGGCAGGGTTCCGAAGGTCGGAACCGCCGCCAGAAGCCGTCAGGAGGAACGCTTGTCGAAGAAGCCCGCGTCGCTGAAGGTCCACCAACTGGCCAAGGAGCTCGGTGTGAGTTCCAAGGACATTGTCGCGCGTTGTCAGCAGGAGGAGATCCCTGACATCGTGAACCATCTGTCTCCCGTGTCCGTCGGCCTCGCGCTGACGGTTCGCGAGTGGTTCAAGAACGCGGGTGGTGGGGCTGCTGAGGCAGCGGCATCGGGCGAGTCCGCCGACGAAGCATCGGCGACGGCGACGATCGCGGCGACGAAGCAGGCGGCCCCGAGGAAGTCCGCCGCAGGCAAGTCCGCATCGAAGGATGCAGACGCGGGAGTCGGCACCGATGCGGCGACCGTGACCGAGGCCGGCGGGCCGCGTCGCGCCAAGCGCAAGCCCGCGGCGGCGGTCACCGCGACCGAGGAGGCCGCCCAGGCGCTGCCAGCGGAGCCGGCGCAGGTGGACGAGCGGTCCGTGGCGCCGCATGCGCCGACCCCATCGGGCGAGGCCGCCGCGGCATCGCCCGTGGCGAAGCCGGCTGCAGCCGAGTCGACGGCCCGGGTGGCTCAGCCGCCCGAGGCGGTGCAGGCGGTCGGTGCGCCTGAGCAGACCGCAGCCGTCGTCCCCTCTCCTGCTCGGACGGCCGCGCAGCGCATTCCCGCCGGTCTCACGGCGCGCCCGACCGCACGCCCGGATGCCCCGACGGCGCCCGCGAAGCCTTCTGAAGGCGCCCCGCAGGTCGCGGCGCGCCGCGTCATCACGGCACCGCCTCCTCCTCCCGCATCGCTCACCGACACATCTGGCCCGCCGCCTGTGATGAATGTTCCGAAGCGGCCGACCTCGGTCGGCCCCGTCGGTCCGCAGCTTGGCGCGCTGGAGAAGACGAAGCTCAGCGGCCCGCAGGTCGTGCGCGTCGAGAAGGCAGACAACCTCCCGGCGCCGCCGCCCATGCGACGAACAGGCCCGGGTGGCGGGCCAGGCGGTCCCGGCGGCCCCGGTGCGCGCGGTGGCCGCATGGGCTCCGGCGGGCGGCCCGAGGTGCGTGGCCGCGGCGGCATCGGCTCGTCCAGAACGGGGCGCGCAGGCGATTCCGCGCGCCAGGCGTACGGAGCGCAGGACATCCGGGATCGGCAGCAGCGTCTCGCGACCTCGCGCGGATTCATGACGCAGCATCAGTCCATGCGCGTCGGCGGTGGCGGCGGTGGCGGCGGTCAGCGCATGGAGCGGAAGCCCGGCGAAGTGCAGCAGGTGCATGTCGCGGAGCCCCTGACGATCAAGGAGCTTTCAGCCGAGACCGGCGTGAAGGCGAGCGACATCATCAAGAAGCTCTTCCTCGGAGGCACGCGCTCGACGATCAACAGCGCCATCGACCGCGAGAAGGCCATCGAGATCATGATGGACTTCGACATCGACCTCGTCGTCGAGGAGGCGAAGTCCGCGGCCGAGATCATCGAGGAGCGCTTCAAGGACCGCGAGCGCGTCGACGAGCGTCGCCGCGCGCCGATCGTCACGATCCTCGGCCATGTCGACCACGGCAAGACGAGCCTGCTCGACCGGATCCGCAGCACCAACATCGCCGCGGGAGAGGCGGGCGGCATCACCCAGTCGACGCGCGCCTTCAGCGTGCCCGTCAAGGCGGGCAACGTCGACCGCGTGGTGACCTTCATCGACACCCCCGGCCACGAGGCGTTCACCTCGATGCGCGCGCGCGGTGCGAAGGTCACCGACATCGTCGTGCTCGTGGTCTCGGCGGTCGACGGCGTCATGCCGCAGACGATCGAGTCGATCAGCCACGCGAAGGCGGCGGGCGTTCCGATCGTGGTCGCGATGAACAAGATCGACAGGCCCGATGCGACGGAGGCGAGCATCCGGCGCGTGCTCGGGCAGCTGGCCGAGCATGAGCTGAATCCCGTCGAGTGGGGCGGCACGACCGAGGTCATCAAGACGAGCGCCATCCGCGGAGACGGCATTCAGGAACTCCTCGAGATGCTCGACTATCAGGCGGAGCTCCTCGAACTGAAGGCCGACTTCGGCGGCATGGCCCGAGGCACGGTGCTCGAGGCCTCCATCGAGGAGGGTCGCGGCCCCGTCGCGCGCGTCATGGTGCAGGAGGGGCGCCTCAAGAAGGGCGATTTCATCGTCATCGGCCGCGGCTACGGGCGCGTGCGCGACATCATCAACGACCGAGGCGAGCGCGTCGCAGAGGCGTTCCCCTCGACGCCCGTGGCGATCTCGGGCATCGATCAGCTTCCCGACGCGGGCGACAAGGCCTTCGTGGTCGAGTCGATCCGCGCCGCGGAGGAGGCCGCCGAGGAGCGTCGCCGCATCGACCGCGAGCGCGAGCTTGCGGCGCCGAAGATCACCCTCGACAACATCTTCAAGCACCTCGAGAAGGCGGGCCGCAAGGAGCTTGCGCTCGTCGTCAAGGGCGATGTGCAGGGCTCGGTCGAGGCGCTCAAGGCGATGCTCGCGAAACTTCCTACCGAGGAAGTCGTGGTGTCGGTCAAGAGCGCGTCCGCGGGCGGCATCAACGAGAGCGATGTCACCCTCGCCGAGGCGACCAAGGCCATCATCGTGGGCTTCAACGTCACCTCGAGCGGCAAGGCGCGTCAGCTGGCGGAGTCGAAGGGGATCGAGATCCGCCTCTACGAGGTGATCTACGACCTCATCGACGATGTCACGAAGGCCGCGCGCGGTCTCCTCGCACCCGAGCTCAAGCTCGAGGTGCTCGGTCACGCCGAGGTCCGTCAGGTCTTCAAGATCTCGAAGGTCGGCGCGATCGCCGGCTGCTATGTCACCGATGGCGTGGTGGAGCGCAACGCGCAGATCCGCGTCACGCGCGACGGCATCGTCGTCGAGAAGGACCGTCGTCTCGAGCAGCTCAAGCGCTTCAAGGACGACGCGAAGGAAGTGCGCGCGGGCAACGAGTGCGGCATGAAGATCGTCGGCTACGACGACATCAAGGTCGGCGATGTGCTCGAGTGCTACAAGACCGTGACGGTGCAGCGAACCTGAGAGGAGGGCGGCCCGCGCTGCATTCGGCGCGCGGGCCGTTCGCGAGAGGAGTCGATTGATTCATGCGGATGGATCGCCCATCGAAGAAGCCGCATCGGGACGGCGCTGACGGCGCAGACGGCGCGCCGCGCGGCAAGCTGCGCGGAGGCCGGCGTTCCGCGCGGGTCCGCGGGCCGCTCGACGCCGCTCCGTCTGCGTCTCCGCGCACGGCGCAGGTCGCGGGGGAGGTGCGTCGGGCCCTGCAGGCCGAGCTGGCGCGTGGCCTCAACGATCCGCGGGTGCAGGGGATGGTGTCGGTGACCGGCGTCGAGATCTCCCCGGACGGATCGGTCGCGCGCGTGTCTCTGTCGGTGCTGCCCGCCGGCCGCGCCTCGCTCACCCTCTCGGGTGTCCGTGCGGCGAAGGGATTCCTTCGGAGGCGCGTCATGGACGAGACGCGGATCCCCCGCGTGCCCAGGCTCGAGTTCGAGCTCGATGATTCGATCAAGCGGCAGGCCGCGCTCGACGACGCGCTGCGCAGGCCCGATGGCCCCACGGAGAACACGACGCGATGAAGGTGGAACCCGTCCGCGGAACCAAGTTCTCGGCGCTCGTGCGCAAGCTCGGCGCGTCGCCCGTGCCGTCCGTCCCGCAGCTTGCGGGCCATGAGCCCGAGGATCCACTCGGCATCCTTCTCGGCAGCTTCATGCTGTGGGAGAGCACGCCCGCCCTCGCGGCCGAGGCCCTGGCGCGCCTCTCGCGCGTCGTGGTCGACGCGAACGAGCTCCGCGTGATGCTCGAGGGCGAGGTCGTGGACGCGATCGGCGAGAGGTACCCGTTCGTCGAGGAACGCGCCGCGCGGCTGCGCGCGACGCTGAACGACATCTTCCGTCGCCAGCATCGGACATCGCTCGACCACCTGCGCAACGCGTCGCGCAAGGACCAGCGGTCGTATCTCGAGGGGCTGTCGGAGATCCCGCCCTTCGTGGCGGGCCGCACGATGTTCGTCGCGTTCGAGCTGCCCGCGCCGATCGTCGACGACACCGCGGTCGAGATGCTCTTCCGCGAGGACATCGTCGAGCCGACCACGACCACCGAGGAGGTCGCGGCCTGGATCGGCCGCAACCACCGCATGGAGGAGCTTCCGAAGGTCCATGCGGCGCTGTCCGCGCTCTCGCACGGGGCATGGGAGGAAGCCGGGCGCAACGGCACGAAGATCAGGGCCGCGTACCAGGCGCGCCATGCGGGCTTCCGCGCGGCGGCCGAGGCTGCCATCCGCCGGGTCGAGGAGGAGCGCCTCGAGCGCGAGCGCGCGGCCGCGCGCGCCGTCGAGGAGAAGCGGCTGGCCGAGATCGCCCGCGAGGAGGAGCGGCAGCGCGAGAAGCGCGCCGCGGAGGAGGCGCGCGTGAAGGCGAAGGCCGACCGCGAGGCCGCGCGCGTGGCCGCCATCAAGGCACGCGAGGACGCACGCATCGCACGGGAGGCCGAGCAGGCACGCCGCGCCGCCGAGCGGGCCAAGGAGGCCGAGCGCAAGCAGAAGATCGCGGAGCGCGAGCAGGCGAAGCGCGAGGCAAAGCGCCTGCGCGACGCGGCACGGGCCGCCGCGCAGGCCGAGCGCGCGCGCAAGCGCGAGGCGGAGCGGCTGAAGCGCGAGGCGAAGCAGCGCGCGGAGCGTGCGCGCAGGGAGGCGGTCGCCGCGCGCAAGAAGGAAGCGCAGCGGAAGGCGGCCGCCAAGCGTGAAGCGCTCAGGCAGGCCGTGAAGAAGACTGCGGCGAAGAAGACTGCGGCGAAGCAGGCCGCGGCGAAGAAGGCTGCGGTAAAGAAGGCCGTGGTAAAGAAGGCTGCGGCGAAGCGGCCTCTGTCCAAGAAGGCGCAGCAGCGCGCATCGAAGCCGAAGCCGAAGTCGAAGCCGAAGTCGAAGCCGAGCTCGAAGTTGAAGTCGAAGCCGAGC
>CAYMSD010000023.1:18664-37519 GCA_964393015.1 uncultured Klebsiella sp.
GAAGTCGAAGCCGAGCTCGAAGTTGAAGTCGAAGCCGAGCGCGAAGTCGAGGCCGAAGCCGAGCTCGAAGCCGAACTTGGGGAAGAACGCCTCAGTGGGCTCTCGCCAGGCCGCGAAGGCAAGGCGCGGGCGGTGACGAACTCGCAGTCGCGGCGGCGCACGCTGTGCGGCGCGGCCGGCGTGGGCGCTGTGCTGGCGGCGGTCGCTCTGCAAGTCTCCTGTACGGCTCGCTCGGGTCTCTCTCCTCGCTCGAGGGCTGACCCCGTCGCGTCGAGCGCCGTCGAGTCGCACGCGCGCGAGGTGCCGGCGAGCCCCGCGGAGAATCCGTCCACGACGGCGATTTCGCGCACGCTTTCGCTCGGGACCTTCGGACGACGACCCGCAGTCGAGGAGGAAGACGAGTCGTCGACCTGCCACATCTGCGAACTGCGCGGCGAGCTTCCTGCTCCGAGGAGCGCGGGTCCGCTGCCTCAGCCGGCGGCCGACCTCCTCGGCCGCGCCGCGGAGGCGCTGTCACGGCAGGACTCCGCCGCGGCGCTTCGGCTTGCGGAGGAGGCTGCGCGCATCGCGCCATCGCACGGCGAGCCGCTCGAGGTCCTGCTCCTCGCGCATCTCTCGCGCGGCGTTGCGGGCGATGTGCGCGGAACCATCGCGAGGCTCGCGGGCGTCGATGCGCGCAATCCGATCGCGCTCGCCTTCGCCGGGCTCGAGGCCGTTCAGAATGGCCGCGATGGGGACGCGGTCGCTGCGCTCGCGTGGTTCGTCGGCGATGACGCCGTCGCGCGCCGCGGCGCCGCCATTCCGCTGCCGACGGCGGTCGGAGAACTCGAGGAGCAGTGCGCGCTCGCGGCGCTGCGGCTTGGGCGGCCTCTGGCTGCGCTCGAGGCGATCTCGCTCGCGGAGGAGCTGTCGGTCGAGTCGAGCGGCTCGCGCGCGAGGCTCGCGCTCCTGCGCGCGGACGCGCTGCATGCGCTTGGCCGCGATGGCGATGCGCGCGAGGTGCTCGCCGCGCTTGCGGAGGAACAGCGCGGCATCTCGGAGCCGGCTGTTCGCGCCGTGGCGGCGCTCGCGGGGCTTCGCCTCGATGCGCTGCCGATCGACCAGGCCGCGCTCGACGCGCGCTATCGCGACGCCATCGAGGCATGCCTGCGCAGCCCGCTCGACCCGCTTGCGTTGCATCGCGTGGCGTGGCTCGCGGCCTCCGCGTCGCGGGCAGAGCGGGAGCGCGCCGCACCGCGACTGCGTGCGCTTGCGGATGGCGACCCCGCCAGCGCCGCGCGGATGGCGCTCGCCGAGAGTCTCGGCGCGTCGTTGCCTTCACCCGAGCTGCGCGAACTCGTGCGAAGGAGGCTCGCCGCGGATCCGCAGGACCGTGCGGCGCTCCGGCTCGGCCTCCGTCACCTCGCGGATGCAGGGGCTGGCCCGCTGTGCGAGGCGGCGTGCGAGATCGCGGGCGCGAACCCGAACGAGATCGACTCCGTGGCCGCGGCGCTGCTTTCCTCGGGGTTCGAGGTGGAGCGGCTCCTGTCGGCGCTTGCCGCCGTCGGCGACAGGGCGGTCGGAGAGGCGCTGACAAGCCGCCTGCACGCGATCTTCGGGTTTCCAGAGGATGCACTGCTGATCGCGGCGTCGGCGCGACAGCGAGCACCGGCCTCCGCGCATGCGCTCGTCGCCTGCGCGATGGCGGCCGCCGAGCTTCGCGACGAGACCATCCTCCTTGAGATCGATGAGGAGGCGCTCGCGGCGGGTCCCACCGTCGCGCGGACGCTGGCGGCGGCGTGGCTTGGCGTCGGCGACGCGGTGCGCGCGCGCGACCGCGCCGCACGCGCGATGACGGCGGATCCACGCGACGCGCGTGCGGCGCTCATCCGCGCGCGCGCTGCGCTGGCGGACCCCGTGCTTCGTGCGCAGGCGGCCGAGGCGCTCTCGGCGCTTTCCGTCGGAGACGATGCGACGGCCCGCGAGGCGCGCGCCAGCCTCGCCGAACTCGCGGGCGAGCCGCCGCTCGAGTCGGGCGTGGTGGCGGCGCTCCTCGACGCGGCGCGGGAGTTCGAGCGCCTGCAGCTTCCGCTCGCCTTCGAATGTCTCGCGCTTGCGGAGGAACTCGAACCGTCGATCGAGACGACGCAGCGGATCCTGAGCCGTGCGGCGACGCCCGCGCGCCCCGGAAGCCTGGCATCGTGGGCTCGCAGGCTCTCCGCCGACTCGCCGGCGTTGCCCGCGCGTCGGCGCCTCGCCATTGCGGTCGACCCAAGCGGTGGACCGCGCCCGGATGGCGCCGTGCCGCGCATCGATGCGACGCTCTCCCGTCGCCATGACGCGCTCCTTCTCGCGGACGCAGCGACGCGCGCGCTCGACGAGGCGGCGCGTGCGGCGCGGAGGCCGAAGACGCCCTCGGCGGGCGCGGCGCTGGCGCGCGCGCAGCTCTCGGCGGGATCGCTCGACGCCGCGGCGCGCAGCGTCGAGCTGGTGGCCGCATCGAGCGGCGAGATCCCACCGCGCGCCGCGCGCGCACTGCTCGTCCTCGCTGCGGAGATCGCCTCGCGCGATCGTGGCGAGGCCCGTGCGATGGACGCGGCCGCGCAGGTCTTCATCGCGCGGCGGCCGGCGCTCGACGAGGACGATCTCTTCGCCGCCATGCGGCTCGTGGTCGCCGCCCGGGTCGGCGGAGGCGAGCTCGACGCGCGCCTCGCCTCGCTCGCACGCTCGGCCCGCCACGCGTCGCCCGAGGACCGCGACGGGTACGGCGCGCTCTTCCGCGCCATCGTGGGCCTCGAGCGCGATCCGTACCAGGCCGCGCGCCTGGCCGCGGCGCTGGCGCGCGAACGGCGCTTCGATCGCGGGATCCGCGCCTTCTTCGGAGGTGCCGCGATCGCCATGCTCGCCGCATCGGGCGATGGCCCGTCGGATGCGCTGCTCCTTGCGCAGGAGCTCTTCGCGGATCGCGCGGAGCCGTTCCAACGGGCGGAGCCGGAGCCGTCGACGGCCGCGGCGCCGCGAGAGCGCGTGCTCGCGCAGACGCTCCTGCGCGCCTCCGACGCGTTCTCCCTCGCGGGTGACGATGCGGGAAGCGCCGAGCTTCTGCGCGCCGCGCTCGAGGCCGACGCGGACCTCGCGCCCGCGCTCAACAACCTCGCCTTCATGCGCATCGAGCAGGGCGTCCTCGACGCGGAGACCATCGCCCTCGCCGAGCGCGCGGCCGCGCGCGCCCCCGACGACCCTGCGATCCTCGACACGCTGGGCGTTGTGCGCTACCACCAGGGGCGCTTCCGCGACGACGCGCGTGGCCAGGGCGCCGTGACGCTCTTCCGCCAGGCGCTCAGGCTCCGTCCAGACGATCCGTCGCTCTCGACGCTCGACCACCTCGGCGACGCGCTGTGGCGCGATGGCGACCAGCAGGCGGCGATCCGCTGCTGGCAGCAGGTCGCGCAGGTTGCGGAACTGCGCTATCCGGCCGATGCGGTCGGCCGCGGGATCGCCGAGTTCCAGCGTCGGGAGTACGGCGTCGAGATCGTCGCCGCGGAGGACTTCTACCGACGGCGGCATGCGAGCGTGGTCGAGCGCGCCGCGCGGAAGCTCGCGGAGGTCGCGCGCGGCGAGGCGCCGTCGATCCCGCAGTGCCTCGGTTCTGACTGACGGATATGCTCGAAGCCCCGCGCGGCGCGGGCAGAGGAACGGAATCATGGCAGGACACAGCGCGTGGAAGAACATCAAGCACCGCAAGGCCGCCGTCGACAAGAAGCGCGGCAAGGTGTGGAGCAAGTGCTCCCGCGCGATCATCGTGGCGGCGCAGAAGGGCGGCGGCGACCCGCACTTCAACCCGTCGCTGCGCATCGCGGTCGACGCCGCACGCGCGGCCAACATGCCGCGCGAGACGATCGAGAAGGCGATCAAGAAGGGAACGGGCGAGGGGAGCGAGGAGCGATACGACCCTGCGCGCTACGAGGGCTACGGCCCGGGCGGCGTCGCGCTCATCGTCGAATGCCTGATCGCGAACGCCAACAAGACGGCCGCCGACATCAGGGTGATCTTCGACAAGAACGGCGGAAAGATCGGCGTCCCCGGTTCCGTCGCCTACGGCTTCATGCAGAAGGCGGAGGTCGTGGTCACCGCGGGATCGACCGATCCCGACACGATGGAGGAGCGCCTCATGGAGTGCACGCTCGACGCGGGCGCCGAGGACATCCAGGGTGAGGACGGAACCTTCCGCGTCCTTGCGGCGCCTGGCGAGCTGATCGCCGTGCGCCAGGCCGTCGAGTCGGCGGGGTTCGAGGTCGAGGCCGCGGAGATCGTGTGGATCCCGCTGCAGACGGTCGACGCAGACGCGGCCACCGCCGCGCAGGTCGAGCACATCGTCGACGCGCTCGAGGACCACGACGATGTGCAGAAGGTCTACACGAACCTCGCGTGAGTGCGGTGGCCGCGTCGCGTCACGCGGGCCTTGCCCGGGGATCACTCGAGTTCAGGGAGCGGGGGAGGCGTCGGGACCTCGTCGTCGGAGAGGTTCTCGCCGTCGTCCATGCCGCCGTCCGATGGAGGCGCGCCCGTCTCTCCCGTCGGCTCGACGACTGGCCCGAGCAGGGCGCGGACCTGCGCGAAGAAGCGGTCCGCCTCGCGCCACACATGCGCGGGAACCGTGATCTGCCGCGCGGTGAACTCGACCGACGGCGCATCGGCGGAGCCGTCGCGATCGAGCATGACCTGCAGGCGCCACTCCTCGTCCTCCTTGCGGGGATCCGAGTAGGGCGAGACGTAGAACCGACGCAGGCGGCGGTAGACCTCGATGCGGCGTCCCGCCTCGTCGACGAACACATCGTTGTCGGAGACCTTCCAGTCCTCGTACTCGGGGGTGCGGCTTGCCGCGACCATGGCGCTCCAGACCTGGTCGTCCGAGTAGCCCTCGAAGGTCTGGGTCCGCGAGGTGCAGCCCGTCGTGGCGACCAGTGCGACCGCAGCGGCGAGGGGAAGGGCTCCGCGGACGAACCCCTGTCCGAACGGATGCGGGTCGGCGAAGCGGAGAGCGCGGCGGATCGTGTTCTGGATCGTGTGTGGCATCGTGAAGCGCTGCATGGCGACCTCTGGGGTTGCGGTGGCGGCTTCCACCGCCGCAGGGAGTATCGGCCAAGCGCGGGGGCGGGGCGTAGAACCGTTCCCCGATGGCGGTCGAATCGGGTCTCCTCTGGGAGTGGGCGACGGCCGCGCCTCCTCCACGCGACAGCCACCCCGCGATCTCATACCCTCCGCCCATGGACGAGCCGAGCCAGCCCTCCCGATCTCAGCACGCCGATCCAGCCCTTGGCGAGGGCGGGGCTGCGCAAGCGGAGATGGGCGCGCCCGCGCGCCGCGACAAGCGGCTTGTCTTCAGCACGATCCTCGGCGTTCTCTGGACGGTCTTCCCCGGGCTCGCGGGCGCCTTCATCCTCGTCTACCTCGGTCGGATCGCAGGCATCCTGCAGACGGATCCCGAACTCGGCTTCTGGGCCTATGTCGCGGTGTTTGCCGTGAGCGCAGGGCTCGGCATCCTTCCGACCTACTCGCAGGCCATCCTCGGAGGATGGGTGTTCGGCTTCTCCCACGGCCTCGCGGGCGCGCTGATGGGATTCGTCGGCGGCGCTGCGATCGGCTACCTCGTCTCGCGCGCGGTCTCGGGTCCATCGCTCGAGCGGCTCGTCGCGCGATACCCAAGGGCGCATGTCATCCGCTGCGCGCTGCTCGGCGGCTCGACGAGGAAGACCTTCGCCATCATCTCGCTGATCCGGCTGCCTCCGAACTCTCCGTTCGCGCTGACGAACTTCGCGCTTGCGACGATGGGTGCCCCGTTCCTGCTCACCCTCGCGGCGACCGCCGTCGGGATGCTGCCCCGCACCGCGATCGCGTGCTACCTCGCAGCGGCGGGCGCGTCGACAGGGGCCGCCGACATCCAGCAGCTGGTGAAGGAGGAGGGGCTGCCCATCGTGCTCGGCGGGCTCGCCGCCACCATCGTGGTGGTGGTGATCATCGGGCAGGTCGCGAAGCGCGCGCTCGACAGGATGGTCGTCGAGTCGCAGCCAGCCTCGGGCGAGCCTCGTTGAGGGCGGGCGGCAACCTGGCCCTGCGCCAAACGCAGGGCGATCGAGCGCGGAGCACCGTCGCGGAGCCTGGTCAGGCGCGGCTGCGGTAGGAGCCGTCGGCCGTGCTGATGATGACCTTCTCGCCCGTCGTGATGAACGGCGGAACGCGGGTCTTGAGGCCCGTCTCGCAGGTCGCTTCCTTCAGCTGGTTCGTCGCGGTCGCGCCCTTGATGCCGGGTGGCGTATCGGTGATCTCCAGGGTCACAACCAGCGGGAGCTCGACCGAGATCGGCTTGCCATCGCACCAGAGCACGATGATCTGGGTGTTCGGCAGGACATAGAGCGTGAGGTCGCCGACGACCGCCTTCGGCAGCTCGACCTGCTCGTAGCTCTCGAGGTCCATGAAGACCGCCATGTCGCCCTGCTGGTAGAGGTACTCCATCTGCCGGCGGTCGAGATCGACCTGCTCGACATCCTCGCCCGAGCGGAGGCGCTTGTCGATGAGCGAGCCAGACTTGAGGTCCCGCAGCTTGACCTGCACGAAGGCGCGGAGGTTGCCGGGGGTCCGATGCTCGACTTCGGTGACCAGGAACAACTTTCCATCCATCTTGAGGGCCATTCCGGGGCTGAGATCGGTGCTATTCACGGGTCATCCTCTGTCGTTCGGGGAGCGGTCGGGGCTGTACGGGACGCCTTCGGAGACGAAGCCGAACCGAAGCCGAGTCGGCCATCCTAGCAAGTCCGATCCGCGATTCGGCGTCCATCGAAACCGCCGCGCGAAAGTCGTGGATCAGACGGGACTTCTGCGGCGATCCTGCGCGAAAGAGCCCTTGGGTCGTGCGCGTGCTGCGCAGCCTCATGCCGCCGCGAGGCGCAACCGCTCGGCGCGGCGGGGCGGGGGCCGAAGCGCTCTGGCGGTCGACAGCGCAAAAAGAAAGACCCCCGACCGAGGTCGGGGGCGGAGGGAGGGAAAAGGGCTCGTTGGGAGGAGCCTCGCGATTCTGAGGGGACTCAGTCTTGCGGGACTCGACTCTGGACACAATGTGTCACGGAATCGCGGCCCTCCAAATCCTCCAGACCGTTTTTCTCAGAAATTCCGCATAGGCCGCGCAGCCCGAACACGCTGCCGCAGCGGCAACTTCGGGGATTCCGGCTCTAAGTGCATGAAAATGAGCGGCTTATGCCTAGGTTCTGTCTGACGGATCCCCGAAGACCAAAGATCCGCGCGGGTCGGAGGCTTGGCGGCGTCCGCTGCCTGCCGAGCCTAAGTTGAGGGCTTCGCAGTTCCTTGGGCCCACGGGGGCACCGTCGCGACAGATAGACTGCCGATTCTCCGATATCCGCAGCGTCCCGATGCACGCTGCGAATCCACGGCACGACTCTGGCGGTACAACGCCGCCCGCGCGTGTTGCACGCGCTCCTCACCTTCGACCGAGACCCATCTCATGACCGCTTCCACGAAGACCTGCGTCTCCCCGAACGAACTCGATTCGAGCGTCTGCCCGTCGGAGGGGCGGCCGCTCACAGCGGCGCGCCGCACCGCGCGCGTCTTCCTGTGCCTCGCGACCGCCGTCGCGGCGATCGCGGGGGCGGGGTGTGACCGAGGTCCGAGCGGTACTTCGTCGGTGTCGGCCACGCCGGCTCCCGCGGCCGCTCCCGCCGCTCAGCCTGATTCCGCGCCGCCGCCGCCCGCCGCCCCCGCCGCAGCGGCCGAGGTCGCCGGTGGGCAGGTCGATGCGCCGCCGCCGATCACGCTCGATCCGCCCGTGCTCGACTTCGGCATCGTTCCGCCGTCGGTCACCAAGGAAGGCGTGGTCAAGCTGATCAACACGGGCACGCGCGAACTCGAGGTGCTGGCGGTCGAGCCCGACTGCAAGTGCACGACGCTCGAGGATTTCTCGGGTCAGAAGATCCCCGTCGGCGGGTTCCTCGAGATCCGCGCGTCCATGAAGGCGGCGTCCGCGCCCGGCGGCAAGCGCGCGTCGCTCAAGGTCTTCATCGACGGCTACTCGCAGCTGATCACCATTCCGCTCCGCAACGAGGTGTCGCTGCCCGTGCGCATCAGCCCCGCGTACCTCAATGTGGTGCGCGACCAGCCGAAGACGGGCAAGATCGTCATCGAGTCGATCGACGGGAAGCCGTTCCGCGTGTGCTCCGTGGGCGGCAAGCCTGCGAACCTCGTGGGCTTCGATGCCTCGAAGGACGAGCCCCGCAGCCAGTATGTGCTCGAGTGGGACTTCAACCGCGACTTCGAGCCGGGCAAGGCCCCGCGCTACTGGATCATCGAGACCGACCGCGCCGACTCGCCGCTCGTCGATGTGTTCGTGCGCCACGAGTCGACGATGCCGCGCCCTGTCCTCAAGATGACGGACTACCGTCACACCTTCGGCCGCATCGAGCAGGGGACTTCCTTCGAGTTCGTGGTCGAGCTCAACGAACTTCCCGAGGGTGAGCGCATCGCGGCCGCCGCGAGCAGCGTGCCTGAGGCGAAGGTCGAACTGGTCAAGGCCGAGACCGTCGAGAAGACCACCACCATGACGCTGCGCGTCACGCCCGCCGCGGGCGTCGAGGGCATTCTCTATGTCCCGTTCTCGATCTACACCAACATGCGGAGCCAGGAGCTGACGGTGTGGGGGCAGGTCGTGCCCGCGGGAACAGAGGGCTGCTTCGGCAAGTGATGTCCGCCGCGCGGGGCGCGCGCGGTGGCGGGGTCGGCGGCGCACCTCGGGGACGCATCTCGGGGACGCTCCTCGGGGACGCACCTCGCCGTGGTCAGGCTGAGAATCCGCCGATCACCATGCGCACACCTGCGGCGATCAGGAGCACGGCCAGGAGCGCGCGGATGACGCTGACCGGCAGCTTGTAGACCAGCGAGGCGCCGAGCGCGGCGCCCGCCGCCGCCGTGGGCGCAAGAAGGCCCGCGAGGGTCAGCGACTGCTGCAGCGTGAGCGGGTCGCCCGAAGGCGCGTGCAGGCTGCCGACGGTTGCGTTCTTCGCGATGGCACCCACGACGCAGGCGAGGATCATCGCGGCGGCCGAACACGCGACCGCCTGCCTCGTCGGAAGACGGACCCAGCCCCTGAGGAGCGGAACCATGATCGCGCCGCCACCGATCCCGAGAAGACCGGACGCAAAGCCCCCGAGGAGGCCGATCCCGCCTGTGCGCGATCCGGTGACCCGCGCATCCGAACCGTCCGACTCGGGAGCGCTGTTTCCTCGCGCGAGCCCGATGATCTCGGACAGCGCGCACGCAAGGAGGAAGATGCCGAAGATGGCCATGAGCCGCTTCGCGTCGAAGAGATTGCTCGTCAGCACCCCGAGGACCGCAGCGAGGCCGGCGACCGCCGCGAGCGTCGGCACGAGGTCTCGGCGGATCGTTCCGCGGCCCCTGTGGCGGAGCGTGGCCGTGACCGCGACGAGCACATTCACGATGAGCGCCGCGGCCTGATAGAGATGCTGGTTTGGCCCGAACGCCAGCGTGAGCGCGGGGATGATCAGGAGCGACCCGCCGAGGCCGAGGATGCCGCCCAGCATCCCGCCGAGAAGCCCGATCGCTGCGATGACGGTGAGATCGGGGACTGAGGTGAGATCCAAGCGTGGAACCTGGGTGGAGACCTGTGCGGGGCGTGCCGTCTCCTTGCGCGTGCGGCCTGCGATCGATCGAGGGCGGGCCGCTGCACGGGAACGGCCGATGGAAGATACCGCAGCGCGTGGAGCGGAGCGGCGGTCGGCAGGAATTGCGCCTCGCGCGGCGCCTCGCGCCCTTCGATGGGGAAGACCTGTCGAGATCGAGGCTCTCCCTTGGAACGCCGTGAACGGAATGTAGTCTTGCGCGACGCGGGCAGGGCGCGAGCGGCAGCGCAGGCTCAGTGGGCGCGCGGGCTTCGGGCTGAGGCGCCGCGACACCGCGGAAGGACGAACGATGCACGAGCACAACGGCACGCCGCAACACTCGGCCAGGCCCGCGCGGAGGACACGCCGCGCGAGGCTCTTCGGATTTGGCGCCACCGCGCTCGCGTCGTCGGCGCTCGTGGGAATCGGAATCGCAACCGGCCGAGAGGCGGCAAGCTCGGACCAGGCGCCGACCGGCTTGCAGCAGGCGTTCCGACCGGAGCCTGTGCGGAGCGAGTCCATTGTGGATGCCGCTGCGGACTCCGCCGTCGCGGCTGGCGGTCGAGTGATGGGTCCGGCAGCCGATCGCCCGAGCCCTCTCTCGACGCCCGCCGCGGCACCTGCCGCTTCCCTCGAGTCGCGGATGTTCAACGGCCGCCCCTTGCGGGCCGTCCGCACGATGTCGATGCGCGTGACCGCCTACAGCCCTGACGAGCGGAGCTGTGGGATCCACGCGGACGGCATCACCGCAAGCGGCTACTCGGTCGAGACCAACGGCGGCGCGCTGGTGGCGGCCGACCCGCGCCTTCTTCCCCTCGGTTCGCTTGTGAGCGTGCCCGGGTACGACGGCGGCGCCGTGGTGCCCGTCCTTGATGTCGGGGGCGCGATCAAGGGCGCGAGGCTCGATGTGCTCTTCCCAACGCATGAGCGTGCGATCCAGTGGGGCGTGCGGGAACTCGAGGTCACGGTGTGGGAGTACGCCGATGGCAAGCCCAGCGGCTTCAGGCGGCAGAGGCGGCCGTCGCGCTGAACCGGTGGGTCACGCGGAGGCCATCGACGGGGCCCGCATGCGGTCGAGCACGCGGTAGTGGATGGCCTCCGCGATGTGCGCCTCGGCGACGGCGTCGCAGTTCTCGAAGTCCGCGATCGTTCGCGCGACGCGCCGGATGCGGTCGTAGGCGCGCGCCGAGAGCCCGAGATCCCGCATGGCGCCCTCGACGAGGCGCTGCGCCGGCCCTTCGATGGTGCAGTGGCGGTCGAGCTCTCGACCTGAGAGCCGCGCGTTCGGCCTCGAAGGCCCTTGCCTCGACTCCATGCGGCCCCGCGCGGCGAGCACCCGCTCGCGGAGCTCCGCGCTCGTTGCGCCCGTGCGGCCTGCGCGCAGCGATGCGAAGGGCACCGCTCGCACCTCGACATGGAGGTCGATCCTGTCGAGGAGCGGCCCCGACAGTCGGCCGATGTACTTCTCCTGCGCGCGCCGCTCGGTCGCGCTCTGCGCGAAGCCGCCCGCATGCGTCGGGTTCATCGCGGCGACGAGCATGGTGCGCGCGGGGAACCGCAGCGTCCCGTGCGCGCGCGCGATGGTGACGAAGCCGTCCTCGAGCGGCTCGCGCAGGCACTCGAGCGCCACGCGCGGGAACTCGGGCAGCTCGTCGAGGAAGAGGACGCCGTGGTGCGCGAGGCTCACCTCGCCAGGGCGGGGCACGGTGCCGCCGCCCACGATCGCGGCCGCGCTCGCGCTGTGGTGCGGTGCGCGGAACGGGCGCTCGCGGATCAGCCCCGCGCCGCGGGGCACGGCGCCGACGGACGAGTAGATGCGCGTGACATCGAGCGCCTCGTCCGCCGAGAGCGGCGGCAGGATCCCCGGAAGTGCGCGCGCCATCATGGTCTTGCCGCTTCCGGCCGGGCCGATGAGCAGCGTGTTGTGGCCGCCTGCAGCCGCGAGCGCCAGCGCCCGCTTCGCCGCCTCCTGCCCTCTGATATCCGCGAAGTCGGTGGCTGCGCCGAATGGCGGCGGACACTCCTCTGGCGGACGCTCGCGCGGGAGGTCGTAGAGCCCGTTGAAGAACCCGACGGCCTCCTCGAGGCTGCGCACGCCATAGACCTCCGTGCCTACGACGGCAGCGGCCTCTGGGGCGTTGTCGATCGGTACGACCACGCCGCGAAGCCCGTTGTCGCGGGCGAGGGCCGCGAGGCTCGTCGACCCGCGGATCGGCCTGACGGCTCCGTCGAGCGCCAGCTCGCCCGCGACGGCGAAGCGGTCGAGCAGTTCGTCCGCGCGCTCGCCGATGATCCCCTGGAGCCTGAGCAGCGAGAGCGCGATCGGCAGGTCGTAGACGGGGCCCTCCTTGCGGAGGTCCGCGGGCGCGAGGTTGACCGTGCAATGGCCGCGCGGCGACGGGAAGCGACACGCGCCGAGCGCCGCGCGCACGCGCTGGCACGACTCGCGCACGGAGGCGTCGGGGAGGCCGACGACGACCGTCTTCGACTGGCGGTCCGCGCCCTCGGGCCCTCTGTCGGGCAGAAGCCGCTCGTCCGACTCGATCTCCACGGGCAGTGCGTCGATCCCCCTCAGGGCAAAGCTCTGGATGCGTTGCATGCCCCCGTTCTACACGGGGTTTGCGCGCAAACTCGATTTCACCGCACTTCTGCAGGAGAGATTTTCGACGATCACTCGAGCCCCGGCGCGAAGCCGCGGCGCATCGTGTTCTCGCAGACCGCGCGCGGCTCGACGAACTGGAGCAGGTAGTCGCGCCCGCCCGCCTTCGAACCGATGCCCGACATGCCGAAGCCGCCGAAGGGCTGGCGCCCGACGAGCGCGCCCGTGATGCCGCGGTTGAGGTAGAGGTTGCCCACGCGGAACTCGCGCCGCGCACGGGCGAGGTTCGCGGGCTTGCGGCTGAAGACGCCGCCCGTCAGCTTGTACTCGGGCGCGTTGGCGATGGCGAGCGCCTCGTCGAAGTCCTTCGCGAACATCACCGCGAGCACAGGGCCGAAGATCTCCTCGCGCGCGAGGCGATGCTCGGGCCTGATGCCGCTGAAGATCGACGGGCCGACGAAGGGCTTCCCGACCTTCTGCTCGAGCCCTGCGGGGACCTCGAGCGTGAGCTCGTGCTTGCCCTCGCTCTTGCCGATCTCGATGTACGAGCGGATCTTCCGCGCCGCCTCCTCGTCGATCACGGGGCCGATGTCGGTGCCGGGATTCGTCGGATCACCCACCACGAGCGCGCGGGTCGCGCCGACGAGGCGGTGGAGGAACGGTTCATACGCGCTGCCGACCACGATCGCGCGGCTCGCGGCGGAGCACTTCTGCCCGCAGAAGCCGAACGCGCTCTGCCTGACAGCGAGCACGGCCTCGTCGAGATCAGCCGAGGTGTCGATGATGACGGCGTTCTTGCCGCCCATCTCGCAGACGACCTTCTTCACGAACTCCTGGCCGGGCGCGACCACGCCCGATGCCTGCACGAGGTCGAGGCCGACGGCCTTCGACCCCGTGAACGCGATGAGCGCGACGCGCGGGTCGCGGACGAGCGTGGCGCCGACGGTCTCGCCCGGGCCTGCGACGAACTGCAGCGCCTCGCGTGGGGCGCCCGCGCGCCAGAGGATCTCGCACATCGCGCGCGCGATCGACGGCGTCTGCTCGGCGGGCTTCACGACCACGGTATTGCCCGTGACGAGCGCCGCGACCGTCATGCCGCAGCAGATCGCGAGCGGGAAGTTCCACGGCGCGATCACAGCCGCGACGCCGCGCGGCTGGTACCACTGCTCGTCGAGCTCGCCGACGAACTGCCCGAGCCGCTCGGGCTCGAAGAGCCGCGCGCCCTCGCGGGCGTAGTACTCGCAGAAGTCGATCGCCTCGCAGACATCTGCGTCGGCCTCGCGCCAGACCTTACCCGACTCCTTCACGATTCCCGCGCTGAGTTCGTCGCGGCGCGCGCGCATCTCTGCGGCGGCGGCGACGAGCACGGCGGCGCGCGCGGCGTACGGCGTGTCGCGCCACGAGTCGAACGCCGCGTGCGCGGCCGCGACCGCGCGCTTGGCGTCGTCGGCGGTGCCGGAGTTCGCGACCGCCTGCACCGTCGTCCGCGCGACGGCGCCTGCGAACGCGGCGCGTTCCTCGGCAAGCGCGAAGTTGCGCATCGGCTCGGTGTAGAACGGCCGCCCGTTCGAGATTCCCGCCGCGGCCGCGCTCAGGCGGTGCCGCTCGGGCGCCGTCGCGATCCGCTCGACGCCGGGGTCCGAGTCGAACGCGCGGTGGGGGCTCGCGAGGAGCCGCTCGGTCGACGCGTTGTCCTTGAAGCCCGCCTTGAGCCACGACTCGTTCGAGCTGTTCTCGAGGAGGCGGCGCACGAGGTACGCCATGCCGGGGATCAGCTCGCCGATCGGCGCGTACTCGCGGAGGCGCAGGTCCATCTCGGTCGCCGCCGCCTTCAGCTGGTCGCCCATCCCGTAGAGCATCTGGAGCTCGAGCGCCGACTTCGGAAGCCCGCGCTTCTCGAGCGCCGCGAGCGTGGCGGCGATCGAACGCGCGTTGTGGCTTCCGAGCGCGAGCTTCACGCCGCCCTCGCCCTTCGTGGCGGGCGTCGACGCGACGAACGCGTGCGCCATCCGCTCGAAGCTCGCGTCGGTGTCGACCTTGCGGCTCCACACGGGCACAGGCCAGCCTTGCTGCTCGGCTTGAATCGTCTCGTAGTCCCAGTACGCGCCCTTCACGAGGCGCACCGTGACCTGGCGGCCCGTGCGCTTCGACCACTCGATGATGCGGCGCGCGTCGTCGTCGCCCGAGCGGAGGTACGCCTGCATGGCGAGGCCCGCCTGGAAGTCGTGCTTCTCGCACGCGCGCATGAAGAGCTCGAGCGTGAGGTCCTTCAGCGCGAACTGCTCCATGTCGAAGTTGACGAAGACGCCGTTCTTCCGCGCGGCCTCGAGGATCGGGCCGAGGTTCTCGAGCAGGCCGCGGATCGATCCCTCGGTGTCGATCGGATCGACGCGCGCGGAGAGCGAGCTGATCTTGATCGAGACGTTCGTGCGCGGGATCGCGCCGAGGTGATCCGTCTCGAGGCGCGGGTTCGCGCTCCAGCCGGCGACCGTGGCGGGGAGGTTCTCGATGAGGTCGAGGTACTTGCGGCGGTAGGCCTCCGCCTCCTCGTCGCTCACGCACGCCTCGCCGAGGAGGTCGACCGAGAAGCAGAGCCCCGAATCCCAGATCTTGCGCAAGGTCGGCAGCGAGCTCGCGGCGTCTGTGCCGCAGATGAACTTCGACGCCATCGAGGTGATCTGCGTCGACATCGTCTTGGTGACGACGCCCTTCATGAGGACGCCCGCCTTGAGCGCCGTCGCCACGAACGGCGGCGGCGTCACGCCCGGCTGCGCGAGATAGTCGGCGAGATGGTCGTAGACGGCGTCGTTGTCCTTGAGCGTGGGGAAGCAGTCGACGAACCGGAAGATCTGGACCTTGAAGGCCTCGTCCTGCATGGCCCAGTCCATGAGGCCTTCCGACCAGACCGCGAGCATGTTCGTCTTCGCGTTGCGCGCGCGGTCGAGGAAGTCCGCGCCGATCGCGAGCGTGCGAGCCTCGAGGGCGGGGTCGGCCTCGACCGCGCGTCCTGCCGGCGCTGCGGCTGCTCTGGGTGCGGGCTGGGCGGCGGACGGCTTGCGCTTGAAGAAGAGGGCCATGGGAAGCCGCGCAGTATAGATGGCGCACGACCTCGGGCGGACGCATGAAACGCGGCGAAACTCGGGGGAAACGGCGGCGTCGCGTCAGTACCCGCTGCGTGCGCTCGCGGCGGCGATGGCGCGCTCGTAGCAGCGCGCCGTGCGCGTGGCGGCGCCGTCCCAGTTGATTCCGCGGATCTCGAAGCTGCCATGCTCGACGAGCTGGCGCGAGAGCGGGGGGTGGCGGAGCACGGCGATGATCTTGTCGGCCATGTCCTCGATGTCCCAGAAATCGACCTTGAGCGCGTGCATGAGCACCTCGCTCACGCCCGAGGACTTCGAGATCAGGACGGGCACATTGTGGCTCATCGCCTCGAGCGGCGCGATGCCGAAGGGCTCGCTCACGCTCGGCATGACATAGAGGTCCGCCATCGAGAAGACGCGCGCGATGTCGCGGCCGCGCAGGAAGCCCGTGAAGAGCACCTTGTTGCCGATCCCGAGCGAGGCCGCCATCTCGATCATGCGGCTCGCCTGGTCGCCCGAGCCCGCGACGACGAACTTCACGTCGTCCATGTACTCGAGCACCTTCTTCGCGGCCTGGATGAAGTACTCGGGGCCCTTCTGCATGGTGATGCGGCCGAAGTAGAGGACGATCTTGTCCTTCGACTCGATCTTGTCGATGCCCGTCGCGGAGGGGTCGAGGTCCACGCCGTTGTAGACGACGTCGATCTTGGCCGCGTTCACGCCGTAGCGGTTCACGCAGACATTCTTCGTGAGGACGCTGACCGCGATGATGCGCGTGGCGCCGTGCATGCCGCGGCGCTCGATGTTGTAGATCTGCTGGTGCGGGTGCTCGCCCGAGCGGTCGAACTCGGTCGAGTGGACATGCACGAGGAGCGGCTTCCCCGAGAGCTTGGCGATGGCGAGCCCCGCGGGATAGGTGAGCCAGTCGTGCGCGTGGACGACATCGAACTCGAGCCCGCGCGTGGCCTCCACCACGAAGCGCGCGTAGCGGTCCGCCATGCCGAGGAGGTCGCCCGAGTAGTCGGCCGCGTCGGCGCCGCGCGCGCCGACGGCCTCCTTCGGCCTTCCCGCGGTCTCGGGCAGCGCCGCCGCGAGCGCGTGCTCGACGGGGTCGCCCGCGAGCTCGGGGAAGGCGCCTGCCTTCGCAAGCGTTCGGATCCGCTCGATGCTCCAGCCCGCCTCGCGCATCAGGCGCACGGCCTCCGCGATCCGCGCCGGGGAGTTGCCGCTCGACTCGGCGTAGACGGAGGGATACTCGCCTGGGATCTCGATGAAACGCGTCGACTGGAACTCCGCGACGATGCGGTTCCAGGTCTCGTGCTCGCGTTCGGTGACGGGCGCGTTCGCGGCGACGGGCTCGGGTGCGGGGCGCACGGGCTCACGCACGACCGCGGGCGCGGGCGGCGCTCCGACGGGCATCGGCAGGCGACCGGACTTCCGCTCGACCGTTGCGCCGGGGGTCACGAGGCGGACATGCGACGCGCCATCTGCTGGAATCGTCTTCGGAAGGACGAAGGTGACCTCGAGGCCCTGGCGGTCGAGCGCCTTCGTCAGCCCGTGGCAGGCCGTCCCGAGACCACCCGTGATGAACGGGGGGAACTCCCAGCCGAGCATGAGCACGCGTCGCGCCATCCGAAGCCTTCCGTCCTTCCTGCGAGGCGAGCCCCGCGAGGTTCCCGATTCCCTCTCGCGATCAGTCGCCGTCCTCGTCGCCGCCGCCCACATCGCCAAGCGCGCGGAAGGCCGCCTCGTAGGCGAGGAGGAACTTCGCGGCCGTCGTCGCGCCGACCTCGGGCACGCTGTTCTCGAAGGTGTAGAGCTTGTCGTCGTCTCGGAAGTGCTTGATCGGCGGCACCTTGCCGCGCCAACCGAGCTCCGCAAGCTCCTCCTCGACGAGTTCCTCGATCGGGTCGCCGAAGTGCATGAGGTCGGACTCGATCGACTCGCTCAGCCAGCGGTCCGGCGTGGCGAAGCGCACGAGGAGGCCGTCGCCGACGGCCGCAAGCTCGTACCACGCGGGCTCGGGGCAATCCTTCGCGTGGCAACGCAGCCGGTCTGGAAGACGCTCGATGGAACTGAAGACGCCGCGAGCGGTCGCCTCCTGGAGGACGGACTGGAAGATTTCCTGCATGGGCTGCTCCCTGAAAGAGGGGCGGACATCGTAGCGTCGAACCCCGTGGGCGGATGGGAGAAACGCCCCCGATGGCGGTTCGTGCGGGCACTTCGCGCGGCGGGCGTGCGCGTGCGGCCGAGCAGGCGGCCGCGACCGTAGGATGGCGGGTCTTGGCGCGGTCGCGGACCGCGCGAACGCGAACAGAGGCCGCGCCGGCGCGCGCGTGTGGAGGAGCCCCGATGCCGAGACCTGAGACGCCGAGTCCGAAGGCAGCCGTCGGGGACACGGGCGCGCCCGCACGCTGGTCCGTTCGCGCACTTCTTGCGTGGATCGTTCCCTATCTCCAGGAGCGCTCCGTCGACAGTCCGCGGGCCGTTGCGGAGATCCTGCTCTCCGAGGTGCTCCGCGTGGAGCGGCTCGGGCTGTACATGGAGCCTGAACGCGAGCTTGACGCCGAAGAGCTCGCGACGCTCCGCGGGCTGGTCGCGCGCGCGGGCCGCCACGAGCCCGTGCAGTTCCTCGTGGGCCGATGGCCGTTCCTCGGGCGCGACTTCGCGGTGGCGCCGTGTACGCTGATCCCGCGTCCGGCGACGGAGACGCTCGTCACGCGCGCGCTCGACTGGTATCGCTCCCGCTGCGCAGCGGGAGATGCGTCGGTGCGCGCGCTCGACCTCTGCACGGGCAGCGGCTGCATCGCCGTGTCGATCGCGCTCGGCATGCGCGCGATCGCGCGCCCCGCGGGTCTCGGATGCAGGCCGATCTCCGCGGGTGCGACGAGCGGCAACGCTGAAGCGGTGGCGCGGGTGATCTCTTCGCCGGAAGCAGCCGATCCCACGCCTTCAGGGGCGGCCTCGTCGGAGCCCGCGCTGCGCGGCATCTCCGTGACCGCCTCTGACATCGTGCCTGAGGCCGTCGAACTTGCGCGCCAGAACGCGGCGCGCCACGGCGTCGAGATCGACTTCCGCACGGGCGACCTCTTCGCCGCGGTGAGGCCCGACGAGCGCTTCGACCTCGTCGCCTCGAACCCGCCGTATGTGACGGACGAGGAGTACGCGGCGCTCGACGCGAACGTGCGCGACTACGAACCCGCCATCGCCCTGCGCGGAGGGCGCGACGGCCTCGACCTCGTGCGACGCGTGGTCGCGGGTGCGGAGCGTCATCTCGTGCCTGGCGGACTGCTTCTCATCGAGGTCGGCTGGAAGCACCGCGCGCCTGCGCTTGCGCTCGTCTCGGGCAGCGCGTGGCGCGACGCGGAGATCCTCGTCGACGGCGAGGGGATCGACAGGGTGCTGGTCGCTGTGCGTGCGGGGCTCGACGGCTGACACCATCCGTTCCTTGGACTTCGTCCAAGGGCACCCGTGCGTTCGGTCGCACCAAAGGGAGCGGCCGCAGCCGCGACCG
>CAYMSD010000024.1:0-12838 GCA_964393015.1 uncultured Klebsiella sp.
CATCGACGAGCACCGCCTGCACACCGTCTGCCAGGAGGCCTCGTGCCCGAACATGGGCGAGTGCTGGGGCCGCGGCACGGCGACGATCATGATCCTCGGCGACACCTGCACGCGCGCGTGCGGGTTCTGCAACGTGAAGACGGGGAAGCCGCCCGTCTACGACCTCGACGAGCCGCGCCGCGTGGCCGCGTCGCTTGCGCTCATGAAGCTCAAGCATGTCGTCATCACGAGCGTCAACCGCGACGAGCTTTCCGACGGCGGCGCCGCGA
Organism: uncultured Klebsiella sp.; assembly: GCA_964393015.1. Lineage (GTDB taxonomy): Bacteria > Planctomycetota > Phycisphaerae > Phycisphaerales > SM1A02 > QWPT01. Next base: position 270 of record CAYMSD010000024.1, read on the forward strand.
TCTGGGCCGAGACCATCCACCGCGTGCACGAGGCGTGCCCCGACATGTCGGTCGAGATCCTCGTCGGCGACTTCCAGGGCGACGAGAAGGCGATCCAGACCGTGTGCGACGCGCGGCCCGAGATCATCTCGCACAACATGGAGACCGTGCGCCGCATGCACCCCGCGGTGCGGCCGCAGGCGAAGTACGAGCGGTCGCTGGCGGTGCTGCGGCAGTTCAAGGCGAGCGGGCTCGTCACGAAGACGGGCATCATGGCCGGCATCGGCGAGCACGACGACGAGATCCTCGAGCTCCTCGACGACGTGCGCGCCGCGAGCGACGCCGACATCATCACGGTCGGCCAGTACCTGCAGCCGACGCGCAACCACCTGCCGATTCACCGCTGGGTGCACCCCGACCAGTTCGCGATGTACCGCCGCGAGGCGCTCGCGCGCGGGTTCAAGGTGTGCGAGAGCGGGCCGCTCGTGCGCTCGAGCTATCACGCCGAGGAGCAGGCCGCGATGCTGTCGGGCGCCGCGAAGGAGACGCACGCGGCGATGGCGGGCTTGATCGCGCAGGGGCGCGCGGGCCGCGACGGCGCGGGCGCATGATTCGACTGCGTCAGTCCTTCGCGTCCTTCGCGTCCTTCGCGCCTTCCGCCGGCTTCGCCGCGTCAGCCTCATCGCCCGCCGCCTTCTCGGAGTGGCGCTTCGACGCGGCCTCCGCGGCCTCCGCATCCGCGATCTGCGTGAAGTCGATCGGGCCGATGCCGTCGTAGTTCGCCGAGCGCATCGCGAGCGCCCATGCGACGGGCATGGCGAAGAGCATGGTCAGCGCGAACGCGCTCACGATGAGCTTCGCGTTCTCGGGAACGAAGCGCATCGGATACGACAGGATCCTGACGAGGAGCGACGGGCCCCGCGGCGCATCGTCCGCGACGGCAGCGGCCTCGCCCTCCTTGGGCTTCGGCTTCGGCTGCTCCTTGGGCTGTTCCTTCGGCTTCTCGAGCTTGATCTCGGCAGGCTTCTCAGGCTCGGGCTGGGCCTTCGCCACCGGCTCCGGCTCCGCAGGCGCCTTCTCGACCGTGACCTTGGCCTCCGTCTGCTCGGGCGCGGCCTCGACCTTGATCGAGCCAGTCCCTTCGTCGGCCGCGGCCTCGACCTTGATCACCGTGGCGCCCTGTTCGGCCGCAGCCTCCACCTTCAGGACGCTGTCGACCTGCTCCGGGCCGGCCTCGACCTTCACGGAGCCAGCCGACCCCTCGGTCCGCTTCTCCTCGACGACCTTCGGGGCATCCTCCGCCGCCTTCGGCGCCATGCGCGGCGCAGGCACGGTCGGCGCGGCGGGCTTCGGCGCCGCCTTCGGCATGCCGACCTTGTTCTTGGAGAGCGCCTGCGCAAGCGCCTTGTCGATCTTCTCGTGCTTGCGGGCCAGCGTCTTCGGGTCGAAGATCGACTCGAGCGTCTTGCCGAGCAGGCCGTTCGTCGAGCTCAGGAGCGCGTTCGTCTCGTGCGAGAGGATCTCGTTGATCTCCTTGAGGAGCGGCGCCACCAGGTCTTCGCGCGACTGCGCGGCCGCCGACCGCGCCGCATCGCGCGCGGGGGTCTTGAGGTTCTCGATCTCCTTCTCGAGCGTCGCGAAGGTGTCGAGCACCTCCGACGGGTCGCCGCCTTCATGCGGCGGCGGCACGCTCGGAGCCGTCGTGTCCGTCTCGGGGCCGGTGTTGGCGTCGCCCATGTGTCCGTTATCGGCAGGAATCCGCATGGACTCGACCGAAACGGCCCGTCGCCGCGCAATTGCGTCGCGCGCGCCCGACGAGACCCGACAGAACGCCCTGTAGCCGCGTTTTTCGCGGTTCCGCCACGACATGCCAAAGTCGGGCGCCGTGGAAGCCGTTGATCCTCTCGGAGTCGCCATCTCGAGGAGGTTTCGCCATGTCCGACCGACCCAGCCAGCCACAGCGCACGGCCCACGACGAACGCCGTCGGTCCCGACGCGTGATCCTGCCCGCGCAGATCGTGATCCGATGGGATTGGAGCGGCCAGCTCGAGCAGGTGAAGCTCGTCGACTTCTCGGCGTCGGGATTCCGGTTCCGCACGCCGAACGGCGTCCTGAACGGCGAGATGGGCCGCGCGATCAGCATCAAGCCCGAGGGAACGCCCGTCGACGCGGAGTTCGTGGTCGTCTGGAGCCGCGAGTACGGCCTCCTCGGACCCCACGGGCAGGAGTGCGGCGCGCAGTTCATCGATCCTCGAGCCGCGCGTCGCGACCGCTGACGCGATTGCGGTCGAGGCGCGTCCGCGCGACAATGCCGCGTCCATGGAGATGGCGAACGAGCGGACATCCGCGGCGCCGCGGCCGGCTCCGCACGCGCCGCTCGAACTGATCGTCAATGTCGACGATCTTGGCCTGCATCCAGCCGTACGGCGCGCGGTCGAGGCATGCGCGGCCGCCGGCACCGTGACGAGCGCGAGCGTGCTTGCGAACGGACCCGACCTCGCGTCGGTCCGACCGGTCGCGGGCGTCTCGCTGGGAGCGCATCTCAACATCCTGCGCGGTCCGCCGCTCTCGCCCGCGCGCGAGGTGCGGTCGCTCCTCGGTGCGGACGGCAACTTCACGGGAAGCGCCGCCGCGCTCGCGTGGCGCGTGGCGCGCGGCGGCGTGCGTCGCGACGAGGTCCGGCTCGAATGGTCGAGACAGGTCGCGGCGCTCCGGGAGCGCGGCCTCGCGCTCTCCCATGTCGACGGCGAGAAGCACACGCACTGCCTGCCCGGCCTCTTCGCGGTCGCGTGCGAGGTGGCCGCGGAGCACGGCATCCGCTGGGTCCGCCGCAGCGACGAGCGCTTCGGGAACATCCGCGTGGGGGCGCCAGCGCTCCGCCGCGCCATCTTGCGCGCGCTGTGCGTCTCCGCACGCACCACCGCGGCGACCGAGTCGACGGACGCCGTGTGGGGAATCGCGGAGCAGGGGCGCGCGTTCACGGCGGCCGGCTGCGAGCGGGCGCTCGCGGGCGTCGGCACGCGCCGCATCGAGGTGGTCTGCCACCCGGGCGAGCGGCACGACGGCGACCCCGATCTTCCCGAATCGTTCGGTAGGATGCGCGTCCACGAGCTGTGGGCGCCGGAATTCGAGAGTCTTCGCGATGGCTCGTGGACGGCGGCGGCGGCGCGCAACCGCTGGAAGCTCGTGAACTTCGAGACAGTCTCGTCCGACGCCCGCTGAACACCGCCGATGCAGCCCGAAACGAACTCCGCACACGCCGCCACCCGCGACGGGCCGATCGCGATCTCGGTCGTGACGCCGATGCACAACGAGGAGCTGTGCGTCGAGGAGTTCCTCCGCCGCACGGACGCCGCGCTGCGCGCGATCGGCAGGCCGCACGAGATCGTGATCGTGTCGGACGGCTCGACCGACCGCACGGAGGACCTGCTCCGCGCGGCGACCTCGCGATACCCCTCGCTGCGCGCGATCTTCCTCGCGCGCAACGTCGGGCAGTGCAGCGCGCTCTACGCGGGTATCCAGCATTCCCGCGGCCGCGTGGTCGTCGTCGCCGACGGCGACCTGCAGCACCGCCCCGAGGACATCCATCTCCTGATCGCGAGGATGGACCAGGGCCACACGCTCGTGTCGGGCTCGCGCCGCGACCGCAGCCACGAAAGGCTCTCGAAGCGCCTGCCGAGCCGGATCGCCAACAAGCTGCTGCGCTCGGTCACGGGCTGCGAGATCCGCGACATGGGCGGCTTCAAGGCGATCGACGGCGACATGGCGCGCTCGTTCCGCCTGCGGCCCGGGCACCACCGCCTGCTTCCCGCGCTCGTCCACATGCGCGGAGGCTCGACCGCCGAGGTCTTCGTCGAGGCGCAGGAGCGCTTCGCAGGGCAGAGCCACTACGGCATCTCGCGCTCGTTCGATGTCTTGTTCGACATCGTCATGCTTGGTTTCCAATCAAGCTTCAAGGCGCGTCCTCTCTACCTCTTTGGGAGGATCGGCGTGGCGCTCCTCCTCGTCGACTGCGTCGTCATGCCATGGCTCCTCTACGAGAAGTTCGCGCTCGGGGTCGACATGGGAACGCGCCCGCCATTCCTCGTGGCGATCATGTTCTTCCTCGCGGCGCTGTTCTTCCTGGCGATGGGATTCGTGCTCGAGCTCCTGAGCGACGCCAACAACGCGATCGGCGGGACGAAGCCGTATGTGGTCCGCGATGAGATCGGCACATGCAATCGAGGAGAGATTCGATGAATGCAACGACAGGTCTGGCGATGGTGGCTTCGCTCGTCCCCGGGTTCGCCGCGCGCGGCGACGACGGCGCGGACCTCGGGCGCGCGCTCGGGGAGATCGAGGCGCTGCGCAGGCAGAACGAGGCGCTCGCCGCCAAGGTCGAGCGGCTCGAGGAGCGCGTCGCGGCCGATGGCGAGTGGCTCACCGAGCAGCGCGCCCAGGAGATCCGCGCCATCGTCGGCGATGTGCTCGGCGACGCGTCGTCGCGGGCGTCGCTCGCCGCCGACGGCGCGACAGCGGGCTACGACGCCTCGAAGGGCGCGTTCCTCGCGAGCGCCGACGGCGGCTTCAGGCTCGGCGTGAAGGGCGACATGCAGGTTCGCTGGGCCTACAACAGCCGCGACATCGGCGGGGCGACCGCGGCGCAGGGTTCGCCCGCGAGCACGGCGGCCGACGACTCGTGGGGCTTCGAGATGCGGCGCGCGCGCGTGGCCCTCTTCGGCCATGTGATCGACCCGAGCTGGTCCTACGAGATGCGGCTCGCGTTCAACCGCACCGCCACCGCGAGCTCGAACGCGACGCTCGAGGAGGCCTTCTTCGAGAAGGACCTCGGCGGCGGCCTGTCCCTGCGCGCTGGGCAGTTCAAGGCGCCGTTCCTCCGCGAGGAGCTCGTGCCCTCGACGGCGCAGATGGCGGTCGAGCGCTCGACCGTGAACGACCTCTTCTCGCCGAGCCGCGCACAGGGCATCAGGCTCGGCTGGGAGGACGGGGACCTGAAGGTCGAGGGCTTCTTCGGCGACGCGCTCCGCGCGAACGGCACGGGGCCCTATTCGATCACCACGGCGGGCGTCGGGCCGCTGAATGCGGGCGGCGCGCTTGGCGTCGCCACCTCGCAGAACACGGGCTTCAACCTGAACCAGTCGAGCTACGCATTCGCGGGGCGCATCGAGTGGAAGCCGCTCGGCGAGTGGAGGCAGTTCCGCGACATGCGCAGCCTCCGAGGCGAACAGGCGGGCGTCCTGCTCGGGCTCGGTGGCTACGCGCAGCAGGTCGACGCCGTCGCGGGCGCGAACGGCGCCTCGCCCGATGTCCTGTGGAGCGTGACCGCGGACGCCTCGGTCGACTTCGGCGGCGCGAACCTGATGGTCTACGGCGTCTATCGGAGCGTCTCCCTGCACACGGCGCAGCCCGTGCGTGGCGGCGGCAGCGACGACTCGCTCGACCAGTGGGGAGCCGTCGTCCAGGGCGGCGTGTTCGTCACCGACGACCTCGAGCTCTTCGCGCGCTACGAGATCGGCGACAGCGACACCGACCGCTACCGCACGCAGCCGACCGCGCTCGCGGCGTCGGGCGCCGACCTCGCCTTCGCGACGGTCGGCGTCAACTGGTGGCCCGCGGGCTCGGGCAACACCCGCATCAAGTGGACCACCGACGTCGGCTACGGCTTCGAGTCGCTCGTCGACTTCTCGCCGTCGGGGGCGGACATCCTCCCTGATTACACTTCCGCGGGCGGCTCCACATCGGATGGCCAGTGGATCGTGCGGTCGCAGCTCCAGTTCATGTTCTGAGGCGAGTCAAACCGAATGTCCGGAACCAATCCAGCGTCGTGCACGCGGCTGTTGGTCGCACTCTCGCTCTCGGCGGTCGTCGCGTCGATGTCCGCCTGTGCGACAGGACGAAGCGGCGCACCGCGCGTCAACAGGGCGGTCGCGGGCTCCGCCGACTTCAGCCGCAGCACCTCGCTCGAGAAGATCGGCGACGCGGAGCTCGACGAGCTGACGAACGCCTTCGCCGACCGCTACCGCACGCTGCTCGAGGACGCGGTCAGCGCGGTCGTCACGGGCAACCCCGACGCGCGGCAACGCTCGCTCGCGCAGCGCTTCCTCGTCGAGACGACGACGAGCGCCTACGACATCGTCACGAACGGCGACCCGTTCTCGCAGGTCCTCGACCTGACGATCATGGTCACGCTGACGAGCCAGGTCTGGATCGACGACGACCGCGCCACGCGCGAGTTCGGCGAGGCGCGCGGCGAGCCCCTCGTGGCGTCGCTCCGCCGTGCCCGCGAGGAGGCGTGGGACATCGCGGCGCGCGTCTTCACGCCCGACCAGCTCTCCGCGCTCGATTTCCTCATCGCGGGCTGGCGCCGCGCCAACACGGGCGTCGAGGATGTCAGCTTCGTGCGCTTCGGCGACTTCGCGGAGGCGCGCGGCCAGTCCGTGATCACCGAGGCCGCGCAGGGCGGGGGGCTCTTCCAGCCGATCAACCAGGCCGTCGACGAGGCCGTCGCCTACCGCAAGCTCCTCGAGCGCATGTTCTACCTCGCGAAGCGCGCGCCGACCCTGATCAACTGGCAGTCGCAGTCGGTGATCGACCAGGTGCTCGCGAAGGAGGAGACGGTCCTTGCGCTGCGCAACCTCGACAGCGTCACGGGCTCCGTCGACGAGCTCGGCAAGACCGTCTCACGCCTCACGGAGGACATTCCGAGGATCATCGCGAGCGAGCGCGAGGCCGTGTTCGCCGAGATCGACCGCATGCAGGACGACGTGCAGTCGTCGCTCGCGGAGGTCCGCGTGATCGCGGAGGAGGCGCGCGCGGCCACGGCCGATGTGCGCGCGGTCGTCGACGGCGTCGCGCCGGCGCTCGGCGAGGCGCAGAAGACGCTCGACGCCGCGCAGCCGACGCTTGCGGCGGTCGAGCGGCTCGCGCAGACCTCGGAGCGGATCCTCGGAAAGGTCGCGGAGATGTCGGGGCCGCCGAACCCCGATGCGAAGCCCTTCGACATCGCGGAGTACCGCGGCGCGCTCACGGACGCGACCGCGACGCTCGTGGAGGCGAACACGCTCATCGAGCGCGGCGAGTCGCTCGCGTCGTCGCCCGCCGTGCGCGGCGTCATCGACGAGGTGACGGAGGCGACCGAGCAGCGCATCGCGAGCCTCGAGGAGGCCGTCACGCGCATCGTGTGGCTCGTCGGCGGAGTCGGCGCCGTGCTGGTTCTGCTGGCGTTCGCGCTGCTCGCCGCGCTCAAGTACATCCCGGGCGCGCATTCGAGAGAGGCAGGAGGTGCCGCATGAAGACGCACGACGGCAGGTCGATCGGTTCGCGGGACACCTCGGAGACACGCCGGGATGCGCTCCGCATGCTTGTTGCGCCGCTTCTCTTCGGTGGACTCGGCGCGTTCTCCGCGGCGACGATGCGCGCGGCGGCGCAGGATGGCGGCACGCCGCCGCAGCCCCCGAAGACCGACTTCATCGACCCCGAGGCGAGCCCCTATCCGACCTTCATCGCGGACCCCGCGGCGAAGGGTACGGTGCGGTGCGTCGGAAGTTCCGCGGTCGCGCTGCTCCTCAACGCGATCCGCGGCGATTTCCGCGGCTCGCAGCCCGCGATCGATCTTCAGGTCATCTCCTCGGGATCGAGCAGCGCGCCGACGGCGCTGGCCGCGGGCGAGTCCGACCTGGCGCCGATGAGCCGGGCGATGCGGGACTCCGAGATCGCCGCGATCGAGAAGGCGCGCGGGGTTCCCGTCCGCTTCGTCGACATCGCGCTCGACGCGATCGCGATCTGCGTGAACCGCCAGAACCCCATCGAGCGCATGACGCTGAAGGACCTCGACCGAGTGTTCGGGCGCGAGCGGCGCCGCGGCGGCGGACCCGCCGTGATCTGGGGCGATGTCGGCGTGCGCGCGGCCGATTTCTCAAGGCGCTCGATCAGCCTCTTCGGCATGGGCGCGGGCACGGGCTCGCACGGCATCGTGCAGGAGACGATCCTTCTCGGAGGCGAGTTCCGCACGAGCGTGAACGAGGAGCCCGTGTCGTCGAGCGTCGTGCAGGGCGTCGCCACGGATCCCGGCGCGATCGGCTACTGCAGCGCGTACTTCACATCGGGCCGCGCGCGGCCCGCGCGCGTGCGCGAGCTCGAGATCGAGTCGGAGCCCGGCGGCGCCTTCGTGGCGCCGACCGACGAGGCGATCCGCAGCGGGCGCTACCCGCTTGCCCGTGCGCTCCGCCTCTACTTCGTCGACGACCCGAAGCGGCCCTCGCCCGCGACGCGCCAGCTGCTTCGGTTCCTGCTCTCGGAGGACGGCCAGACGCTGATCGGCGAGCTCGGCCAGCGCACGCTTGCACCCGAGGCGGCGCATCGCGCCTTCGACTCGCTGAAGTGAGCGGGCCGCGCGTCAGCGGGCGGGCGCGAGCGACGAGAGATCCACCTCGTGCGTGTGGATGACGCTTCCCTGCGCGTCGACGAACGCGGCGCGCAGCTCGGGACCGTCCGTGCGTCGCTCGTCGACGCCCAGCACCTCGATGTCGAGGATGAGGAAGGTCCTTGGCGCGCTGCGGTCGAAGAGAACGCCAGGCGTGATCTCGACCGTGTCCGAGTCGGCGCCACCGTGCAGTCGCCCCGCGACGAACTCGAGGAGGTCGTAGCCTGCCACCGTGGCCGTCGGGTGGCGCACGACGCGCGAGCGCGCGGCATCGGCCGACACGAGCACCACGCCCGTGGCCCGCGCGCGTCCGACCGTCTCGGCGAGTCGTCGCACTCCGCCGCCCGCGCCATGCGAGCCACTCCATTCCGAACCGACCGCGACGACCTTGAGCGCCGCGGTGCTTCTTGCAAGCGAATCCTCGAGCCAGCGCCACTGCGCATCGCCCGAAGCCAGAGACCCGGCGGACCCGAGCTCGCGTTCGTCGAGCAGGAAGACCTCCGCCGACCCGATCGTGAACGAGGTGTGGATCCCGTCGACGCCGTCGCCGAAGCTTGGATTCGGGTGGTACTCGCAGAACGCGCGCCTGCTGTTCGACTTGCCCGCGAGGCCGCCGTCGGCGGGATGCGGAGCGTTCCCGCCATCGCGCCAGGTCGCGAAGAGCGGCACCTCTGCCACCAGCTCGGCGAACGCGGGCGACTTCGCCAGCGTGCGGTAGTGCGCGCGCTGCGCCGCGAGGCTGCTCGGCGCAGTCGAAGGGAGATCGGCGATCAACACGAACGCATCGGGGTGCTCGCGCTCGATCGCGCGGAAGGTGGCGTCCGTCGCGGCGTCGAACTCGGCGTCCGCGCCGAAGGCGATGCGCGCGCGCGTCATCCGCGCGGGCGCCGTCGCGAACGAGCCCTCGGCCAGCACCGCGGCGCCGTCCTCCGCACGCGTGATGCGGTAGCGATGGGTCTGACTCGGCTTGAGCCCCTCGAGCCTGAACACGGCGGTGCCATCGCCCTCGATGGACGCCTCCGCGTCGAAGGTCCGCGCACTTCCCTCGGCCTCCCCGACGAGTTCGAGCCGAAGCACGGTCGGCCGCTCCGCATCGAGGCGCGCCGGGTCGATGCGGACCCACAGCTTCGCGCCCGTCGCGGTGCGCGCGCCGAGGATGGGGCCTGCGTCGAGCGACTCCGCGGCGGGCGCCATCGGCGTGGCGACGATCCGCGGGCTCTCTCGTTCGCCGAGGCCCGCGCATCCGGCGAGCGCGAGCGCAAGAAGCGCGCCGAAGGCACGCGGGCCGTGAACAGCCGAAGGAAACAGGGATCGGATCGCGAATCGACGCACGGACAGGCCTCGACCATAGCCTACGCGAGGGAGTACGGGTGTGGAAGCCGTCCCTGCATCGCGTCGCGCGACCATCCGGGGCGTTGGGTTCACCCGCGGTCACGCGTACACTCCGCGACATGACTTTCGTCTCGGAGCCCATGGCGTGCGCGCGGCGACTCCGCGGAGTGCGCGAAACCGCCTCGTTCTGCGCGATTTGCGCCTCGCTCGCGTCCTCGATCGCCCTCGCGCAGCAAGGCGACCGCGCGGGCGAGACGCAGGGCGAGCTCCCCGCGGAGTGGCGGGTCGACTCGTCGCCCGTGCGGACCGCGGACGAGCAGCTCGCGACCTTCGCGATCGCCGATGGATATCGGATTGAGCTCGTCGCGGCGGAACCGCTCGTCGAGGCGCCCGTCGCCTTCGAGTTCGGGCCCGACGGGCGGCTCTGGGTCGTCGAGATGCGCGGATACATGCGCGACGCGGATGGCGCAGGCGAGCGCGAGCCGATCGGCCGCATCAAGGTCCTCTCGGACGACGATGGCGATGGGCGCATGGACCGCGCGACGATCTTCCTCGACGGCCTCGTGATGCCGCGCGGCATCGCGCTCTGGCGCGACGGCCTGCTCGTGATCGAGCCCCCGCACCTCTTCTTCGCACGCGACACCGACGGCGACGGCCGCGCGGACCGTTCCGAGCTCGTCGCGAGCGGCTTCGCGGGCGAGGACAACCCCGAGCACGCGGGCAACGGCCTCCTCTATGCGCTCGACAACACCTTCACCTGCTCGCAGCATCCGTTCCGCTTCGTCGTCGACGGCGCGTCGCTGCACGCGGAGCCCGTGTCGCCGCACGGTCAGTGGGGGCTCTCGGAGGACGCGCTCGGAAGGCTCTACTACTCGCCGAACTCCGATCCGCTTCTCGTCGACCTCCTCCCCAAGCAGCACGCCGCGCGCAACCCGTCGCAGCGGAACTTCGAGGGCGTGCCTGCGCGCGCGGCCCGCGACACGCGCGTGCATCCGTCGCATCTGACGCCGGGCGTCAACCGCGGATACCAGCGCGGTGTCCTGCGCGAGGGCCGGCTCGCGGAGTTCACGGGCGCGTGCAGCCCGCATGTGCATGAAGGACGCGCGATGGGCGCAGACATGGAGGGCTGCGCGCTCGTGTGCGAGGTCGCGGGCAACCTCGTCCACCGCTACCGCCTCGCCGAGCAGGACGGACGCATCGTCGCGACCCCCGCGGACGAGGGCCGCTCGTTCCTCACATCGACCGACGAGCGCTTCCGCCCGGTCCACTGCGAGTCGGGGCCCGACGGCTTCATCTATCTCGCAGACATGTACAGGGGCGTGATCCAGCATCGTCGCTTCATGACGACCTTCCTGCGCACGCAGGTCGAGGCGCGCGGGCTCGAGCAGCCGCTCGACGCGGGCCGCATCTGGCGGATCGTTCCCGAAGGCGCGTCCGCGCGTCGCGCGCCGAACCTCGCGGCCGCGGACGCAGCCGCGCTCGTCGGCTTCCTCTCGCACGACGAGAAGCCCGTGCGCACGATGGCGCGGCGGCTTCTCGTCGAGCGCCGCGACCCCGCTGCGATCGCGCTTCTTCGTGAACAGGTCCGCGCGACGGCGCTTCCGCGCATCACGCTGGTCGAGTCGCTGTGGGCGCTCGCGGGGATGGGCGGCGCGGACGACGGGCTCGTCTCCGAGCTCCTGCGCCTCGAGGACCCTGTGATCCGCGTCCACGCGATGCGCGTCGCGGAGCGCTCGAGCGACACCGTGACGCTTGCGTCGTTCCTCGCGCGCGCGATCGAGGACGCCGACCCCGCGCCGCGCGTGCAGGCCGCGCTCTCCGCATGGCGGCTCGATGCGCCGTTGCGCGCTGCGTTCCTCGAGACCGCGCTCACCCGCGACATCGGCTCGCGCGAGATGCGCAGCGCCGTGCTCGCGTCGTCGCGCGGCGTCGAGCGCGACCTCCTCGACGCGGTCGTCGCGGGCAGGCTTCTCGCCGACGAAGGCGTCGCCTCGCGCGCGTTCGCAGTCGAGCTCGCGGATGTCCTCCTCGACGACGGCGGCGGGCTTCCGAGCCCCGCGACGCTCGCCGAGACCGTGTCCGCCGCGGCGCGCGTCGCGGTCGAGCGTCCGTGGCTTGCCAAGGCGATCCTCGAGCGCGTCGCGGCCAAGCAGAACCTCAACGCCAGGGAGCCGCGGCAGCTCGTGGCCTCCGCCGAACCCGTGGGATGGTCCGAGCTCCTCACCGCGCTTCCCGCGGAGCTCGCGCTCGCGACGCCCGTCGACCGCCATCTCTTCTGGCCCGGCCGCGAGGATGTCTCGTTCGTGGCGCCGCGCGTCGCGCGCGGCAAGGAGATGAGCGTCGAGGAGTTCGGCAAGCGCCTCTACTCGAACTGCATGAGCTGCCATCAGGCGAACGGCCGCGGGCTCCCGCCCGTGTATCCGCCGCTTCGCGGAAGCGAGATCGTGCACGGCGACGCTGCGACGCTCGTGAAGATCGTGATGCACGGCATGGAGGGCCCGATCGTGGTCGATGGCCAGCGCTACAACCAGGTGATGCCCGCTGCGCCGCTGCGCACCGACGAGGAGATCGCGGCCGTGCTCACCTATGTGCGCAGCGCGTGGGGCAACGCGGGCGACGCCGTCGACGCGGCGCTGGTCGCGAAGATCCGCGACGAGACGAAGGGCCGCAACAGGCCGTTCACCTCGAAGGAACTCGGCCTGCATCCTTGAGCGCTCGCCGCTGCGGCGGCTCGCTCCGGCATGAAGGCCGCACATGGCGTGCGCCGCGCCCCGACGCCGTCACGCGCTCACGCCTTGTCGAGCTCGACGAACTCCTTGTCGAGCTCGACGAACTC
>CAYMSD010000024.1:12938-24245 GCA_964393015.1 uncultured Klebsiella sp.
CCTTGTCGAGCTCGACGAACTCCTTGTCGAGCTCGACGAACTCGACGCCCGATTCCGCGAGCAGCTCGCGCGACTTCGCGAAGTTCGCCTCCCAGTGCTCGTCGCCCTTGCCAGCGCGGTAGGTGACGACGCGCACGACGCCCGCCTGGATGATGGACAGCGTGCAGTGCACGCACGGCGCGAAGGTCGTGTAGATCGTCGAACCCACGGGCGAGACGCCGTTGCGCGCGCACTGGATGATGGCGTTCATCTCCGCATGGCAGATGAGGTCGTACTTCACGGGCCGCTCGAGACGCTCGGGCCTGTCCTCGATGCCGCGTGGAAGGCCGTTGAAGCCCGTCGCCACGATCTGCATCGCGGGGCTCACGATCACGGCGCCCACGCCGCGCGAGGGATCCTTCGACCAGCCCGCGATCGTCTCGCTCAGGGCGAGGAACCTGCGGTCCCACTTGAGTGCGCGCGATCTGTCGTGCATGGCGCGAATGTAGCGCCGATCACCAGACGGAGAGCAGGATCGTGAGGTCGCGCGCGTCGACGGCGCCGTCCGCGTCGAGGTCGGCGCGCGAACCTCCGGGCGCAGGGCCCCAGCCGCTCAGCAGGGCGGCGAGGTCGGGTGCGCCGACGAAGCCGTCGAGGTTGATGTCGCCTCGCGGCGGAGCGATCGGTCCGACGGCGACAGCGCCCGAGGCGGAGATGCGCGACTGCCCGAGCTGGCCCTCGAAGCCCGGGTTGATCGCATCGATCGCAGCGCCCGTGCCACCGAGCGTCGCGAGCACGGCGTCGAGCACCTGCCCAGCGGGCACCGAGGCGTTCGGCCAGGTCGGGTGCTGGGCGCGCACGAGCGCGGCCGTGCCCGAGACGAACGCGGCCGAGAGCGAGGTGCCCTCCCACACGGCGAACTCCCCGCCCGGGACGGGGCCGATCACCGAGCGCGCGAGGTCCGCGCCGCCGCCGAAGAGGACGGATCCTCCGGGCGCCGCGAGGTCCATGCGCACATCGAAATTCGAGAACGGCGCGCGCAGGTCGTTCCAGCCCGTGGCCGTCACGCCGATCGCGCGGTCGTTGCACGCGGGATACTCGCGCGGATCGTCGGTGGCGCGGTTGCCCGCAGCGCCGACCACGACGACGCCACGCGCGGCCGCCTCGAGCACGACATCCTCGAGCGTGAGCGACTCGTAGTCCTCGCCGAGGCTCATGTTGATCACATGCGCGCCCCGGTCGATCGACCACGCCACCGCGCGCGCGAGCTGGAAGTTGTTGGCGCGCCCCTCGCTGTCGAGGACGCGCACAGGAAGGAGCATCGCGTCGGGCGCGACGAGCGAGATCAGCCCCGCGACGAAGGTGCCATGGCCGACCTGCTCGTCGACGAGGCCGTCGCCGTCGTTGTCGATGCCGTCGCCGATGTCGAGGAACGAGGGCGAACCCGCCACGAAGCTGACGCCCGCGCTCGACACGCGGCCCGAGAGCGCGGGGTGCGTCGCATCGATGCCCGTGTCGATCACGGCCACGATCGCGCCCGCGCCGCGCGAACGCTTGTGCGCGGCGTCGAGCCCGAGGAGGTCGCGCGCGTACTGCGATTGATAGTGGCCCTGGCCGAGCCCGAGCCCTGAGAGCCACAGGCTGTCCGTTCGTCCTTCGCCCGTCTGGCCCTCGTAGTTGAGCTCGCCCCAGGTGATCGTCGAGGACAGGACCAGCGCGTCGATCACGAGGTCGACATCGTCGGGCGTCTGCTTCGGGGTGAGGCCGTAGGAGACGAGATAGATGGGCCGCCCGTCGATCTGGTCGAGGACGCCGACATCCGCGAAGCTCGCGGAGAGGGTCGACAGCGCGGACGCGAGCAGCTTCGGGTTCTCCGCGCGGAGCATGAGCTCGCCCGGGACAAGCGGGTCGGTCGGTTCGCCCGCGTGGGCGGCGGCCGCGGCGAGCGGAAGCGCAAGGCATGCTGCAACGCGCGCGATGCGCACGAGCGAGGACGGTCGGAAGGGCATTGGGTCGGTGAACATCAGATCGATCCAGAGAGCACGAAGGAAGCCCAGCACGAAGGATGGGCCGATTCAGCGATCAGGGCAAGCGTCGACTCCCGAAGTGCCCGAGATGGGCGCGAACCGTCGCCGAGCGCGCGGTGGAATCGCGTCGCGAGGCGCAGCGCGGAACGATCTCGGACGCTCCAGAGCGTGGTCACGAGCCTGCGCGCGCCTGCTGCGTGGAAGGCGCGGGCGATTCCAGAAAGCTCGTCGCCGGCGTCGACCGCGTGGCGGCCCGTCTCGCAGCCCGAGAGGACGACGAGGTCCGCCGCGAGGCAGAGGTCGAGGATGTCGCGGATGGGAAGCCAGCCGTCGGCGAGGCGCAGGCCCGATGCCGCGGGAAGCGAAGGCACGAAGCGCCCGTGGCAGGCGAGATGAATCATCGCGGCGGATGGCGCTGCGGCGCGCAGCGCACCGCGCGTGGCCGCGTCGCCCTTCAGGAGCCGCGCGCCTGCGATCGCCGCGATCTCGTCGACCTCCTCGTCGATGAGCGGCGCAGCGGCGTCGGCGACTCCGACGACGAGCGCGTCGTGCGTCGCGCGTGGCGCCGCCGCACCGCCAGGGCACGCGATCGATGCGCTCGGCGCCGTCTGGATCTCGAAGCGCTCGATGAGGTGGGACCTGCCATCGGAGAGCAGCGCGAATGGAACGGCATGCAGCGCGCCGAAGGGCACGATCACAAGGCGCGTGGCGCGCGCAGCGATGTCGCTGCGTTCGTCGAGGAGCGGCGCCATGACGCGCTCATGGAGCGCGCGCGAGAACCACGCGATCGCGCGCGCGTTGCCTTCCGCCGCGCCCATCGCCGCGCCCATCGCCGCGTCATGCGCCGGCGCACGCAGCTGGAAGAGCAGCTTCTCCACGAGCTCGTCGACCTCGCCGCCGAACGCGAGCGCGCGGCTGCAGGCGATCTCTCCCTCGAAGATCGTGAAGGCCATCAGCTCGTCGCCCGCGCGGTAGTAGGCGATGAGCGCGTCGCCGGGCGAGAGGCGCGCCGCGACCGCATCCGCATCCTCGACGCGCGCGAGGAGCGGCGACACGCCGCCACGCAGCGCATGCGAGGCCTGTCGCGCCGTCACGATCTCGTCGATCGCGCGCTCGGTGCGGCGCATCTCCTCGAGAAGCGCGGGCGCGATGCCGCGGCGGATGCCGTCCTCGCCGCCTTCGCGCGCTCCGCGCGCATGGAGCTCGGAGAGCCTCGCGCGAAGCGCGGCGATCTCGTCGCCGTCCGCGTCCGCGGCCGCTTCCGAGCGCTCGACCGCGCGCAGGATCGTCTCGAGCAGCTGCCTGCTGCGCGCGCGCTCGACGGTGGCGAACGCACGCGCAAGCGACGCACCGTCGCCGCGGGCGAGCTCGGCGAGCGCAAGCTCCTCGTAGACGCGGAGCCGCGACGCCGTGAAGACGGATCGATGGCGCTCGGCGCCGATCGTGGCGCGCAGATCCTCGGCCGCGTCGACGGCGGCCGCGAGAAGCCGCGAACTCTCGTCGTCCTCTCCGAGCGCGCGGGCGCATGCGGCGGCCGTCGCGGCGCAGTCGATCTCGACCGTGCGCACGCCGAGCTCACGCACATCGCGCAGCGCGACGCGGATCGACTCGGACGCCGCCTGCGCATCGCCCTCGAGGAGAAGCGCCTCCGCCGTGATCGCCTGCGCCCGTGCGCGGTCGAGGGGGCTCGCGCCGTCCGCGGCGTCTCGTGCGAGCGTGCGTGCGCGCGCGGGCTCCGCGGCGCGCAGCGCGAGTTCCGCGCGCATCAGCGTGGCCGCGCGCCGGCCCCGCACATCGCCGATCTCCGCGGAGACGGCGAGCGCCTGCGCCGCCTCGTCGTCGGCCTCGTTGAACCGCCCGGCCGCGGCAAGCGTGCGTGCGCGCACGAGCCTCGCGCGCGCGGCCTCCGCGGGAAGCGCGCGCGCGGTCGCGACCGCAAGCGCCTCGCTCGCCGTGGCCAGCGCCTCGCGCGCTGCGCCGAGCGTGGCAAGCGCCTCGGACTCCTCGATGAGAAGACGCGCGTGGTGGCCGGGCGCCACGCCCTTCGCGGCCTCCGCCGCCAGCGCGAACGCAGCGATCGATTCGCCGAGCCTGCCCTGCCGCGCGAGGAGGTCGGCCTTGTTTCCGAGCACGATCGTGCGTGCAAGCGGCAGCCCGTCGAGCGCGGCGTCCGCGTCGTCGAAGGCGCGCATCGCGTCCGACAGGCGGTCGAGCTGGAGAAGCGTCTCGCCGAGCGTGTTGAGGATCGTTCCGCGCGCGGCGCGGTCCTCGGGTGGAACGCCCGCGAGCGCGCGCTCGAGCGCCGCGAGGGCGTCTGCCGCCTCGCCGCGGATCTTGTGGACATTCGCGAGGTTGAGCTCCGCCCGAGCCGCGAGGTCGGCCCTGCCCGCAGCGACGAGCGCGTCCCGCGCCGCCGTTCCGCGCGCGATCGCCTCCGCGGTCCGTCCGAGCTTCGCAAGCGCGTGCATCGAGGCCACGCGCGCGCGCGCCGACTCGACCGCGTCGCCCGCCGTCTGCGCGATGCCCGCCGCGTCGTCCGCGCACGCGATCGCAGCCTCGAGTTCGCCGAGGTAGGCGTGCGCCGCGACCATCGCGCGGCCCGCGCGCGCGGCCGCGGAGCCGAGCCCGAGCGTGCGCGCCGTCTCAGCGATCGCCCGTCCGCAGTGGAGCGCGTCGTTCGGCGAACCCGCCGCGAGCCGCTCGCACGCGTCGCCGAGTGCAACGAGCGCCGCAAGAGCCCCGCGCGCATCGTTCGCGGCGGCCTCGCTCCGCGCATCGGGCGCGAGCGCTGCAAACGCCGAGAGCTCGAGCGGTGCCGACGCGCTCATCGGTCGCTCCGCGAGGGCCACTCGATGACCAGCACGACCGCGCCGGCGCGGTCGATGAGCGCGAGCCGCGCCGTCCCCACGGGAACAGCGAGCGTGAACATGCCGAAGTGGTCGAGCTCCGCCCGCGCGAGCACGGTCCGGCCCGCGCCGAGCGCCGCGACGGTGCCGCGCATCGCGCCGCCCGTGCCACCCGCGCGCGCGACCTCGCCGACGACGCGCTCCGAGCCATCCTCCGCCTCGATCCGCTCCGCGCGAAGCGTCAGCGCGCCGATGGTGCCCGCGACGGCATCGGCCCCTCGGTCGTCGCGGAAGCCCGCGAGCGCCGCGGTTTCCGCGTCGGCGCCCTCAGCCCGCGCGAGCCCGAGCCAGGACGCGATCGCGGCACCTGCCGTGTCGAGGGCGCTTCCGATCGATGCCACCGCGCCGACCACTTTCTGGCGGCGGGCCGCCACGCGCGCACCCAGCGCGATCGCGCGGCCAACGGCGTCGATCGGGGGCTCGAGATCCGCCGCCGTGCACTCGGCGCGCACGGCGTCCGCGGCCACGCGCATCCCGCGAAGGGCTGCGGCGATGGCGGGATCGCGCTTCGTTGCGTCGTCGACGCGCCGAGCGACATCCTGCGCCGCATCGCCGAAGGCGACGGCCGCCAGATCCTCCGAGGAGGGCGGTCGCGAGGATGGACGGGGTTCCGATGCCATGGCGGACGGATGGGAGGGCGGACGGGACGGAGCGGTGCGTCTCCCAGAGGAGCGCTCGGCCGCGGCCGAGATACGAACAAGGCGGTCTTGCGGTCAGGATTCCTCGAACGGCCTCGTTTCAGCCGTCCCCGCGGTCGGTCGGGCATCTCCACCCGCCCCGAAACCCAGCGTTCCGAGAACCCGCGCGAGCTTCTCGAGGCACCTCGCGCGCGTCGGCCCGATCGACCCGACGCGGATCCCGAGTCTCTCCGCGATCAGGGCGTAGTTCGGCTCGCCCGATGGACCCTGCATCGAGCCGCCGAACAGCGCCTCGAGCAGCTCGCGGCACTTCCCGCCGAGGCGCTCGAGCCCCTCGCGCACGAGCTGACGCTCGGTCGCCGTCTCGACGACCTCGCGCCCCTCGCGCGAGTCGGCCGGGTCGATGCCCGCTCCATCCTCGTCGGGCGCACCGACGCCCAGCGCGCTCTCCCGCGCCGAGCGGGCGCGCTCCGCCGCGCGCCAGCACAGCCGCCGCGTCGTGGTGGCGAGCCACGCGGGGAGCGCCTTTCCATCGCGGACGCCGTCGAGGTGCTCGACGAGGGCCGCGAAGACCTGCTGGAAGATGTCCTCGCGCTCCTCCTCGCGCAGCCGGTGCTTGAGGAGGACGGACCACACGAGCCTGCGGTGTCGGCGCACCAGCGCCTCCCAAGCGGCTGAATCGCCGTCGCGGCAGCGCTCGAGCAGGGTCTCGTCCGGAACAAACGACATCGAGGCCGCGAGTGTAGTGCAGGCCGTCCGCAGGGCGGAATTCGCGCGCCTTGCTTGCAATTCGCGGACTTCCGCCCGCCCACGGGCATCGATCCCGCCGCACGCGATGCGGGAATCTGAGACAACGCCGCCATGGAAGCCATGGGCGGCCGCTTGAACGACGACTGCTCCGATCTCGCGGCCTTTGCGGCGGGCGATGCGGATGCGGGACGACGGCTCTACGACCGCCACGCCACCGTGCTCTTCGCCCTGTGCAGGGAAGAGACAGGGTCGCGCTCGCGGGAGGACGCTGAGGACGCCGTGCAGGAGACCTTCCTGCGCGCCTTCCGCATGCGCGACCGTCTGACCGATCCGACGGGTTTCCGCCCGTGGCTCTACGCGATCGCACGGCTCGTGTGCAGGGAATCGAGGGCGGCGCGCGCGAAGGCGCGGCGCGACGCGGGATATGGACTCGGAGCATCGCGCGGCACCTCCCAGGGCGTCGCGCGCGGAGGAGCCGAACGCATGGCGGACCACACGGCCCAGGAACAGCTCGCGCGCCTCGGCGGCGCAGCGCCGTCCGCGCCGCTCGAGCGTCGCGAGGCGCTCGCGCATCTCGGCCGCGCCATCGACACGCTGCCCGAGGACCTGCGCCTCGCGCTCCACATCTTCTACATCGAGCGCGACCCCGTCTCGGTCGCGAAGGAGGCGCTCGGCGTCTCCCGCGCGCAGTTCTACCGCCTCGTCGCGGAGGCGCGGAACCTGATCGCGGCGCAGCTCGTGCGCGGGGACTTCAAGCCCCGGGACTTCCAGACCTAAGGCCCTTGCCATGACGAACCACGACCACAACGACAGCGATCGCGACGACACGCCGGAGATCCCGCGCGGCGATTCTCTCGACGCGCTGCTGCGCGCCTGGCACGACGAGAACGCGGCGAGCGCACGCGCCAAGCGCGACGAGATCATCGGCGCGATGCTGGCCGAGCGCCGTGCGTCCTCGTCCGTGCGCGCGACGGGCGTGCTCGCACGGATCGGCTTCGCGCGCCTTGCGGTCGCAGCGCTCCTTCTTCTTGCGAGCGGCCTCTTCCTCACGCTTCTGGTCGGCCCGATCGGCACGAACGAGGCCGTCGCAGACGACGGAATCATGCAGGTCGCGGAGGGCGGCGCGCTCGAGGCGATCGACGCCGACGGCAACCCGCTCGGCGCGTGCCCGCTCCAGCGCACGGAGGTCTCGGTCGAGATCTCCGGCCCGTTCGCGCGCACGGTCGTCGAGCAGACCTACGCCAATCCGCTTCCGCGCACGATCGAGGCCGTCTACACCTTCCCGCTCTCGAACCGCGCCGCGGTCGACCGCATGACGATGGTCGTGCGCGGCCCGTCGGGCGAGAAGGTCGTGGAGGGCGAGGTGAAGGAGCGCGCGATCGCCCGCGCGATCTACGAGGACGCGCGCGAGTCGGGCTTCGTCGCGAGCCTGCTCGAGCAGGAGCGGCCGAACATCTTCACGCAGTCCGTCGCGAACATCGAGCCTGGCGCGACCGTCGTCGTGCGCATCGCCACCATCGAGCTCGTCGAGCGCAAGGACGGCGTCTCGCAGTACGCGTTCCCGATGGTGGTCGCTCCGCGGTACATCCCGGGCCGGAACTCGCTCGCGCAGGACCAGATGCCTCGGCTTCCCGAGGGATGGCTCGTGCGCGAGGGAGTCGTGCTGCGAGGGCCTGCGCGCGTCGAGACGGATGGCGCCGCGGCGATCTCCGCCCCGCGCCTCGAGCGCATGCTCCGCGATGCGATCCCCGTGCGCGCCGCCGACAACGCGGCGATCGACGCCATGCTCGCCTTCGGCGACGGCATTCCCTTCCTCGCGAAGTACACGAACGGCGGCGGCGAGCGCGGCGTCTACTCGCCCACGGCGTCGATCGGCGAGATCAACGGGCGGTTCTTCTTCGTGCCGATGGCGCCGCAGGGCGGCGCGGGCACGGGCTTCGCGAACCCGACCGACCAGGTGCCCGACGCGGACAGGATCACGCCGATGCCCGTGCGCCCCGAGACGCGCGCGGGCCACGACATCTCGGTGACCGTGACGATCGATTCGGGCGGCGCGCCGCTTGGCGCGGTCGCGAGCGCCGAGCACGCCGTGCGCGTCGAGGACCTCTCGCCCACGCGCCGCGTCATCACGCTCGCCGACGGCAAGACGATCCCCAACCGCGACTTCGTGCTGCGCTGGCAGTCTCCCGCGAACACGGTCGAGCCCGCCTTCTTCGCGCACACCTCGATCGCGCCCGACGCGGACGCGCGCGGCGGGTTCTTCGCACTCATGCTCGAGCCGCCCGCGCGCGTCGAGCCCGCGGCGATCCGTCCGCGCGAACTCGTCTTCGTGCTCGATGTCTCTGGCTCGATGAACGGCTTCCCGATCGAGAAGTCGAAGGAGCTCGCGCGCAAGGCGATCGCGCGCATGCGACCGAGCGACACCTTCAACATCGTCACCTTCGCCGGTGCGACGCGGGTGCTGTGGCCCGAGCCGAAGGCCGCGACCGCCGAGAACATCGCCTTCGCCGACGAGTTCCTCGCAGGCGCATCGGGCGGCGGCGGAACAGAGATGATGACTGCGATCAACGCGGCGCTCGTCCAGCCGGGTCGAAGCGGCGTCGACCCGGCGGAACTTCTCTCGCTCCCCGCGGATGGCCGCAGCATGACGATCGCCGTGCCCGCGGGCGCGCTCGCGGTCGACGGCGCGCGCTGGCGGATCGACGCGGGCCTCGCGGCCGACGGCACGCGCCGCACGGTGCTTGCGGAGATTCCCGTCGTCCTCCCCGAGAACCCGCGCAGGCTCGCCGTCCTTCTCGACGGCGCGTGGAGCACGAAGGACGCCGAGCGCGTGTTCGTCGCGCGCAGCGCGCGCTTCGAGGATTCCGACGCACGCACGCGCTTCGTCTTCTTCCTCACCGACGGCTACATCGGCAACGACCAGTCGGTCGTGCAGGCCGTGCGCGACAATGCGCGCGCCTCGCGCGTCTTCAGCCTCGGGATCGGCAACTCGGTGAACCGCTTCCTCCTCGACGAGATGGCGCGCGCGGGCCGCGGCGTGTGCGAGGTCGTCACGCTCGCGGAGGACGCCGACGCCGCGGTCGAGCGCCTCGTGCGCCGCATCGACGCACCTGTCCTCACCGACCTCGAGATCGCGGTCGACCCGGCGCTCGGGATCCGCGAGCTCCTTCCCGCGGGCGAGCGGCTGCCCGACCTCTTCGATGTCGAGCCGCTCGTCCTGCTCGGCCGCTTCGACGGCGCGGCGCGCGGCTCGATCACGCTGCGCGGGAGGACGGGCGCAGGCCCGTGGGAGCGGACGGTGGCCGTCGAGCTGCCCGAGCGCGAGCCGCGCCACGATGTCGTGCCGTCGCTCTGGGCGCGCGCGAAGGTCGACGATCTCCTGCTGCCGCATCTCGCGGCGGTCGAGTCCGACACGCTCGACCCCGTGACGCGACGCTCCGTCATCCGCCTCGGCGAGGCGTTCCGCATCACGACGCCCTTCACGAGCTTCGTGGCCGTCGAGAAGAGCCGCGTCGTCGTCGGCGGAAAGCCCTTGCTCGTGGCCGTGCCCGTCGAGCTTCCCTCTGGGACCAACTGGGATGGCTTCTTCGGCCGTGGCGCAGAGGTTCCCGCTGCGATGCGCGCCGAGTCGCGCGGCGTCCGCGCGGAGGAGAGCGCCGTCGAGTCGTTCGGACGAGTGTTCGCGGCGCGTGCGGGCCTGCCCGACGGGCCGCGCGAACCGACGGCGGGTGCGCCCCTCGCGAACGCAGCCCCCGTGCCGCCGCTTGCGAGTTCCGCCGCGCCTCCTTCGGCGTCTCCTTCGCTGCCCGAGCCACCCGGAAGCGGCGTGCGATTCGGTGGCGGTGGCGGAAGCGCCGGCAACCCGACGGGCCGCGAGATCCTGCGGAAGGACGACTCGCCCCGCCGCGATCGCACCGCGTCAGGCGCCTCCGCCGCGGCCGCGCCGGCCATCACGGGCGGGCTCTCGCGCCGTCAGTCCGTGGAGGCCGCCCAGCAGACGGAGTCCGGCGAACTCCGCGGCGTCAGCGGCCGCCGTGTCGCGGGCAACGCGCCGATCGCACGGCCCGGTTCGGGTGGCTCCGCGAAGCGCGCACCCGCATCGGGTGATGCGTCCGCTCCCCTCGCCGACGCCGCGCCTGCATTCGAAGCCGTCGACACCCCTGCCGAGGCGGGGGCTTCGGATGGGGTCGAGGATCGCCGCGCGGCCGCCGCGGGCACACCTTGGCCTCGACCGCTCGCCGACGCGGCGTCCCGCGACGCACTCGTGCGCGTCCTCGAGCGCAGGCTCGTGATCCTCGCGCTCGCCGTCCTCCTCGGCGAGGAATCGCGCGTCGCGCCGCTTGCGGCCGAGCTCGATCTCCCGCTGTCGAGCGGCATGCTCACGGTCGCCATGAAGGTCGCGACCGAGCGCGGCGCGCCCTCGGCCGCTGCGCTCGAGGCGATCCGCGCCGCAGGTGGCCGCGTGGTCGCCGAGGACGCCTCGCGCGGACTCATCGTCGCGGAAGTGCCGCCCACGGGCCTCGCGGCGCTGGGCGGGTCGGCTGCGATCCTGCGCGTCGAGCCGCTCGTCGCGCGAGCGCCGTCCGAAGGCTGACGGCGCCGTCCGCGAGGCCTTTCTCGGGCTCCGGCGGGGTGTTCGCGCCTTTTTTGGTCGAATTCGGGCGCAAGTCCCTTTGGCAATCCGATGATCCATGCATGACGAGTTTCGGTCCAACACCGATTCCGCAGACGCCCGGGGCGCTTCAGTCGTCGTACATCGCGCGCGAGAGCGCGGGGCCGCGCGCACGCGACCGCGCCAAGCCGCCCGAGGTCGATCGGCCGCAGTTCGTCATCAAGGACGAGGTGCGCATCACCGACCCGATCGAGTCCGATGCGATCGACCCGAAGCCGGACGCGGCCGAGGAATGGAAGCACCGCCGGCCGCGGAGCGATGAGCGCCGCCCCAAGGTCGAGGACGACCCTCGCACCGACGGCGACGACCACATCCATCTCGACATCAAGGCTTGA
>CAYMSD010000024.1:24345-37514 GCA_964393015.1 uncultured Klebsiella sp.
CACTTCAAGGCTTGAGACGGCTCACGGCTTTCCGCCGCCCGCGCGCACGCCGAGCGTCCTGTAGATGCGCTTCGTGGCGTCGCTCTTGTTCAGCGTGTAGAAGTGGATGCCCGCGACATCCTTGTCGAGGAGGTCGCGGCACTGCTCGGTCGCCCAGTGGATGCCCGCGTGCTCGATCGCCTCGGCGTTGCCCTTGCAGCGCGCGATCGCCTTGAGGAGCGGCGCGGGGAAGCGTGTGCCTGCGGCGAGGTCGGCCATGCGCTTCAGGCCGCTGCCGCTCGTGATCGGCATGATTCCCGCGATGATCGGCGCCTTGATGCCCGCGAGCTCGCAGCGCGCGCGCCAGTCGTGGAACGCGTGGTTGTCGAAGAAGAGCTGCGTGACGATGTAGTCGGCGCCTGCGTCGACCTTCGCCTTGAGGTGCTCGAGCTGCTCGAGCGTGTTGGGGGTCTCCGGGTGCCCCTCGGGGAACCCCGCGACGCCGATCCCGAAGCCGCGCCCGCCGTTCACGCCGAGGCGCTCGCCCTCCTGCCTGATGAAGCGGACGAGGTCCGCCGCATGGCGAAAGTCGCCGAGGGCGAGGATCCGCGCGCCCGCGGGCGGGTCGCCGCGGAGGGCGAGCACGGTGCCGACGCCGTTCGCGGCGTAGAGCTCGAGGATCGCGCGGATCTCGTCCTTCGTGTGCCCGAAGCAGGTGAGGTGCGGCACGGGCTCGAGCGGGGTCTCCCGCCGCAGGCGCACCACGAGCGCGTGCGTGTTGTCGCGGGTCGAGCCGCCCGCACCGTAGGTGACGGAGACGAAGCTCGGCTCGAGCGCCGCGAACTCGGTGATTCCCCGATAGAGCGACTCCCAGCCGGCGTCCGACTTCGGCGGGAAGAACTCGAAGCTGAGCGACGGCGTGTCGCGCGCGAGGATGTCCGCGATGTGCATGGGGCGGAGGGTATCGCAGTGCGCGCAGGCTCGGTTTGGCCGGGTGCGCCGTACCATGGCGGGGTGCCGAGCCGCCGCAACATCCCCAAGCCCGCCGTGCGGCGGCTCAGCCTCTACCTGCGCGAGCTCGCAAGCCGCCAGGAGGCCGGCGAGGAGACGGTCAGCTCGAAGGCGCTCGGCCGCTCGCTCGGCTTGACCGACGCGCAGGTGCGCAAGGACCTCGCGCTCTTCGGCCAGTTCGGGCACCCCGGCCGCGGCTACGCGGTGTCAGACCTCGTGGCGTCGCTGCGCCGCATCATGGGGCGCGACCGCCTGTGGCGCGCCTGCGTGGTGGGCGCCGGCAACATCGGCCGCGCGCTTCTCAGCTACGACCGCTTCCGCCGCGAGGGCTTCCAGATCGCGGCGGTCTTCGACGCGGATCCGTCGCTCGCGGGGCGGGAGGTCGGAAGCGGCCTCCGCGTGCGCCGCATGTCGGAGCTCGCCACCGTGGTCGCCGAGGAGGGAATCAACCTCGGGATCATCGCCGTCCCGCGCGAGACGGCGCAGCAGGTCGCCGACGCGCTCGTCGCCGCGGGCGTCCAGGGCATCCTGAACTTCGCCCCGCGCCGCATCGAGGTGCGGGAGGGGATCGCCATCGTGAGCGTCGACTTCACGGTGTCGCTCGAACTCCTGGCGTTCCAGATCGCGTTCGGCGAGAGCGGCGCGCTCGACCAGGGCAGCGACGCCCCCGAGGACGCGGACTCGCCGAGCGACGAGTAGCACGCGCGACTCGGTACACTCCGCCCGTCGTGCGACGCCGCGTCTCCAGCATCATGGGCAGCATCCCCGTTCCCGCGCTTGCGGTCGCGGCGTCGTTCCTCTGCGCCGGCTGCAGCGGCCGCGCGCTCGTCCCGAACGAGTCGGACCGCCTGCGTGAGGAGCTGGCCGCAGCCTCCGACGCCCGCGACCGCGCGGAGTCGCGCGCCAAGGAACTCGAGTCGCGCCTCGCGTCGATGGCGCGCGAGCGTCAAGGCGAGATCGACCCCGAGGTCGCCGCGGCGCTCCCCGCGCTCGCCTCGGTGACGCTCTCCGCGAAGTCGACCGCCAGGCTCGCGCCGGCCGATTCCGCCTCGGCCCAGGGCGGCACGCTCTCCGTCGCGCTCATCGTCTCGCCCGCGGACGGCCTCTCGCGCTTCGTCCAGATCACGGGCACGCTGCGCCTCACGGTCGCCGCGCTCGTCGCGGGCGCCGAGACCGTCGAGACCACGACCCTCGTCACCGGACCGAAGGCCCTTCGCGACGCCTATCGAAGCGGCTTCCTCGGCACGCACTACACGGTCGAGTGCACCGTCCCGTGGAGGGGCGACGCGCCGCCGCGCGCGCTCTCCGTGGCGGGCGAGTTCACGGACGGCCTGACGGGCCGCGCCTACCCGATCGTGGGGACGGTGCCCGTCGTCGCATCGCCGTCGCGCACGGCCGCCGCATCGGCATCGGACACGCAGTAGGGTCGCCTCATGCAGAACGATTCCCGCACGACATCCCATCCAGCCTCGGCCTTGCGTCGTCCGCTGTTCGCGGCGCTTTCGGCCGGGCTTCTCGCCATCGTGGTTCTCGGCGGATGCCAGCGCGCGCTCTTCCCCTCGGACCTGCCGCGCAACCAGTTCGAGACCTACGACCGCATGCGCCAGCGCTATGTGCCGCTCGAGGAGCCCGATGTGTTCGGAACGCCGCAGCCGGCGCTCAGGGCGCGCCTCGGGGCCCAGAATTGAGGCATTTCACGGACGCTGCAATTGTCGGTCACGAAGTGTAGATCGACGAATACAGTGCCGCGCCGCCCCCCGCGCCAAGCGTTGTGGAAATCCTGCAGCGATGCCCGCTGCGTGGCCGATTTCCGATAGCGTCCACAGCGCACGAGTTCCAAGATGGAATCGTCCGACACGAATGGAATCGTCCAAGAGGAACAGCCTTGGCCCGGAAGCCGCAGTCCAAGTCGTCCCAGCGTTCCGCCTCGAAGAGCCAGTCGCGCACGCGCAAGGTTCATCCGAAGCGCACGGGCATCGTGTGGGGAGTCTTCGTGGGCGCCATGACCTTCGCGGGCGGCGCGCTCATGCTCGGTGACGGCTGGCAGGGCATGCCCGCGGTCAGCATCGCCTCGCGCAACATGACCTCCGCGCAGGCGCCGATCGAGAACGGACGCTGGCAGGCGATCGTCATCCACCACAGCGGCACGGCCGCGGGCACCGTCGGCGACATCGCGCGACAGCACGCGGCGTGGGGCCTGCCCTCGCTCGGCTACCACTTCGTGATCGGCAACGGCAACGGCGAGCCCGACGGCGTGCTCCTCACGGGACCACGCTGGACGGCGCAGGAGGAGGGCGCCCATGTGGCCGACCGCGCTGCGGGCGCCACGCCCGATGCGGCCTGGTTCAACCGGCACTCGATCGGCATCTGCCTCGTCGGCAACGGCGAGCGCCGCGAGTTCACCGACGCGCAGCTGAAGACCCTCGCGCGGGTGGTCGAGGACCTGCAGGCCGCCTGCGGCATTCCCGACAGCGCCGTGTTCCTCCACTCCGATCTCGCGCCCGTCGCGAGCCCGGGACGCTGGTTTCCGCGCGCACAGCTCGCGCTTGAGCTTGCGAACTGACGGCCGCCCCCGACTCGGGGCACGCTCACCGTGACGAAGACCTCCGACGCATCGCCCGATCCAGCGCCGGCGCCGATGCTCGCGCGGCTTCGCGCCTTTCCTGCGCCCGACGCGATCCTCTTCGACCTCGATGGCACGCTGATCGACTCCGTCGAGGACATCCACGCTGCGCTCGAACGCCTGCTCGCGGAGCTCGGCCTTCGCAGGCCGACGCGCGCAGAGGTCGCGATGTGGGTCGGGAACGGCGCGCGCACGCTCGTCGAGCGCGCGATGGCAGGTCGCATCGAGGGCTTCGCCGGCCTCGACGACGCGCCCGCCCGCCATGCGGCGGCCGATGCGGCGATGCCGCGGTTCCGCGCGATCTACGAGGAGATCTGCGTCGACCACACCAAGCCGCTTGAAGGCGCACGCGAGGCGCTCCGCGCCGCGCATGAGCTCGGCCTCGGCGTGGCGATCGTCACCAACAAGCCGCTGGCTCCGACGAATCGGATCGTCGATGCGCTCGGCTGGCGTCCGTTCGTCGCATGCGTCATCGGCGGCGACTCGCTTCCCGCCCGCAAGCCGGACCCTGCGCCGCTTCTCGCGGCCATGCGCGAACTCCGCGCGACCCACGCGTGGATGGTCGGCGACAGCGCGAACGATGTCGGCGCCGCACGCGCGGCAAGGATGCCAAGCCTCGTGGTGCGCGGCGGATACAACCACGGCCGCCCCGTCGAGGAGCTCGACCCGGCGCCCGAGGTCATCCTCGACTCGCTCGAGCCGTTGCCTGCGCTGCTGCGCGAGGCCCGCTCAGTTCGGCGCTGACACGGTCGGCACAGGCGTGGACGCAGCGGGAGCATCCGCGTTCGGGCGCGCCGCAGGAGCCGCGTTCGACGCGGTCGGCGCGCCTGCGGGCGCCGTTTCGCCTGCACCAGCCGGGCGGCCGCGGCCTGCGGGAGGTCCGCCGGCACCCGAGCCGGCTCCGTCGGGTCGACCGCGACGCGGCCGCGCTTCACCGGATGGTGCACCTTCGGCGCCCGCTCCGCCGAAGCTCGGCGGCGCCGCGGCCGCGAGCTCGAACACGGAGGGATCGAGCTTCGACGCGACCTCGAACGGCTTCGGCTCGCGGAGAAGGACGCGCTCGCCCGGGGTGACGCCGCTCACGACCTCGATCTGCGTCTCGCTCGCCTGCCCGAGCGACACCTGCCGCTGCGCGAAGCCGCCGCTCGCCTCGACATAGACATAGGCGACGGGCCCTTGGCGGAACACGGCCTGCACGGGGATGTTCACGGTGTCCTCGACGCGCCCGAGCAGGATCTCCGCCTTGCAGCGCATCGCGGGCTTGAGGCCGAGCTCGGGCTTCGTGTCGAGCGCGACCTTCACGGTGTACTCGCGCCTGTTCGGATCGCGCCAGCCGCCCGCGGCCGCGAGCACGCTCACGCCCGTCACCTCGCCCGCGATCGCTGTGTTCGGCATCGCGTCGCTGAAGACCGTCACGCGCTGTCCCTGCCTGATGCGGCCCGAGAGCGCCTCGCTGACCTTGAGGTTCGCGATCATGCGCGACACATCGGGGAGGATCATCACGAGCTCGTTCGGCCGAAGCTCCGTGCCGACCTGGGGCGGCTGGGCGTCGCCGCCGCCGCGTCCGCCGTTCGAGCTGTCGATGCTGGTGGCATAGACCACGAGCCCGTCGATCGGCGCGACGAGCGTGGTGTTCGCCAGCTGCGTCTCGAGGTTGAGAAGGCGGTCCTTGGCGCTCTGCAGCTGGAAGTTGGCGCTCTCGACGTCGGCGCGCGACTTCACGAGCTCCGCGTCGAACTTCTCCTCGACGCGCGAGCGCTCGGCGCGCGCCTGGTCGAGGTCCGAGCGCTTCTTCGCCTCGTCCTGGAAGTAGGTGTACTTCTCGTAGACCTCGAGGTCGAGCGCGGCCTGCTTGACCTTGGCCTCGGCCTCGATCATGGCGATGCGGTCGCGCTCGAACTCGTCCTTGGCGATGTAGCCGTTCTTGACGAGCTTGTCGCTCTCGACGAAGCGGTCCTTGAGCCGCGCGAGGTTGATTCCCGCCGTCTCCTTCGCAAGCTCGAGCTGCTGGCGCTTGTTGACGACCTCGCCCTCGAGCCAGCCCTGGAGCGCGAGCTCCGCGATGCGCACGGCGACATCGGCCTTCGCCAGCTCGCTGCTGCGCTCGCCTTCCTTGATCGCAAGCGACTGCTGCGCCGCGATCGCCCCGCTCTGCGCCGTGTTCACCTTGTCGCGCGCGTCCTTGATGCGGTCGATGATCTCCTCCTGCGCGAGCCTGACGAGCACATCGCCGCGAGAGACCTGCGTTCCCTCGGGGACGATCTCGGTGACGATCGCGCGGGTCTCGAGCTTGTTGCGCACCTCGACCTGCTGCTGCGCCGCCAGCTCGCCGCTCACGGGAAGCAGCATGTCGAACGAGCCCTTGTCGACCGCGTGGATGTCGCGGAGGGCGACGGGCGTCGTGCTCGCGGAGTCGCCGCCGCAGCCCGCGGAGAGCGCGATCGCTGCGCAGGCCGCGGGAAGAACGACGAGCGCGCGGACGAGTCGGTTGGGTCGCGTGAGGTGATGCATGGCTGTTCTCAGGGGTTCCGATCGATGAGCGCGTCGCCGGTGACCTCGCCGAAGGTCATGCCGGGCAGCGGGATGAGCGTGCCGTCGGCCGCGATGCGCAGCTGGCCCGTCGTGTTGAGGTAGCGGATGATCGCAAGCTGCAGGTCCTTGCGCGCCGCGTCGAGCGAGTCCTGCGCGCGTCGCAGCTGGTCGAGGGCTTCCGTGCGGTCGCGCGCGGTCGCTCGGTCGGGCGCCGCGTCGATCGCGGCCTGGCGGTTCATCGCGGCCTGCACGTTCTTCTGCTGAACCGACAGGCTGAAGAGCGACCGCTCGATGCCGCGCGCGGCCTGGCGCACCGACACCGCCGCGTTGTCGCGCGACTGGAGGTACCCGCGCCGCGCCTGCTCGAGCAGCACCTGCGCCTGACGGAGGCGGAGCTCCTCGTTCGTCCGGTCGAGCGGCATCGAGTAGACGAGCCGCGCGCTGAACTCGTCGTACTTCGGCGCGAACTCGAGGCCCGACTGCGGCTCGAGCGGATTCGTGGGAAGGCTGTTGGCGAGGATCAGGTCGAGGTCGCCGAGGAGGCCGTTGCGCGCGACATCGACCTTGCGGGCGAAGTCGTCGACGATGTCGCGCTCCGTCTGGAGGTCGAGGCGGAAGCGGAACGCCAGTCCGAGCGCCTCGTCGGGCTGCACCTTCGGCACGGGCAGCTGGAACTGCACGGGGTCGATCTTCAGCGGCTCCTCGACGGGCATGCCGATCCGCGCCTTGAAGCGGTCGACGCTCAGGCGGTACGACTCGCGCTGCGAGACGAGGCGATCGAGCGCGAAGAGCGTGTTCTGCGTCGCGAGGTCCGCCTGGAACGGCTCCGTGCGTCCGCTCTCGACGAGGGCGCGCGTTCGCGCCTCGACCTGCGCGCTGCGCTCGACCTGCCGCTCGCCGTTGGCGATGCCCTGCAGCTGCTGCACCAGCGTGAGATAGTCGTTCGCGAGGTCCTGGTAGAAGTCGCGGCGGAACTGCTCGAAGGCCCGCGCCGCGTACACCAGGTTCCGCCGCGCCTGGATCAGGTCCTCCCGCGCCACATCGCCGAACCCGCGGAGGAGGGGAATCGCGGCACTCAGGGCGATCTCGGCGGACTGGGTGTCCTCGGTCAGCAGGTAGTCGTCGAGCTGCTCGGTCGCCCGAACCACGAAGGCCGCGCTGACCTCGCCGCCGAAGGGCAGGCGCTGCGAGATCCCGAGGTCGTTCACGATGCCCAGGGCGTTGTTGAAGCGGCTCCCGCCACCGTCCGTCGAGAAGCCGAGCGAGGTGGTGTTCGAGGGCAGTGGCGCCCAGCGGTGCTCCTCGAGGAGCAGTCGGATCGCCGCCAGCAGGTAGTTCTCCTCCGCCGAGAGGTACTCGTCCGAATGCGTCATCGCGTAGGCGACCGCATCGTCGAAGCCGAAGAGCTTCGCATTGGGCTCCTCCTCGGACAGGCGCTGGAAGCGCTCCGCGATCGCGGCGGCGTCCTCGGCGGGCTTGGGGGCCGCCTCGAACTTCAGATCCGCCGCGGTGGGATTGTCGGTCGCAGGGCGATCGGCGTCTTCGGGGAAATCAGGAAAGTACGAACCACTTTCATAGCGGTTCTCGTCAATATCGGGGTAGATCGCGTTTCCGCCCACCTGCTCCGCGCTTGCGCGCAACTTGGCCGTCGTTGATCGATCGATGGCCCGCATGCCGCTCTCGCAGCCCGCTGCGAGCAGGACGGCCGCAGCGAGCGCGAAGCTTGGGAGCGCGCGCGGCAGGGAGCCACCTTGGACGCTGTTTGGGGCTGTTTCGAAGCGTGGGTGAGGCATGATCGAGTCAGGAAGGCTCATTCTTGGCTCTTCCGAGCCGTTTGAACCCACCGAGCGGGTTTGAAAGCGAGGAACGGGGAGGGGAGACGGGACTCGCCGGCGGGGGAGGATAGGGGTGCCTCACTCCGTGCGGCGGAGGGGGAGGTTGTACCGCGCCGAACGCACGGGCTGCGGGGTTCGTCGGCAGGTTCGTTCAGGATGCCCTCCATTTTGCCCATGCAGGGAGATTGTGGGAGAGTTGGGGTCTCTCGGCGTGGACCCGCGTCCATTCTCGACCTCAAGGGGTGCGCCGTGCGTCCTGACGGGTTCCGCGGGCGAACTCCCGGCCTTCGACGCGGCATCTGCAGCGGCGTCCAGACTCTCGCGTACGAGCCCACTCCGCCCCGAACCTCGCCCGCCCACCGCGTCATGCCCTCCGTCTCGTACGACTCCAAGAGCTTCTTCCTCGATGGCGCCAAGTCGGGCATCCGACGCCTGGCGCTGGTGGGCGCCGCGCTCGAGCCTGCGGTCCTCGCGCCTGCGGAATGGACGCCGACGCTGCGTGCCCTGCGCCGCGCCGGCTGCAACGCCATCGCGGTGCGCGTGCCGTGGTCGCTGCATGAGCCGACGCCCGATCGATTCGAGTTCGAGGGCGCGCTCGACCTGAGGCGCTTCATCGTCGAGGCAGGCGCCGCCGACCTCAAGGTCGTGCTGCGCATCGGGCCGTGCGTGGGCGGCTCCTTCGCCCGCGCGGGCCTCCCCGCATGGGTTCCCGAGCTCGCGGGCGACAGCATCCGCGACGCCGCGCCCGCGTTCATGCAGCGCGTGACCAAGTGGTGGCGCAGGCTTGTGCGCGAGTGGATCGACCTGCAGGCCACGCGCAACGGAAGCAGCGCCGAGCGCCCGGTCATCGCCGTGGGCATCGAGAACGACTGGCACTCGCTCGACGAGGAGGTCGGTGCGCGCTACTTCGGCGATCTCGTGCGCTATGCGCGCGAATTCGGCGTCGAGGTTCCGCTCGTCAGCGTCAACAACTGCTGGTCGATGCACGAGGGCGTGGTCGACGCGTGGCGCATGGGTGCGCGCGGCGGCAGCGCGCGCACGGCGCTCGAGCTCCGCGAGGTGCAGCAGGCCGCGCCACCCGTGCTCGTCGGCCTCGAGCGCTCGGCGTCGGAGGTCGCGGGCGCGATCGCCTCGCGCGCGGACTTCTTCCTCGAGGTCTTCGGCGGGACCCATGCCGGCGCCACGGCCGCGCTCGGCGCGGCGGAGCTGCCGTTCGCATCCGTCGACTCGCTGCGCCGCTTCCTCGTCTTCGCGAGCACCTTCGGCCCGCTGCTCGCGGGGCTCCTTCCCGAGCCGTCGCCCGACGACGAAGGACGCAGCGTGCTCCGCGGCGCGGGCACCGAGCGCGTGTTCGTGACGCAGTCGAGGAGCGCCTCCGGCATCGCGTTCCATGCGGAAGGCATCGCGATCAACGGCTCGAGGCTCGAGCGCTGCTCGGGTTCACTGGTCGCGCTCGCGGGCGATCTCCTCGTCGTCTCGGGCCGTGCGCGCTCGAAGATCCGCGTTCGCGTGAACGGAAGCGAGAGCGCGCTCACGGTGCCCGCCGACGGCGCCTCGCCGAAGGTGACGCGCGTGCGCAGCCTCCGCATCGCGGTCGTGCCCTCCGCGCTCGCCGACGGCATCTCCATCGTGGCCGACGGCTTCGAGTTCGTCGACGAGACAGGCACGCCCATCGCGTCGATCGCCGCCGATGGACGCGTGGCTCGGTTCAAGCGCCCCGCGCGCCCCGTTGCAGCGGCGCGTGGCCGATCCATCAAGCTCGGCTCGCTCGAGATGCTCGCGGAGCCGGGCCTTCTCGACGGCTCGCATCCACGCTTCGCGCCGACCGCGGCTCCGCGTGCGCTCGGCGCATACGGCATCGAGTCGATGCACGGCTACTACCGCGCACGGCTCAAGCCGAGCAGCCGGTCGAGGCGGATGCTCGCGCTGCCGTTCGCGCGGCTCGGCACAGGCCGCGTCGCGGTCGATGGCGTCGCCGAGTCGCGCGGTGGAAGCCCCGTGTTCGAGCTTGCGCAGGCGAAGGGGCCACGATGCATCGTCACCGAGGTGCGCGCGGCCGGCTTCGCGATGGACGCGGCGCCCGCGGGCTCGTGCGGCGAACTCCGTACGGGCGTGTTCGGGCCGATCGTCGATCTTGCGCCGCTCAAGGGCGTGCGCAGCGAGTTTCTCCCGATGCCCGCGTTCGACGCGACGCGGATGGGGCGCTTCGTGCTCGGCTACGACATGCGCGACCCGGCGCGTGCGGCGCCGCGCACGCTGCGCTGGACCTTCCCGCCGCGCACGACGGCCGTCGTCATGCGGCTGCCCGCGTGGTGGGTCGCGGCGTCGTGCGCTGCAGGCGGCGCCTCGCGCGACGCGCTGCGACTCAACGGCGAGCTCGTCGTCGCCGGACAGTCGGCGTTCTCCGCGGAGCTCGTGTGGCTCGATGGGTCGCGCCTGTCGCCCATGCGGCCGAAGGCGCTCGCGAAGGGCGAGAAGCCCCCGAAGGCGAAGGCCGTGCGGCTCGAGCCTGGCGCGAACGAGGTCGTGCTCGATCTCGACCATCGAGCCGACCACATGAGGGGTCCCGATCTCGAGCGCCTGCGGCGCGAGGTGGAGTTCCTCGAGGTGCGCGGCGAGGTCGCGGCGGAGTGGGCCTTCGCGCGCATCGCGCCGCCCGCGAGCTGGGCGCGCGCTGTTCCGCTTGCGCGCGGCGATGCCGCGCCCGCGACAGGCGTGCCGACCTGGTTCCGCACATCGTTCGCGCTTCTCACGATCGGGGGCTGCACGCTCGAGGCCGCGTTCGAGCGCGACGCCTGCGCGACCGTGTTCGTGAACGGCTCGTGCGTGATCGCGCAGGATGGCGCAAGCGGCGCGTTGCGCGGCAAGGGCGCAGGCGCGCGGCTCCTGAGGCGTGCGGCGCTTTCCTCGGGCGTTCTCCGCGACGGTCGCAACGAGATCGCCGTCTTCTCACCCGATGGACGCGCGCCCGCCCTGACCCTGCGCGAGTCCTGATGCGAACCTGCCCGCGCCGATCGCAGCAGCGGGCGGGATGACGACGCCCGCCGCGACCATCCACACGGGGTGCGGGATCAGGAAGAAGTTCATCGCGACGAACACGACGGAGACGACCGCGATCGCGATCGAGAGCGGCGTGAAGTTCGCGCCGCCCACGCGGCACGCTGCGAACGCGCCGAGGGCCGCGCCGAGCGTCCACGCGAGCACGACCACCGCGAGCGCGCCGAACGGCGTTCCGTTCATGGCGGCCGCAAGCGCGTCGCGCGCACCCTCGTCGCCTTTCTGAAGGAGCGCGATCGCGTCGAGCATCTCCTGCGAGGGAGGAAACGCCTGCTTGCCGAGGCCCTCGAAGAAGCCCGTGAACGCGACCATGACGAGCACGCCTGCAGGAAGCGCGAGCGCGAAGCGGATCCTCTTGAGGTTCATGCGCAGAAGCGTAACGCCGCGTCGGCCCATCGGTTTCGACGGCTGACATCACCCGTTCCTTGGACTTCGTCCAAGGGCACCCGTGCGTGTCGTGTCGGACGGTTCGGCTCGTGGGAGTCGATCACCAACGGGTGCCCGTGGACGAAGTCCACGGAACGCCGATCGCCGGAGTCGACGGCTGACATCACCCGTTCCGCATGCTGAGACATGCGGGCACCCAGACTTTCGGTTCCACCGGAGGGAGCCGCCGCAGCGGCGACCGCTCAAACCCCGCCGCGATCGCTCTAATGAAGCGCGCTCGGGTGCCACACGGTCTTCAGGTCGACGAACGGCTGGATCGCGAACGGCGAATGCCAGAACGCGTCGTCGTCGAACGCGGGCGCGTCGTGGAAGAGGTGCACGCGCTTGAGGTTCTCCGCCGCGCCGAGTTCGAGCGCCTTCGCGTCGGCCGCGGGCAGGCGCGCGCCCGCGACGCCCGCGATCTCGCGGTGCGATGCGATCCACGGGCAGAGCTCCGTGCGCACGCCTGTGAGGATGTTGATGATGCCCGCGGGCACATCGCTCGTCGCGACGGCTTCGGCGAACGCGATCGCAAGCGGCGCGTTCGCCGCGGGCTTTCCCGCCACCGGCGCGACGACGATCGCCGAGTTCCCCGCCGCGACGACGGGCAGCAGCAGCGACACCATCGAGAGAAGCGGCCGCTCGTCCGGCATCACGACCGCCACCGTGCCCATCGCCTCGGGCATCGTGAAGACGAAGTACGGCCCCGCGACGGGCTGCTTGCCGCCGAGCACCGCTGCGATCTTGTCGGTCCAACCCGCGAAGCACACGCAGCGGTCGATCGCGCGGTCGACTTCCTTCGCGGCGTCCGCCTTCGTGCGGCCTTCGATCGACACCATCAGCGACGCGAACTCCGCGCGGCGCGCCTCGAGCATCTCGGCGAGGCGATAGAGCACCTGCCCGCGGTTGTACGCGGTGGCCGCCGCCCACTTCGGCTGCGCGGCGCTCGCGGCCTCGACCGCGTCGCGCAGGTCCTTGCGGCTCGCGTGCGATGCGTGCGCGAACAGGCGCTTCTTTGCGTCGAGTACGGGCACCGTGCGTCCGCTCTCGCTGCGCGGGAACGCGCCGTTCACAGAGAGCTTGAGCGTCTTCGCGACCTCGACGCGTCCGCTGTTCGTCGTCGCGCTCATCGGCCACCTCCAAGCTTCACATAGGCGGAGAGCCCTTGCCGCCCGCCTTCGCGGCCAAAGCCCGACTCCTTGTAGCCGCCGAACGGCGCGCTCGCGTCGAAGCGGTTGAAGGTGTTGAGCCACACGACGCCCGCGTTGAGGCGGTTCGCCATCTCGAGCGCGCGCGCGGCCTTCTCGGTCCACACGCCTGCGCTCAGGCCGTAGGTCGTGTTGTTCGCGCGCTGCACGGCTTCCTCGGGCGTGCGGAAGGTCATCACGCTGAGGACGGGGCCGAAGATCTCCTCGCGCGCGATCGTGTGCGACGGCTGCACGCCCGTGAAGATGCACGGACGGCACCAGAAGCCCTTCTTCGGCAGGTCGCACGCGACCTCGAACTTCTCCGCGCCCTCGTCGGAGCCCGCCTTCAAGAAGCGTTGAATCGTCGCGAGCTGCGCCTTCGAGTTGATCGCGCCGACATCGGTGTTCTTGTCGAGCGGGTCGCCCACGCGCAGCGAGCGCATGCGGTTCCGCAGGCGGTCGATGAAGTCCTCGTGGATCGACTCCTCGACGAAGAGCCGCGAACCCGCGCAGCAGACA
>CAYMSD010000025.1:0-26264 GCA_964393015.1 uncultured Klebsiella sp.
AGTGAGGCCTGGCATCTCATCCGTTGCGCGCGGCGCGCGTCCGAACCGAAGGAGCTTTGTTCCTCTCCGGGCCCCGGTGCCTCCGTGAGAGACTTCCCCATCGAACGCAGCACGCCAACGGAGGCTGAAACCGTGAGTGCCCGTCAGACGGAGTCCGAACGAAGTGAGGACGCAGTCTGCGGAACGGATGATGTCAGCCGTCGACGCCGAAGAATCGTGATGTACACGAGGGCGAGCGGTCGCAGCCGCCGGTCCGCTCACCCGCCCCTGCGCTTCACGCCCGAGCCCGGCTTCTGGTCCTTCGCGATCGGCGTGTTCGAGCGGGTGCCGCGGAACTGCTTCGAGTCGTGACGAGTGGCCGTCATCTTGCGCTTGCGCGCCGCCTCCTTGAGGCGCTTCGCCTTGTCGCGCTCGGCGCGCGCCTTCGCCTCGAACTCCGCGATCACGCGCGCCTCCTCGTCCTTGGCGCGGTCGTGCCGCGCGCGGTCGCGGTCGCGCATGAACTGGGCGAGGTCCTCCGGCGTCTCCATCGCGTCCCACTCGGGGCGCGCGAGCATGACCACGGCCTCCCAGCGCGCGCGCTCCTCGGGCGAGACGAAGGTGATGCTCGATCCCTCTCCGCCGCCGTGGCCCGCGCGGCCGACGCGGTGGATCCACTCCTCGGGCGAGACGGGCACATCGTAGTTGACGACGAGCTTGATTCCCGGCACATGCAGGCCGCGGGCCGCGACATCCGTCGCGACGA
The DNA here is from genome assembly GCA_964393015.1 of uncultured Klebsiella sp. Lineage (GTDB taxonomy): Bacteria > Planctomycetota > Phycisphaerae > Phycisphaerales > SM1A02 > QWPT01. The sequence goes on from CAYMSD010000025.1 coordinate 746, forward strand.
GCACGCGGCATCGTCCGTGCGCGAAGCTCTCGAGCGCCTTCTCGCGCTGGAGCTGCGAGCGGTCGCCGTGCACGACCGCGACCGAGACCTCGTGCTTGCGCAGCGCGCCCGCGACCCAGCCCGTGCGCCGCTTGCTCGCGCAGTAGACGACGATGCCGCGGCGCAGCGACTCCTGGTTGAGGAGCGACAGGAGCGCCGGGGTCTTCAGCGTCTCGTCGACGAGCATGCGGCGATGCGCGAGGTGGACCGCAGCGCGGTTGCGCTCGCCCGCCTCGATCTTGCGGGGCTTCGCGAGCATCTTGTGCACGAGGTCCTCGACGGGCTTCGGCAGGGTCGCCGAGAGAAGCCACTTCGGCCGCCCCTCGGGAATGCGCGCGAGCACCCACTCGACCTGCGGCAGGAAGCCCATGTCGAGCATGCGGTCCGCCTCGTCGCAGACGATGCGCTCGACATGCGCGAGCGTCATCGCGTCGAGCTCGATCAGTTCGCGCGCGCGGCCCGGCGTCGCCACCACGATGTCGACGCCCTTCGCGAGCGCCTCCTTCTGCGGAAGGAGCGAGACCTTGCCGTAGGCCGCGAGGACGCGCAGGAGCGAGCCGCGCGCGAGCATCCGCAGCTCCTCCGCGACCTGCTGCGCAAGCTCGCGCGTCGGCACGAGGACGACGGCGCGCAGCCGCGTGCGCGGGTCGCGCCGCCTGCCGCCCGTCTCGACGGGCTTGTTCTTCAGCAGATGGTCGGCAAGCGGGATTCCGTAGGCGAGCGTCTTTCCCGTGCCAGTGGGGGCGAGTCCGACGAGATCTCCGACAGCGCCGCCGCCCGTCGCACCCTCCTCGCCGAGCGCGGCGGGGATGAAGGACGCCTGGATCGGCGTCGGCTGCGTGAATCCCATCTCTGAGATTCCACGCTGGACGAGCCTGTGAAGCCGTTCGGGGAAAGCATGCACAGGCGAAGTATTGCAGAATGCGCCCATGACTTCCTCCTCCGCCCGCTCCTCCGCGCGCGGCGTCGTTCGCATCGTCGCCCGACTTGCGATCGCGCTTGCGGTCGGCGCGGCCGCCACCGCTGCGGGCGTGTGGATCCCGCTCCTGCGCCTCGAGCGCGGGCAGGGCGGGCGCATCACGACCATCTATCGGGGCACGGACGGCTGGTTCAACGCGCGCGACGAGGCGCTCGGCCTGCGCTGGTCGAACCTGCAGCGGATGGAGGCGTCGCTCTCGTCGCCTCTCGACGAGGGCGAACTGCCTGCGTGGGCCGAACCGCCGCCGCCACCCTATCCCGAGACCCCGATGCTGCGGATCGGCACGCTCGCGGCGGGCTGGCCGCTGCCCGCGTGGCGCATGCGGTGGGTCGTGTCGCGGCTCGACCAGAACTTTCCCATGCCCGCGGAGGTCGACGACCAGGACTCGAGCATCGTGAACGCCGCCGAGGACGCGATGCGCGGGAACCGCGCGGGCGGCCCCACGGAGCGGGGCATCCTCTGGCCGGGCGCGCTCGGCAACACGGCGCTCTTCGCGGCGCTCATGCTTGGCTTCCTCGCGCTGCGCGATGCGATGCGGCGCGGCAAGACCGCGTGACCGATGCCGCGCTCACTCGGCCGGAAGCATCGGAAGCAGCACGATCACGAGGAGATAGAGGAAGACCGCGCTCGCCACGATCGCACCGATGATCTGGAGCGACATGCGCGCCGCGTCGCGCGGGACCTGCGCCAGCTCGACGGAGCGCGTGGCCTTGTAGGCGAGCGAGATGCCGATCGCCGTCGGGATGATGAGGAGCCACCACCAGCGGTCGACGCCGGGAGCTGGCTGGAGGAACGGCTTCCACGCCAGGAGCGTGGTCGGCGCGAGCGTGTCCGCGAGGATGCCGAGGGGGAGGTTCACGCGCCACCTCCGCCACCCGAGGCGGTCGGAGCGGCAGGCGATGCGGGCGCTGGCCTCGGCGTGCCGTCATTCGCGCGTCGTCCGCTTGTCGGGGCATCGCTCGACGGCTCGCGTACGGCGGCGTCGAGCATCACGCAGACATTCAGAAGCCCCGCGAGGAAGACGAGGAGCGTGCCGAAGTCGTTTGCGTGGGCGATGCCCTTGAAGGCGCTCACCGACACGCGCGGACCTCCGGGAACGCTGGGCGCCTCGAGCATGGGGGCGGCGGAGCCTGTCTTGAGCAGCGTGTCGTTCGCGTATCCGACTGCGAGGGTGATCGGCCCCGCCCCCGCCTGACCGAAGAACCAGAGCCTGTCCTCCTTGCGGTCGACGCAGTCGATGCCGCCGACCGCGACCCCCGTGACGAAGAGGATCAGGATGCCTGACATCGCGTAGAGGCCGCGCCTGGCGTTGCCCGACATGATGTGGCCGAGGCCTGGGAACAGCCATCCGAGGAGGAAGGGGCCGAAGCGGAAGGGCGGTTTCGGGCTGCTTGTGGTCACTACGAGTCGCTCGCTGAGTGGTGAGTCGGGAGACTTTCGCGCGGTCGGCGGTGGCCTCGGGCCCATCGCCGCCACTGGTTTCGGCCGAACACCGCGATTCTCTCCGAATTGGGGAGGCGCTGCAGCGCAGGTTCGGCTGAGAGGGGTGGGTCGGAAACAACGGCGCTCCGACGGCCCAGGGTGCGCCCCGCCGCTGGAACCGATCGAACGCAGTGCGCCCGCATCCGGTTCGGGGAAGGTTCCCCGAGGCGCCGCGCGGCATGTTCGCCTGAAGACCCGCCCCGATGGAACCGATACGCGACACGGAGCGGTGGTGCCGAGCCCCCTCCTTCGGGCACCTTTAGGAGGTAGACACATGCACGGTGACTTCGATCAAGGCACTTTCGAGCAGGGCGACTTCGGGCCGGGCGAGCTCGTCAACCCGACGGCCGACGGGGCACCGACCGACACCTCCGCGGCCGACCGTCGCGGAGGAGACCGTCGCTCCGGCGAGGTCGTCGACCGACGCCTCGGCCTCGACCGCCGTGGCACGGTGGGCGCGGAGCCGACCAACCTCGAGCGACGCCGCGGGCCTGGGAAGCGCCTCAGCGACTTCGTGCGCGACGCAGAGGAAGGGGAGATGAACCGCGAGCAGTTCATGTTCCTGATGGCGATCGACGCCTTCAAGCGCGTGAACGGCAAGGGCTTCCCCAGCTGGAGCGATGTGCTCGAGGTGGTGCGCAAGCTCGGCTATCGCAAGACCATGCCGAGTGAGCTGAACCTCGGCGGCCGCGTCGAGGACTGGCGCGAGCGGGCCGATGCGCCGTCGAACACGACGCATTCCGAGCAGACCGACTCGAACAACCGTCGCGCGGCGTGACCCGTCTCCGCGCGGCGTGACCCGTCACCGCGCGAGGACATCGTCCATCGTGTACCAGCCCGGCGCACGGCCGTCGAGCCACCGCGCGGCCCTCAGGGCCCCGAGGGCGAAGAGGTCGCGCGACTGGGCTTCGTGCACGATGTGAAGCCGCTCGCCCGGGCCCGCGAAGCGAAGCTCGTGCTCGCCCACGGTGTCGCCGGCGCGGATCGCATGAATTCGCTCGTTTTCAAGCGGAATCCCGCCTGCCCGCACTTCGGCGGCAAGCGCGATCGCGGTGCCCGAGGGCGCATCCTTCTTGCGGTCGTGGTGGCTCTCGACGATGTCGACGCGCCAGCCCGCGGGGCCGAGCAGCTCGGCGGCGATCCGCGCCAGCCGCCGCGTCACGGCCACGCCGAGCGAGGTGTTGGGAGCGAGCAGGACGGCATTGGTCTCCGCCAGGGCGCGGAGCGCCTCCGCGCGATCCTCGCCGAGGCCGGTGGTTCCGACGAGGAGCGCCGCGCCTGTCTCGCGGGCGATCGCCAGCGCCTCGAGGCTTCCTTCGGGCGAGGAGAAGTCGACGACCACACCGCACGCGCCGTGCGAGAGCCGCGTTTTCAGCGGCGCCGAACGGGAAACGCGCGCCACGATCGCGACCTCGCGGTCATTCGCGGAGAGCGCCTCGATGCGCAATCCCATCCTGCCACCGGCACCGACGAGCACCATCCGAACGGCCATCGTTCATCCTTCCTTCGTGGGTCGTCGACGGTGGCCCGACCGGGCTCTTGACGACGATGTTGCAGATTTCTGTCAAGTGACTTTCGCTCTGCGACCGATGTGGGTATAACTCCTTGTGGCGACAGCTCCGTTACGCCGGCTGCTGCCTCACTCCGACACCAAGAGCGTAACCAAGCAAGGGAGCCAACAATGGCTGCAAAGAAGAAGGCCGCAAAGAAGGCCGCCAAGAAGACTGCGAAGAAGGCCACCAAGAAGGCCGCCAAGAAGACCGCGAAGAAGGCTGGCAAGAAGGCCGCCAAGAAGTGAAGTCTTCGACGCTCTGAACGATGCTTGGAGGCCGCCGCCATGGCGGCCTCCGGCATTTTTGGGCTGTTTTGCAGGCGATTCCGCGCACCCTCGCGCCTGCACGCTTCGCCTCAGGGCGCGCCGTCGTGCGCTATCATCTTCGCTCGGCGTTCGGGACGCCTGCGTCGTGCATCGCGCGAACGCGGGCTCGCATTCATCAACATCGGCGCGCGCCCATCGCGTCGCGCATCAAGGACGGAGCACGCAACATGGCGCATGTGATCACCGAGCCCTGCATCGGAACCAAGGACACGGCCTGTGTCGAGGTCTGCCCGGTCGACTGCATCCACCCCACCAAGAAGGAGGGGGCGTACGCGGAGGCCCAGCAGCTCTACATCGACCCCGACACCTGCATCGACTGCGGCCTCTGCGTCGACGAGTGCCCGGTGCAGGCGATCTTCCCGCAGGACGATGTGCCCGCCGAGTGGCGCAAGTACATCCAGATCAACGCCGACCACTTCAAGAAGTGATTCGAGCCAGAGAAGCGACTCGAGCCGGCGAAGTTCTTCCAGGGAAGCAGGCGATCGCGGACACGCGGTCCCGCCCCTCCTCCGCGGCGCGCGCCACGCTCAGCCGCTGCGATGCGCAGGATCGCAACCACGGTCTTGCCGCACCTCCCGCGCCCATCGGCGCCCTGTTGGCCTCCCCCTAGACCGACGAGTACCCCCCGAATGCCCTCACCTGCAGCAATTGCCCACGCGGGAAACAGGATCCACGCCCGCATCCTCGAGTGCGGCATGCCGCTGCTCGTGGAGGAGATGCCCGGAGTCCGCACCGCGGCGGTCAGCTGGCTGCTTCCCGCTGGAAACGCCTCCGACCGCGACGGCGAGGAGGGCGACGGCTGGTCGAGCATGCTGGCCGAACTCGCGCAGCGTGGGGCGGGTGGAAGGGACAGCAAGGAGTTCAGCGATGCGCTCGACCGCGCGGGCGTCCAGCGCAGCGTGTCGGCGGCGTCCGTCCATCTCGTCGTGGGCGCGACGACCATCGGTTCGCGGATCGACGACGCCCTTGCGCTGCTTTCGGACCTCGTCGTCCGGCCGCACCTTCCCGGCGATGCCCTCGACGCGGTCCGAAGCCTCGCGATCCAGTCGCTCGAGAGCCTGCAGGACGACCCGCAGCATCGCGTCTCGCTGAGGCTGCGCGAACGGCATCTTCCCCCGCCGTTCAACAGGTCGGGCTATGGAAATCGCGCTGCGTTCGAGCGCGCGACGATCGAGGCCCTCCGCGGGTCGTGGGCGGAGCGGGTTCGACCCGTCGGCTCGATCCTCTCCGTGGCGGGCGCCGTCGACGCGGACAGCGTTGCGAAGCGGATGGACGCGCTCCTCGGCGGTTGGCACGGCACGGCCGCCGATGTCATGGCCAAGGGCCAACCCGTCGGCGGCGTGGCGCACGAGGAGGACGAGTCGAACCAGACGCACATCGCGATCGGGCTTCCCGCGCCGAGCGAGCGCGAGACTGCGTCGCTCCTGTGCCGCCTCGCCACCAACATCCTCGGCGGAGAGACCTCGAGCAGGCTCTTCACGGAAGTGCGCGAGAGGCGCGGCCTCTGCTACGCGGTGAACGCGGGCTACGCGGGCGGCCGCGACCGCGGCATGGTGGCGCTCTACGCGGGAAGCACGCCCGAGCGCGCCCAGGAGACCGTCGACACCATGCTCGGCGTCCTCGAGCGGTTCGAGCACGGGGTGAGCGACGACGAGTTCCGCCGCGCCAAGGTGGGCATGCACAGCAGGCTCGTGATGCACGGCGAGAGCTCGGCGGCGCGCGCGGCGGCGCTCGCGAGCGACTGGTACCGGCTTGGGCGCTGCCGTTCGCTTGGCGAGCTCGCGGCCGAGGTCGAGGGCGTGTGCATCGACAGGCTCAACGACTGGATCGAAGGCGAGATGAACGCCGCATGGCGCGGTCGCATGACGGCGTGCACGGTCGGCCGGCAGGCGCTCGCGATCTCCGGCGCGCGCGGCGCGTGAACCGTCTGCCCGCTCGAATCGCGGAGATTCAGAGGGATTCGACGACGCTGTACCTGTCGAGGTTGAGCGTCACGATCTCGCCGTCGTCCTTGCGCAGCTCGAGGCGGTCGAGCCAGAGCCTGTCGGACTTCGCGTGCGCGAACCAGGAGCCCGTCTTCGCCTGGCGATAGCGGGAGACCGTGCCCTCGATGGCTGTGGTCCAGACGGCGTGCGTCTGCGGCATCTGCTGCGTCACGCGGACGCGCGTTCCTGGGGCGAAGGCGACTGCTTCAAGCATGGGCGGCGGAGTATACAGCGCGTGGGCCGCATGGCCTGTCGGGCGAGGAGGCATCGGAACGGTCGTCCCACTTCGGCCGATCCTTGGTCGAGCGCGCCTTCTCGCTCGACTGGCGCTCGGACACGGGCCGCCGCGAGCCGGACTCGCAGCCGGCGAGGGGCTGCGTGACGAGGAGCGCGGCTCCGCCGAGCGCGACCAGCGCGGCCAGGCGCCGCAACGAGCGTGGGAGCGGAAGTCGGTGCGGCGTCGCGGGGGCTGCGGAAGGGATGTGCAGGGGTTGCGTCCTGGACTGCATGGGTGTTGGCTCCATGGAGGTTCCCTCGATGCGCGGACGGCGCGCCGCGCGTAGTCTTCGCGTGGCCCGCATCGTAGCCAACGGTGGCGGCGGGGTGGACCCGCGCCGAGCGCGCCGCACGCAACCCGAGGGAGCCACTTCGCGTGAAGCGAGATTCCAACCGCCGCCGACCGAGACCGCTCCACGGCGCCGTTGCGGGCGCTGCCGTGGCGCCGATCGTGGCGGCGGCGCTCCTGTTCGGCTGCAGGCAGCGGGAGACCGACCCATCCGAGGCGACGCCTGCGCGCCCGACCTCGAACGCAGGGAGCGACCGCATCGGTTCCACCGCCTCGGGCGCGGGCATCGTGTTCGGCGAACCGCTTGCAGCCCACACGGCGCGCACGATCGAGATCTCCACCCTGAGCCGCGTGAACCGGACCGCCTCGCGCGAGCGGCCGTCGATCGACCTCCGCCTCGACGCGATCGACGCGGCGGGCGCCCCCGCGCGGCTCGCGGGAAACCTCCGAGTCGTGGTGGTGGCCCCGGGTTCCGATCCCGAGACGCTCGTCTTCGAGTTCCCGCTGCGAACCGTCGCCGACGCGAACCGTCGCTACGACGCCACGCTCGAGCAGTACCTCGTGCGCGTCGAACCGAGCTGGCGGACGCCGCCCGCGGCTGGTTCCGCGCTCGAGATCGCTGTGAGGCTCATGCCTCCGTCGGGAGCGCCGCTCGAGGCCGTCGGCCGCATCGACTGGTGAGCGCGGCGCCCGTCACTCCGACTTGCCCGGCGCGTCGGGCTGCGTCGCGCCCTCGCCCGTCATCCCGGGCTTCTGCTCGTACTTCCGCTTCATCTGCGACTGATGCGAGGAGAGCTCGATCGAGCGGCCGTCGATCCACGCCGCCGCGACGCCGCTCGTGATCTCGAGCGGGTGTCCGCGCGTCAGGATCATCGTCGCGCTCTTCAGCGGTTCGATCGTGCCGTAGCGTTCGCCGATCCCGGCGATCACGCACGGATTCGCGGTCACGGCGCGCAGCGCGGCGTGGCGGTCGAGGCCGAACGCTGCGGCGGTCGCCGCGTGATGCGGCAGGTTCCGCTCGTGTCCTGGTTCGTCGTCGGTCGCGATCGAGAAGAGGATTCCCGCGTCCGCGAGCGCCTTCGGAAGGGTGAAAGCGGCGTCCGTCGCCGCGTGACGCGCGCCGGGGAGGCGATGCACGCTCGTGACGACCACGGGGACTCCCTCCGCCTTCAGGAAGGGAATCGCGGCCTCGACGCCTTCCGCCCCGACGATCACGGCGCGCAGGCCGCGCGACTTCGCCCACGCGACGGCGCTCTCGATCTGCGAGGTGCTTCCGATGCGGATGAAGATCGGATCCGCGCCCGAGAGCACGGCGCGCATCGCATCGGCGCGCATGTCGTGGTCGACCGACGGATCGGCCGCACGCGCATCGATGATGGCGCGCATCTCGTCGATGAAGCGGCCGATCCGCTCGATGTCCTCCTTGGCGCGACGGCGCTGCTCGTCGGGCGAGCGTCGAGACCCGACCACGCGCGCGGGTTCGACGATGGGCCAGGTCACCACGACGCCGACCGACGGATCGACCGTCATCTCGGCGGGGGTCCACCCGTCGAGCCTGATCGCGGACGCGCTGCCACCGACGACGCCGCCCGTGGGCGTCGCCACGGCGAGCAGGATGCCGGCCGCGCGCGCCACGGTGAGGAGGTCGCTGTCGGGATTGATCGCGATGGCGGGCACGGCCTCGGGGCGGAAGTCGCCGAACTCGCTGCGGTCGTCGGTCGAGACGACGGAGAGCGTCTCGACGAGGCCGAGCTGCGTCGGCATCGCGCAGAAGCCGGGCGACAGATGCATGCCGCGGCCGTCGACGATCTCGCAGTTCTCGGGAAGCTCGGGAACACCCGCGCCCACCGAGATGATGCGCCCACCGTCGAAGACGACATGGCCGTTCTCGATGAGCGGTGCGTCGACCGTGGCCGTGTGCACGGTGGCGTTCACGATGGCGACGGGCCGCGACTGCTTCGGTGCGGGCACGATGTCGCTCTGCGCGAACGCTGGAGCTGTGGAAATCATCGCGGCGGAGAGCGTCGCCGAGAGCGCGCAGGCGCGGAGGAACGGAGAGGTTCGACGGGTCATCGCATGCCTCCGATGGTGGATTGGACGGCGGAGGATTCAACGCCCTCGCGCGCGCCAGAGGACTCGAGCAGCTCCGCCTCCGAGGCGGGAAGTCCCATCACGAGATCGCCGCAGCCGCACTCGCCCTGGCGCGTGGCGAACGGGTCCTGTCCGCGCGCGAGGCGCAGCCAGATGGTCTCCTCGCGTTCCTCGAGCATGCGGTCGAGGAGGCCCGGCCGTCCGCGCCGCGATCTCGGTGCGTCGCCCGAAGCGGGGCCCGCGCGTTCGGCGGGCGTGGCGGTGGCCTTCGCGATCAGGTCGGCGCGCGCCTTGCGCACCTCCGCGCGCGCGGCCTCGTCGTCCGCGCGTCGATAGCGCCGCACGCCGTCGACCCAGGTCTCCTCGCATCGGGTGAAGGCGCTCAGCGGGTCGCCGTTCCACACCGCGAAGTCCGCGTCCTTGCCGACCTCGAGCGAGCCCGTGCGGTGATCGATGCGGAGCTGCTTCGCGGGATTGAGCGTGACGAGCTTCAGCGCGTCCTCAGGCGAGAGGTTGCCATAGCGCACCGCCTTCGCGGCCTCCATGTTCATGCGCCGCGCGAGCTCGTCCGAGTCGCTGTTGAAGCTGACGAGGACGCCCGCGTTGTGGAGCATCGCGCCGTTCCACGGAATCGCGTCCATCACCTCGATCTTGTAGGCCCACCAGTCGCTGAAGCTCGACGCGCCGGCGCCGTGCCGCGCGATCTCGGGCGCGACCTTGAAGCCCTCGAGCACATGCTGGAGCGTCGCCACGCGGAAGCCGAAGCGGTCCGCGACATCGAGAAGCATGAGGATCTCGTCCTGGCGGTAGCTGTGGCAGTGGACGAGCCGCGTTCCCTCGAGGATCTCCGCGAGCGCCTCGAGCTCGAAGTCGACGCGCGGGCGAAGCGTCTTCGCGCGCGCCGCCTCGTCGAGCGCCGCGTATGCCTGCTGGCGCGCCCTGTACGCCTGCGCCGCCTTGAACGAGTCCTCGAGGAAGGTCGCGACGCCCATGCGCGTGTTCGGATAGCGCGACTTCGAGCGCACGACATTCTCGCCGAGCGCGAACTTGATGCCCGTGGGGGCCTCGTCGAAGAGGAAGCGCTCTGCGCCTTCGCCCCAGTGGAGCTTCACGACGGCGTTGCGGCCGCCGATCGGGTTCGCGGAACCGTGCAGCTGGTTCGCTGCCGTGAGGCCGCCCGCGAGCTGGCGATACCAGTTGATGTCGGTCGGGTCGATGACATCGCCGATCCCGACCTCGGCGGTCGAGGCCTGCGTGCCCTCGTTGACCGAGCCCGAGATGCCCGTGTGGCTGTGGCAGTCGATGAGACCCGGCGTCACATGCATGCCGCGGCCGTCGATGACGGCTGCGTCCGCGGGGACGGCGAGGTCCTTGCCGATCGCCACGATCTTCCCGCCGTCGACGAGCATGTCCGCGTCGACGAGCGTGCCGCTGTCCGAGAGCGTCCAGATCGTGGCGCCCTTCACGATCGCCTTCGTCGCGGTCGGTCGCACGATCACGCCGTACTCGCCGAACGGGAACGGAAGTGCCTCCTGCCAGAGCGCCGCGCGCGCAGCCTTCTCCGCGTCGTCCGCGGGCTCGTCCCTCGCGTCTTCGGGCTTCGCGCCTTCGGGCTTCGCGTCTTCAGGCTTGGCATCTTCAGGCTTGGCGTCCTGTGGCGGCCTCTCGTCCTCCTTCGCAGCGGTGTCGTCCGTCGCAGCGACGCGTGTCATCGAGAAGCTCGCGCGCGTGCCCGTTCCATCCTCGACGGTGAGCGTCGCGCCGTCGCCCGCGCCTGCGAACGAGACGCGCACCTGTCCGTCGAAGCCGAACGGCGCGCCGTCGAACATGCCCGAGCCGCGGCCGTCGCCCGAGACGCTCGCGCGCTTCGCCGTGGCGCTGCGCTCCTTCGTCGCGGGTTCGTCAGGCTTCGCGGCGTCCGCGTTCGGTTCCGTCCAGGTCGCCTTGATCGAACCCGCCTTCGGGTCGATCGCGAGGCGGAGGTCGGCGGCGACGGGCTTCGGCGTGGCGCCGAGCGCCGCGATCGCGAACGAACCCGCCTTGAGCGCGGGCGCCTCGGGCGGCGTCACGGTCGGCGCGCCCGCGACGAACAGTCCCTCGAACTTCGTCTCCGCATCGAACGGGTCGCCCGCCGCGACGAGGATGTTGGCGATCTTGCCGCGCTCGAGCGTTCCGACCCTGCTCTCGACGCCGAGGACGCGCGCGGGCGTCGTGGTGAGCGCCGCAAGCGCCTCGTCCTTCGTGAGGCCATGCGCGATCGCGTCCGCGAGCTTCCTGCGGAACGCGCCCTTGTCCTGCATGCGGTGCGTGGTGAGCGCCACGGTCGCGCCCTGCGCGATGAATCGCTTCGGATTCGTCGGCGCGTGGCGCCAGGTCATCAGGTCGCGCAGCGAGATGGTGTCGGCCGCCATCGGCGAGACGAGGTCGGGCGCCTGCGGGAAATCGATGGGAAGAAGAAGCGTGGAGCCCGTCGACTCGAGCGTCGCGGCGACCTCCGCGAAGGCGCGGAACTCAAGCCCGCCGCCGAGGACGGCGATCGCTGCCTTCGGCGCGTGCTCGCGCACGAGGCGAACAAGCCGCGCCACATCGAGTTCGTCGGACGCGTCGACCACCACGCCGTGCGCGCCGTCGACGACGGGAACGAGCGCCTCGAGCGCGTTCATGTCCTCCGGCGGAAGGGCGAGCGAGTCGACGACCGCGCGCGACTCCGCGCGCCACGCTGCGTCGGAGAGCGTCTGGCGGATGAGCGCGTAGGAGCCCATGAGGCTCGACGGATAGCGGCCGTCGCGGTCGCCGCGCGCGGGCTGGATGCCCGGGGTCTGCGCCGCGAACTGGCTGAAGTCGACGACGCGCGGCCCGATCGACTGGACGGGCGTGCCCGCGAAGTCGCGGGGGAGGACGCGCTCCGACGCGCGGCCGAGGAGCCGAAGGTCGGATGTGCCGCGGAAGATGCCGTCCTCTGGAAGGAGCCGCGCGAGCGCGAAGCCCTGCGCGCGCAGCGCGTCGAGCGCTGCGTCTGGAAGAACGAGGTCCGCGCCGCGAACCTCGGGCGTGACATGCTGGTTCCAGTGCGCGCCGACCGCGCGCGAGGCCGCCGCGTGCTGCTCCGCGGAGTCGACCACGAGCGCAGGTTCGATGAAGGCGGCAAGCACCGTCTTCCCCGCGAGGTCGTGCACGCGATAGCCCGCGGGTGCGGCGAGATCCGCGCCGACGGCCTCGATCACGCCGTCCTTCAGGAGGATGGTCGCCTTCTCGAGGGTCTGGCCCGGCGCCACGATCACCGTTGCGCCCACCAGCGCATGCCGCGCGGGGTCGCTGGGCCGCATGCCGTTCACGGGTGGCTGCTGTGCGTGCGAGAGGTTTGTGACGGCGAGCGCAAGAAGCGCTGTGGCGCTGGCACGAAGCATGGGAGGAATCGTACGGGACGCAGCCGCGTTGCCGTCGCCGATGCGCACCGCGCAAGCAAAAGCCCCGCCGGGCATGCGCCGAGCGGGGCTTGGGGGCGAGTCGGGATTGAGCGGCCCGACTCGCCGATGTCGTGCGTCACGCGCGTCTCCGCGCGCGGCGGCTCACAGTTCCTCGATCATGCGGCTGATCGCGATCGCGAGCTTCTCGTCGGTGTCGAGCGAGCCGTTTGCGATCGCGGCCTTTGCCGACGCGACCTTGTCCTCACGGATCGCGGGCAGACGATTCATCTCGTCGAGCCAGCGCGCGACTTCCGACACCTCGACGCGGTCACCCGTTCGGGTTGGCGCGGCGGGAGCCGAGTCGGCCGTGCGGCGAGCGGCCGCTTCGCCAGTCGTGCGGATGCTGGCGGCGTAACCCGCAGCCACCGACGAACTGAGATTTCCGAGGTTGCCAATGTCAGGCATTGCGATACTCCTTGGGACGAGCCCTGCGGATCCATCCGCCGAGCCCTTCCGCTGCGAGGCCAAACCATCCTGGTTCGGATCCACGGGTGGCAGGCTCGAACCACGCGATGTCGAGCCTTCTTCCTGCCCGTCCTTGCATCGACCGAACAACCCTTCCGACTTGAACAACCGTTCCAGTTGGCATAAACCTCTAAGTCCTTTGTAGATCGGCACTTCCTTGCGAGTTCACGCAGAGAAATCGTGGCGGAATCCCGCCACTTCCAAGGTGCCATTAAGAACACCGTTCTGAGGCTGGAAACACATGCATTATGAGACAAGTTCGCGCCGAGGTCGGCAATCGATGCGCCAAGCCGCGCACATTCTTCCGAGAGACGGCATCCTGTGCGTCATGACGAAGGAACCGAACTTGCTCAGGCGCGGGCTGCTTGCGCTCTTCTGTGCGGCGGCCGTTGCGCTCGGCGCATGCAACGACGGCGTGAAGCAGGGCTCGAAGGACTCGTTCGGCTCGAAGGGCCGCGCGCAGGGCGAGTCGCAGGATCTCCTCGACCCGAATGACGATGTGATCGGCGATGGGCCGTTCGCGGGCGCAGGGGCGAAGGGCGCGACGGGCTCGCGTGCGGCGCGCGGTGCCGAGGCTGCGCCCTCGACGCAGTCGGCCGGGCAGAAGGACGGACGCTGGTCCGTGATGCTCGCGACCTTCACGCAGCCCGACCACGCTGAGCGCGCCGCGGCGTTCCGCGGGCAGCTCGTGCGCGAGTATCCGGAGCTTGCGCAGGCCGCGGTCGTGCGCGTGGGCCGCGGGTCCGCGATCGCGATCGGCCGCTTCGGCGCACCAGCAGACAAGGACGCGCAGGCGGAGCTCAAGCGCGTGAAGGCGATCGAGCGGAACGGCGCGCGGCCATTCGCGGGCGCGATGCTGCTGCGCACGACGACCGACACCGCGTCGGCCGTCGTCAAGCCGCACGACATCCGCAACCTGCGCGCGCGGTACCCGAAGGTGCGGCCGCTCTTCACGCTGCAGGTGGCGGCGTGGTCGACCTTCGGCGAGAAGGGCATGGACTTCGGCGAGATGCGACGCGCTGCGGAGCGCTACTGCGCGGAACTGCGCGCGAAGGGCCACGAGGCGTGGTTCCACCACGACGAGGACCGCGAGACGAGCATCGTCACGGTGGGCAACTTCGACAGGCGCGCCTACGACGCGCGCTCGACGCTCTTCGCGCCCGAGGTCGAGGACCTCATGCGCAGGTTCCCCGCGCACCTCACGAACGGCGAGCCCGTGCTCATCCTCTCCGATCCACGCAACCCGAAGGGCCCCTCGCGCCCGCAGTCCTGCCGCCTTGTCGAGGTGCCGGAGTTCTGAGCGGAGCGTTCCGCCGCCCCGCATAGGATGCGCCCCATGGCCAAGCGCGCCGCATCATCCGCAGCAGCGAAGGCGCCCGCGAAGGCCGCGAGGGGTCGTGCGCGCGCAGGCGATGCGCCGCCCGAGGCGCGCGAGCGGCCCGTCCACCACGAGGGCCCCGTGCTCTTCGGGCAGGGGGGCGCCACGGCGCAGCTCGTGCACGCGATGCGCTCGGGGCACATGCATCACGCGTGGATCCTGCACGGGCCGCAGGGCGTCGGCAAGTGCACGGCCGCGCTCGAATGCGCGCGCCTTCTCCTCGACCCCGACGCGACCGACGCGCATGTGGCCGCCTTCAAGGCGCCGCGCGATTCGCGCGTGGCCGAGCTCATCGACGCGTCGTCGCACCCCGACCTCCATGTGATCTCCAAGGAGCGCGCCGACGACAGCTCGATCAAGGAGCTGCGCGACCGCAAGCAGACGAACATTCCGCTCGACCTCCTGCGCGAGCTGATGATCGGCGGGACGGTCGGCGACGGGAAGAGCTTCGAGTCGCCCGTCTGGCGCACGGCCTACTTCGGGCATCACAAGGTGTTCATCGTCGACGAGGCGGAGCTCCTCGACCTCTATGGCCAGAACGCGCTCCTGAAGACGCTCGAGGAGCCGCCGCCCGGGACCTACATCTTCCTCGTGACCACGCAGGAGGAGCGGCTGCTGCCGACGATCCGCAGCCGCTGCCAGCGCGTGGCGTTCCGCGCGCTCGACGCCGACGCGATGCGCGCGTGGTACGACCGGCATGCGGTGCCCGACGACGACCGCGCATGGCTCTCCGGGTTCAGCGAGGGTTCGCCCGGCACCGCCGAGCTCGCGCACAGGCAGGGGCTGCGCGCCTGGAGCGACGAGCTCCTGCCGCGCTTCGAGAAGCTTGAGCGCGGCGCGTTCGACGCGACGCTCGCGGACCGCCTCGCGGAGCTCGTGAACGACTTCGCGGAGCGCGTCGTGAAGGAGAACCCGAAGGCGTCGAAGGAAGCCGCGAACAGGCTCGGCATGCGCTGCGCCATGCTCACGCTCGCGTGGCGGCTGCGGGCGCGGCTGGCGGACGCTGCGCGCGAGGGCGACGCCGCGGGCATCGCCTGCGCGGCCGCCCGCGTGGCGCTCATCGCGGACCTCGAGCGCGAGATCCGCGCGAACGTGAACCTGAAGCACGCGCTCGCGAACCTCGTGGCGCAGTGGGGCGCGCTGTGAGCGCGAAGGGTGGCCGCGAGATCGAGCGCGTGTGGGTGCTGCGCGCGATGCCCGCGGTTCCAGGCGATGCGGAGGTCGAGGTCTGGGAGATCGAGCAGGGCTATCTCGCGCCCGAGGCGGCGAGCGAGGCCGAGCTTGCGCGGCTCGGGTTTCCCGAAGGGCGATTGCGGCGCATCGTCGAGCCATCGGGCGCGGAGCGGTTCTTCCACACGGTGAAGCGCGGGGCGGGCGTGGTGCGCGAGGAGACGGAGCGCGAGATCACGCGCGCGGAGTTCGATGTGGCCTGGCCGCACACGGAAGGTCGTCGGCTTGCGAAGACGCGTCGCCGCGTGCGCGACGGGGCGCTCGTGTGGGAGGTCGACCTCTTCCATGATCTGCGCGCGGGAGACGGCCCGCTCGTGATGGCGGAGGTCGAGTTGTCGGCCGCAGAGGAGCGGTTCGAGATGCCCGCGTGGCTTGCGCCGTTCGTCGTGCGCGAGGTGAGCGAGGACGCGCGCTACCGCAACTCGGCGCTCGCGATGTACGGCGTGCCGTGATTCGGGCGCCCGCCCTTGATTGTCTTGGCGCGGATCATGTCCGACGGAGTCGACGGCTGGCATCATCCGTTCCTTGGACTTCGTCCAAGGGCACCCGTGCGTGTCGTGTCGGGCGGTTCGGATCGTGGGAGTAGACAACCAAGGGTGCCCGGGGACGGAGTCCCCGGAACGAGGATCGTCGGAGTCGACGGCTGGCGTCGCCGGATCCTTCAACCGCTTTAGGTGCTCGAACTACTTCAGGTCCTTGGCCTGCGGCAGATCGCTCAGGCTCGCGATGCCGAACACGCGCAGGAACTCGGGCGTCGTGCCGTAGAGCATCGGACGGCCGACCTCCTCGGCGCGGCCCGTGATCTTCACGAGCCGGCGGTCGATCAGGCTCTTGAGCACCTCGCCGCACGCGACGCCGCGGATCGCCTCGAGCTGCGCGCGCAGGATGGGCTGGCGGTAGGCGATGATCGCGAGCGTCTCGAGCGCGGGCTGCGAAAGCCGCGTCTGCGCGCGCGCGCCCTTCATGCGCGCGAGCACCGGGCCGTAGGCCGCGATCGTGAGCATCTGGCGTCCGCCCGACACGCTCTCGATGCGGAAGGTGCGGTTCGTCTCCGCGTACTGCGTGTTCAGCAGATCGACGGCCTCGCGGACGAGGCGCACGGCCTCGCGACGGCGGGCCGCGAGCGCGGACGAGTCGTGCTCCGTTCCATCGCCCGCTTCCGCGGGCTCGGCGTCCTTCGCGCCGCGCTGGGCGGCGGGCACGAGACCAAGCACCTCGGCGATGCGTGCGTCGGAGATCGGCCTGTCGGCGAGCAGGATCGCCGCCTCCACCCGGAGGGGGAACGGCATCGTGTGCGATGGAAGCTCGGGATCCTCGAGGTTGATCGCGAAGAGCGACGGGTGCTCCGCATCTGCGCGGCGGCGTCGCTTGGGCGCGCTGGGCGCGGCCTCCTCGCCCTGCGCGGCTGCGTCCGTGCCTTCCACGGCGACAGGAGGCGTGGTCGCCTCGTCGGCGGCTGCGGGAGCATCATGCTCGTTCATGGGCGTGAGGATAGCGGGTCACGGCGAAACGCTGCGTTTCGCCTGATCTCGTTCAGCGTCGGCCGCTGCGGGCGAGCGAGACGCGCGCGTACGCGAGGCGCTGGCGGTGCTCCGCCTTCGCACGAGACTCGAGCGAGCCGACGCGGAGCGCCTCGGAATTCGCCGCGGTGAGCTCGCTCTCCGCGGCCGACGCGGCGAGGTCCGACGCGGCCGTGATCGAGTCGGCGAGGATCGTGAGCGTGCCGCCGTTCATCTGCGCGAATCCCCCGTCGAGGAGGAAGAGCGCCGCGCCGCCGGACTTCTCGACCCTCAGGCGCCCCTCGCCGAGACGCACGAGGAACGGCGCCGCGCCCGGGGCGACGCCCTTCTGTCCGTCCCACGCGGGGAACTCGATGTACGAAGCCTCGCTGTCGAGGACGCTTTCCGTCGGGGTGACGATGTTGCAGCGCAGAGCCATGGGGGAAGAATCGTACGGGAGGCTCGTCCGCGGCTCAAGTGACGGGGAAACCGCGGGGCCCAAGAAAAACGCCGCCCGAGCGCAGATGCGTCGGGCGGCGGGCGGAAAGGGGCACAGATGGTTCGCGTTACTGCGTCGCAGTGGCTTCCGTCGGGTGGTCCTCTGTAGGAGACTCCTTGGGAAGCGATGCCAGGCTGACTGTTCGGCCCCGTCAGGCTGGTGCTGTGCTCTCTCCGATCGTGAGTCAGGTGGATGATGGTCTGAGGGTGCGAAGGTCGAACGGGTGACTTCGGCTCAGCGCCTGCGGCGACGGCCGACCGCGAGGCCTGCCGCACCGAGCAGCGCGATCGCGCCTGGAGCGGGGACCGGGACGCCCACGCCGCCGAGCGACGACGAGAACGACACGGTGGCGTTCGCCGAGAGCGTGAAGTTGAGGTTGATGGCGACATCCGTGCCGAAGACGGGCGCGGGTGCCGATGGCTGCATGCCGCCGAACGACTGCGTTCCGAGCGAGGTGGCGCCTGAGGAGTTCCGCACGATGTTCAACGGCGCCGTGAAGAGCTCGCCCACGGTCGTCGATTCGGTCGTGGCGGCCCACATCGCGGGCTGCCCGACGATGGAGCGGAAGTAGCCCGCGCCTTGCGTGATCAGCGTGCCCGACAGCGATCCGTTGAAGAGACCGGTGAGGTCACCTGGAATCGCGGAGGTCGGAAGCACGAGGCGGATCGAGTACATCGCCTCCGCGCCGCTCAGGTTCGTGATCGAGAAGGTGCCCGCCTGCGTGGCGACCGAGGCGCCGCTCGATGCGGTCAGGTTGTAGTTGAGCTGCCAGGTGCCGCCCGTCCCGAGCACGACGCCCGAGTAGGTGCCCACGCCGCCCGCGGAGACGGAGTTCGGGTCGAGTTGGACGGTCTTCCCGAACGCCCCGGTGTTGACGGTGAGTTGCATGGGCGGCGCGGCGGCAAAGCCGGCCGATGAAACGGCGGCAGCAGCCACGGCCGCGGCGAACCGCGTCCTGCGTGCAATAGACAGCATCTGTAGCTCCCTCCCAGGTCCAAGGAACTCAAGCTGTGCTTGTGTTCCTCCCTATTCCTCAGTCGCGTCGGTTCCCGCCGACGCAACAGTTTGTTTCCACGCCCGGAGCGTGGCCCTTTGACCCCCAAGGTAGCGCAAGCAACCTCAAGGGCAAATCCGTTTGGAAAAATCACCCGATTCTGCCCACGCAGATCCGCCGAGCGCAGTCCTAGAAGCGGGGATGGACGGGGCGTCGAGCGCCGCGAAGCGGTCGCGGGCATCCTGAAGCGCCCGCACCATGGAGGCGAGGTCGGGCGCCGTGCGGATCGCCTCCTTGAGGGGCTTCACATGTCCCATCGACTTGCCGTACCACGAGATGTGCTGGCGCATCCTCGTGGCGGCGCGCGTCTGGCCGTCGTAGTGCGTCGCGAGCTCGAGGTGGCGGAGCACGACCGCGAGCTTCTCCGCAAGGCGTGGCTCGGGCGCGGCGACACCGTGCTCGATGAGCGCGTGCGCCTGCCTGAAGAGCCAGGGAGTCCGAAGGGCTCCTCGACCGATCATGACGCCCGCGCAGCCCGCGGTTGCGATCAGGTCGCGCGCGTCCTCGGGGGTCGTCACATCCCCGTTGCCGATGACGGGGATCTCGGGCACGGCCTCGACCACGCGGGCGATCGCGCGCCAGTCGGCGGAGCCTGAGAAGAACTGGACGGTGTAGCGCCCGTGGACGGTGACCGCGGAGATTCCGATGTCCGCGAGCTGCCGCGCCAGCTGCGGCGCGACCATGTGCTCGGGGTCCCATCCGAGGCGCATCTTCGCGGTGACGGGGACGCGCCCGCCTGCGTGGCGCTCGACGGCCTGCACGATCCGCTCGGCGAGTCGCGTGGTGTTGGCGCAGTCGCGCAGGAGCAGGCTTCCGCCGTTCTTCTTCGCGACCTTGTCGACGGGACAGCCCATGTTGATGTCGATGATCTGCGCGCCGTGGTCGATGGCCCAGACCGCAGCCTCTGGCAGCGGGTCGTCGCTGTTGCCGTAGAGCTGCATGCCGCAGGGACGGTCCGACTCGTTCGTGCGCGCGAGATCGAGCGTGCGCGAGGTCTCCTTGAGGATCGCCCGCGAGTTGAGGAGGTCGGTGTAGGCGGCGCCGACGCCGCCCTGCTCGCGGCAGAGGATGCGGAAGGCGATGTCGGTGTGGCCCGCGATCGGCGCGAGGAGAAGGCGCGATGCGAGTTCGACGGGACCGATGCGAAGCACGGTCGTAGGGTAGCGGGCGTGCATCCGAACCCGATGCGCCGTCACCGCGCCTCGAAGGTCGCGTCCTCGAGGCGGTAGAGGCCGAGGAGATAGGGCCCTGCCGTGAAGGGCTCGACCTCGAGCCTGCCGCGGAAGGTGCCGAAGCGGAAGAGGTGCAGGCCGCGCAGCTCGAGCGGCTCTGCGAGCGAGGTGTCGATCGCGTCGAACGGCGTGGGGGGCAGCCCGAGGCAGCAGCCGTCCCACCTGTTCAGGGTGAGGAGGACGCTCTCCGTCGACGAGACGCGCACCGCGGTCGAGTAGTACGCTGAGATCTCGACCCAGACGCCGTCGAGCGCGCGCACCCATGGCGGTGGCGTGAGCGCGTTGCGCGCAGGGTCGACGAAGGGGCCCGCCGAGGTCAGCAGTTCCCAGTTGATGCGGTAGGGGTCGTCCTGGCCGCCGTTGCCGACCATGCGGAAGCGGCCGTCGAGCTCGAGCGTGCGTGCGTCGATGCGGCGCGTGACTTCCGCGGGGGAGCGGGTGTCCGTCGGGAGCGGCGGTGCCGCGGACGCGGGCGGAGGCAGAAGCGCGAGCGGGTCAAGCTCCGCCGCAGCGGGTGCAGGCGGGTTCGCGCCCTCGGTGGACGACTGCGCCGGCGACGGTGCGCGCCGTGGCATGGGCGCAGGCGGAGTCGTGGCTTCAGGCGGAGTCGCGGCTTCAGGCGGAGTCGCGGGCGGAGTCTCGCGCGCGGCGTCGGGGGCGGGCGGCATGACGACGAACCACGCTCCCGCGAGCGCGAGCAGCGCGAGCACCGCCCAGAAGACGCGCATCAACGGCCTCCGCGGAGGAGCGCGCGCGTGGGCGCCGTGAACTCCGCGCCGACGGCCGCACCGTGGTCGCCACCGAGCGATGCCGCGAGGATCGCGTCGCGCACGCAGGCCATCGGGAGCGTCTGCTCGAGGAAGGGGTCGGGCAGGTCGCCGATCAGGACGGGGTCGAAGCCGACCGCCTGCGTGGCGCGGCCGTGCGAGCCGCGCACGAGCGATGCATCGAGCGGGATCACATCGAGGAGCGTGCGGAACCCGAGCTTGCGCAGCGCGATCTTCGTCATGGCGCGCCCCGCGGGCCAGAGGAGCTTCGGGTCGTAGAAGAGCTCGCACGGGTCATAGCCCGGCTTGCGGTGGATGTCGACCGTGCGCGCGTAGTCGGGCGCCTTCGCGTCGTCCATCCACCAGCCGTAGGCGAACCAGCGGTCGGCCGCGCTGACGCAGACGATGTCGCCCGCGCGTGCGTGGTCGAGGCCCGCAGCGCGTCGTGCGTCGCCCGAGAGGGTGCGCTCGACGCCGTCGATCCTCGCGAGGATGCGTTCGACCGCCGCGACATCGGCCGCGTCGCGCACCGAGACATGCGCGACCTGGTGGTCCGCGACCGCGAAGGCGCGCGAGTGCTCGAGATCGAGGATCTCGCGCCCGTCCTCCATGCGCACGCTGAGGTAGCCCGCGTCGCGGAGCGCTCGGTTGAGCCAGATCGCGTCGCGCACGGGGACGATCCCGTACTCGCTCACGATGACCGGCTGCACTCCGAGCTTCTCGCAGCGGTCGATCAGGCCGCCGACCACGCGGTCGATCTCGCGAAGTTCCTGACGGACCGACGCATGGTCGGGTCCGACCTTCTGGAGCGCGTAGTCGAGGTGCGGCAGATAGACGAGCGACAGCGTCGGCCGCATGGTCTCGAGGACATGCATCGCAGCGAGCGCGACCCAGTCCGTCGCCTCGATGCCCGCGAGCGGGCCCCAGTATCGGAACAGCGGGAACTGGCCGAGCTTCGCCTGGAGTTCGTCGCGCAGCGAGGCGGGGGTGGTGAGACAATCTGGGATCTTGCGGCCGTCGGCCTTGTAGACGGGGCGCGGCGTCAGCATCGCGTCGGTCGACGCATGCATGGCGTACCACCAGCAGATGTTCGCAGCCGTGAAGGCCGGAGCGATGCGCCGCGCCGTCTCCCAGACCTTCTCGCCCCGGACCAGCCGGTTCGACTGCTTCCAGAACTGCACCTCGCCGAGGGCGCGGTCGTGCCAGCCGTTGCCGACGATGCCGTGCCCGCCCGGGTCGAGGCCCGTGAGCATGGTCGACTGCGCCGTGCAGGTGACGGCCGGCAGCGGCGGCACGAGCGTGCGCACGCCGCCCGAGCTGCGCGCGAAGGCGCGGATGCGCGGCGTCGCGTCGCCGATCAGGTTCGGCGACAGCGCGACGACATTCAGGACGCAGACAGGGCGAGGCACGCCGCAATCGTACAGACAGGATCGAAGCAGGCCCCGCGCGAGCAGGGTGCGCGCGCGGGGCCGCCGCAGTGGTGGGTGGCCTGTGTGCCCGACCCCGAGGCTCCGTTGGACGGAACAGAGCGCGCGGGGCGGTCTTGGAGCGGATGCGTCTCATGGCAGGGGCGCGAACAGCAGCCCCTTCTCGATGCACTCGCCGTTCTTGAAGACGAGCTTGGCCGAGAAGCGCGGGTTGACGACGACCTCGTAGCGGTCGTTGCCGTCGCGGAAGCTGAGCTCCGTGACGCCCGCCGTCATGGCGTAGTGGGCGACCTCGTCGACGGTGCCGCTGAGCTCGATGGTCTCGCCGAACCGCACGGGGAAGTCGGTGCGCGCGCCGATGCGCTTTCCATCGACGAGGACCGTGAGCGACGGATATGCGGACGGATCGGGGAGCATGCGGTTGTTCGGCGACTTGATCGAGGTCTGCAGGCGGCCGTGGAAGCCGTCGTAGGCCGACTGCGCGCGGCGCAGGAAGCGCTCCTCGCAGGTGAACTTCTCGAGGGAGATGGCCTCGTCGTAGGTGAGCGGCTCGGGCGAGCCGACGGGCCGGGCCTTGAGCGGGAAGAACGGCCCCTCGCAGTCGGCCTGCATGTACATCGTGTAGGGGTCGGCGGCGCTGCAGTAGAAGCAGAACTCGGTGACCACGCCGCGCTCCTCCCAGCGGTCGGCGGGACCGCATGGGACGAAGCCGGGCGGCAGGTCGAGGAGCGGGAGGTTGAAGAGCCCGCGGATGATGTCGATGCAGGCGCGCACCACGGCGGGCGCGATGATCGGCCCGAGCGACTGGCAGCCCGTGGAGAGCGAGAGGCCGCCGACGCCTGCGCCTGCGCCCGCCGCGAGGACGAGCGCTGTGACCGCGGACTTCCGCCGCGCGCCGCGCCACGAGAAGAGGCCTGGCGATGGAGCGGCCTGTGGACCTCCGGTGTTCCTGTCGATGGACATGTCTCACTCCTCCCTTCCCGAGCGGCGCCCGGGCTGCGGCACCGCGTGCGCCCATGGGACAGCCCTCTGCAGGCCTGCGGCCGGCGGACTTCCCCGAGCGTGGGCTCGGTGCGAACCTGTGATGCGCGCGACGCGAGGTCGGCGCGCGGCGGGGCACGGCGCCCCGCGGAACGGACGCATCATCCCACGGTCCGAGGCCTCCCCTCGGATTCACCACACTTTTGCAGGAAAGATTTTCGCGCACGCCTCAGCTGGCGGCGACGCTGCGCTGGAGATCGAGCGCCAGGAACGCGAAGGCGACGCAGGCGATCGCCCACCCGCCGACGCCCGCCGCGCCGACGACGACCGCGTCGAGAAGCGCGAGGCACGCGATCCATGTTCCGATGGCGGACGGCGTGTGCGCGGGGTTTCGGCGGATCGACCTCCACCCCGATTGCGCGAGCCAGCCCGCGCCGATCGCAGCGGCGAGCGCGACCCACGCGCCGAGCGGAAGCTGCGTTGCGTCGGCGATGCGCTGCGACTGGAAGAGGCCGACCGCGACCGCGAAGATGGCGAGCGGCGCGAGGAAGGTCAGCGTGCGAACGACGCGTTCGCGTGTCGAGGCGCGTGCGGCGTCGGGCGATGGCACGGCGCGCATGCGCGCCACCTCGCCGCGTGCGACGATCGAGAGAAGCAGCGTCCACGCCGCGAGGGCGGCGGGCAGCACCCAGACGCGGGGATCGGCCGCGAGCGCGCGCGTGGCCGCGGCATCCGATTCCGCGGGCAGCGCGAGCGCGACCAGCGGAACAAGCGCTGCGAGCGCGCGGCAGAGCGCAAGCAGCACGACGCTCGCGGCGCTGCGCGCGTGCACGGCGTCGTAAAGCAGCACCCCCGCCACAAGCACGGCGGTGAGCGCGAGCACGGTGGCCGAGCCTGTCGCAAGGGCCGCGGCGACGGCGCCGCCGAGCAGCGCGAAACCTGCGAGGAACGCGGTGCCGCGCGCGATGCGCCCGCTCGGGATCGGCCGCGCGGGCCGCTCGCGCGCGTCGATCGATGCATCGAAGGCGTCGTTCAGGACCATGCCCGCGGTGTAGGCGAGCGGCGGCACTGCGAGCGCCGCGAGCGCGGTTGCGGGCGCATGGGTCCAGCACGCGCCCGTCGGGCAGACCTCGCCGATCGCACCGCCGATCGCCGCACCCGCGACGGCGTTCGACGCGACCGTCGGCAGGTTCGCGACGCGCATGATCTCAAGCCAGGCGCGCAGCGTGCTCACGGCGCGCGCTCCGCGTCGACCGTGAATCCTGCATCGACGAGCGCGTCGCGCGTCCACGCGAGTTCCTTCGCGATGCCCGCCGCGAGGTCGCGCTCGCGGAGATGCGGCGGCAGTACCGTCCACGCGTAGGTCTCGACCTCGAAGCACGGCGGGTCGTCGTGCGACGCCATCACGAGCGCGCTCGGGATCTCCTTCGCGGTCGTGCCGAGGCGGCCGATGGCGTCGAGATGGACGGGCACATGGAAGTGCGTGCGCCAGAAGCCGTCGGGCATCGCGTCGAGCGCGAGGTCGAGGTCGCTGAAGAAGCGCACCTCGCCCGAGCCCGCCAGCACGCAGGTCTGGTGGAGGTAGCGGTTCTCGGCGAACTGCGCGAGTTCGTTGATCTCCTTCGGCGCGCCATGGCACGAGAGCGCTGCGCTCACCTGGATCTTGCCGACGCGGATGTGGTGGCGCCTGTAGAGCGCGAGCGCCTCGTCCTGCTCCTCGAACATCACGGCGCTGTGGCAGATGTCGTGGCAGACGCCGAGGTGGCGGCGCGTCTCGTCCGAGTTGAAGCACTGGTCGAAGAGCGACACGACATGCTCGGCTCGGTCGAGCAGGCAGCCGGGCTCGGGCTCGAGGTCGACCGTCACGCGCACGCCCGATCGCTCCTCGAGTTCGGCGAGCCGCTCCGCGATCCATTCGAGCTGCGCGGTCGCGAGGCCGACGCTCGCGCCGCAGCCCTCGTTCGTGAAGTCGCTGCGCCAGCCGATCGGCACGGTCGAGATCGACACGGTGCGCGTGCCCTGCGCGACGAGCCCGACGAGGATCTTCGCGAGGTCGAGCGTGTAGAGCGAGCGGTTCGGATCGGCCCAGTGCGGGTGATACACGCGCGTCTTCACCGTCTCGTGGTGGAAGTCGCCGTAGGGGAAGCCGTTCAGCGTGCGGACCGCGAGGTGCCGCTCCGTGAGCCAGTCGCGCAGCCGCGCGGTGCCGTCCGGCTCCGCGAGCAGCTCGCGCGCGGCCTGCGCCGAGAGCCACAGCCCGATGCCCAGCTCGCCGTGCGGCGTGAAGAGCCCGCGCACGCGCGTCGCGTGCTGCTCGAGCATCGACTTCGTCCGCGCGAGCGTGTCGCCCGGGTGGACATTCGTGCAATAGGCGAGTTGGGCGCGGGGCGCGGTCACGCTTCCATTGTGACAGGATTCCTGCGACGATTGGAGCCATGCGCATGGCAACCGCGTTCGCCGTCGGTCTTGGAATCGTCACATGCGCGGCCGGACTTGCGGC
>CAYMSD010000025.1:26364-36875 GCA_964393015.1 uncultured Klebsiella sp.
ATGGACGCGGACACGCGCGCGGCCACGCTTGCGCTCGTCGACACCTTCCTGTCCGCGGCCGGCCGCGAGCAGTGGCGCCTGATCCGCGTGGTCGAGGCGATCAACGGCGCCGATGAGAAGGCGGCGGACATCGTGCCGCCGACCTACGGCGACGATCTCTACGCGGTGCACTTCTTCGGCGCGCCGTCCGACCCCGCCTGGGCGTTCGAGATCGAGGGGCATCACTTCGTGCTGCACGCAGCGTGCGTGGGCGACGCGGTGACGGTGACGCCGATGTTCACGGGGTCGTTTCCCGCGGAGATCGCGCGCGGAGACGACAAGGGCAGGCGCCCGCTCGGCGCCGCGGTCGAGGCGGCGTTCGAGCTCGTGCGGTCGTTCGACGACGCGCAGCGCAAGGCCGCGCGCATCATGGACGGCACGCCCGCCGATGTGCTTTGGGCGGTGGGGGCCGACGCGAAGGCGCCCGAGATGAAGGGCGTGTCGCGGGCGTCGATGACCGAGGCGCAGAAGGCGCTCGTCGACAGGCTGCTTGCGGTGCACGCGGGGCTGCTCGAGGAGGGCGTGGCCGATGCGCAGCTGCGCGCGTGGCGCACGAAGCACGCGGGCGAGCTCGCCTTCGCGTTCGTCGGTGAGACCCTGCTCGACAAGCCGCACTACTACCGCCTCGCGACGCCGTGCTTCACGATCGAGTACGACTCGACCAACGCTGACGCGTCGCATGTCCACTGCGTGTGGAGCGATCCTGCGAACAACTTCGGCGGCGATGCGCTGCGCGCGCACCTGAAGCGCGAGCATGCGGAGCCGCGTTCAGAGTAGGACGAGGGCGACCGCGGCCGTGAGCGCGGAGATCGCGCCGCAGCACATCCCGACCGCGCGCGCGTTCGGCAGCCGGAGGTGCCGAGAGGCGGCGGCGACGGTCCAGATTGTGCCGAGGAGTCCCGAGAGGCAGAGCACGACGAAGGCGTAGTAGGGATCTCTGAACTCGCCGAGCAGGTAGAGGTGGTCGTTCGGATCCTGGGGAAACACGAGCCCGAGCGACTGTAGCGATTGGGTGACCGTCAACGTGGTGACCAGCACTGCGAGCGGCATGACGAGTCCAATCGCGACGATGCGCACGAAGTGCCTCGGGCGCACGCGCGCCCGGCGAAGCGAGACGGGAAGCAGGAGCATCGCGAGCGGCGTCAGGCCCGCCACGAGCATTCCGAGCACCGCGGGAGCCATGAATCCACTCGGGAACAGCGGTCGGCACTCGAGGAAACCCACTCCGTTCCCCAACGAGCGGAACTCGCCGCCGCCCGGCGTCAGAAGCGCAGCGAACGCCATCAAGAGAGAGTGCCAAAGAAGGGGCAGGAGTTCCGTCTCTCCCGAGTCGAGGTACGCCATCGTGACGAGCTCCGCCCCATCGAGGGTTTCCGCCGGCCAGAGAAGCGCAAGCGCCACCTTTCCGATGATCGGTGCGGTTTCGACCGAGTTGGGAAGCGGAGGCAGCGGCCCGAAGGGGCTATGAATCGTCAATCGCACCGTTGCCATCGTCAGGTGCGCGAGCAGGCAGAGAAGCGCGATGAAGACGACGAGCCCGCGCACCGAGATCGGAAGCGCAAGGTCGAGCGATGACCAGAAGCGGAACGGCCGCGCGGTGCGGGCGAGGGTGCCGAACGCGCGGCGGACGATGTTTCGAGGCGAGCTGCGGGCTTCGACGAACCACGCCGGCGCGGCGCCCTCGGATCGCAGCCTGCGCCACTCGATGTCGAGCCCGCACTCGCCGCACTTTCCGTGCGTCTCGCCGCGGGCCTCGGCTTGATCCGCCATGACGCCGAGCTGATGTCCGCAGCGCGGACATTCGAGCGCGGATGGCGCGGGGCGTGCATCGCCGAGCTGTGCGGGAGGCGTCGTCATGGGGAGTGGCGCCGGGCTGAATTCATCATCACAGCATGATCCGGAGAACACAAGACGCAAGCGTCGCGATGAGCGCGCATGCCACGCCGACGCCGCGCGCGTTCGGAAGCCGCAGATAGCGGGACGCCGCGGCGGTGAGCCAGACGGCGTTCAGCGTGAAGACGAGGATGAGGAGGATGAACGCCGGATTCACTTCTCCGAACGCTCCGAACGGGTGCACATGGAAGCCCAGTTCGCTGCGCCCGGGAGCGCCGAGCCCGCGCAGCAGGTTGTCCGCCGCATACACGCACGCGGTGATCGGGACAAGGAGCGCCGCCGTGTAGACCATGAGCCGCACGAAGTGGCGCGGACGGATGCGCGCGCGGCGCAGCGATGCCGGGAGGAAGAGGAGCGTGAGCGGCGCGAGGAGCGTCGCGGGGACGACGACGGCGCTCGACGACCGGAGCGCGGGCGTGAGAAGTCCCCGTGCGTTTGCGTAGGCGTGATGGACGATCGACTGGTTCGGCGACACCTGGACGACCTTCACGGTGATCTTTCCATCCTGGAGTGGAATCGCGGCCTTCGCGAGGGCCGGAATCGACTCCCAGACGAGACCGAGCGCATCGGTTTTCCCCGTGGCCTGATGCACCGCGTAGACCACGCCCGAACCGTCGTACTCTGAGAGCGGCGCGACGACGGCGAGTGCGATGCGGCCGA
Source organism: uncultured Klebsiella sp. (assembly GCA_964393015.1). GTDB lineage: Bacteria > Planctomycetota > Phycisphaerae > Phycisphaerales > SM1A02 > QWPT01. Next base: position 28,957 of record CAYMSD010000025.1, read on the forward strand.
CCATGCACGCATCCGAGACCGAGGCGGCAGGCGGCGCCGCCCACGGCTTCCATCCGCGTTCGAGGACCCGCTGCGTCGCTGCGAGGCAGTGCAGCACCGCAAGCACCGCGAGCACGAAGACGAGGAGCCTGCGGCGCGACAGCGCGAGCGAAAGGTCGATCGACTCCCAGAATCGGAACGGCCGCGCGGTGCGCACGAGCGTTCCGAACGCGCGGCGAACGATGTTGCGCGGCGAGTAGCGCGCCTCGACCAGCCACGGCGGCGCGATCGCCGCGCGTCGGAGCGTCTGCCACTCGATGTCGAGCCCGCATTCGCCGCACTTTCCGTGCGATTCCCCGCGGCGGTCGGCGTCCTCGGCCATGACGCCGAGATGGTGCCCGCAGCGCGGGCAATCGAGCGCGAGGGGGTCGCCTGCGGATGTTGTTTCCGTGGAGTTCATGCGTTGCCGATGCCGATGGCGATGACGACTACGGCGAGAAGCACCGTGAGGTTCAGCGTGATCGCGATCGTGCGCCCGCGCGGGAGAGCGAGACAGCGCGTGCAGAACGCGTCGAGATAGACCGCGGAGAACGCGATCGCGCCGAGGGGGATCGCGAGCATCAGCGCGGTCGCCAGGAACTGCAGCGCGGCCCTCATGCCCGGGAGAGAGTTCACGGCAACCACCGCGATCCACTGCGCGGATGCGTTCAGCACGAGCGCGATCGGCGCGAAGGAGCACGCGTAGACGCATCCTCGCAGTAGATGCGCGCGCCGCACCTTTGCGCGCCGCAGCGCGCCGGGCAGGAGCGCGAGCGGCGCGCACGCGACCACGGGAAACGCGGCGACCGCGAGCACTGCGCCGAGCCAGCGTTGCGCGCGGAGCAGGTTTCTGTCCGCGGCCACGAAGAACTGGCGTGAGTGCTGGAAGAGCGGGGGCTGCTTCGTCGCGTAGGGGCCGGTTGCGTACAGATCCTGCGGCACGGACTCGAACAGGAGCTTGTCGCGCACGAAGGTCAGACGAACAGCGCTGGTCACGGAACGCCAGAGCACGGCCGCGTCGACCGACCGAGTTGGATTGGCTTGCGCGGCGAAGTTCAGGATGTCGTCCGCGCGCATCGGGCAGAGCGGCAGCACCGCGACGAGCGCGAGATCGGGCGCGGTCGATCCGATCGCTGGCGCGTAGTCGCGCTTGTACAGGACGAACGGCGTGATCGCAGCGACCGCGCAGAGATGGAGCGTGAGTGCGAGCCCGACGAGATACGCGATGAGGCCGCGCCGCGAGACGGACGCCGCGAGGCGCACCGCGCTCCAGAACCGATGCGCCGCGAACGCGCGCGTGACCGTGCGCAGAAAGCGCACGACGACGCCATGTCGACCCGCGTTCGATTCGATGAGCCAAGGAGGGCACACCGCGCCGCGCACGAGTTCGTCGAGATTCGATGCGAAACCGCATTCCGAGCAGACGACACGGGGCTTGTTCTCCGCGGCCGCGAGCGACACCGTCGCCGCGACCGTGTATCCGCAGCGCGGACACTCGAGGTTCGACGGCTGGTGCGAGTCAGCGTGCATGCTCGACAAGCGTCTGCACGACGCCGAGTCCCGTCTCGGGTGCTTCCGTCCGCTCGGGATGCCACTGGACGCCGAGATAGAGGCGGCGCGTCGGGTCGACGATGCCTTCGATCACACCGTCGTCCGAGCGCGCGATGATGTCGAAGCCCTCCGCCTCGGAGATGGCCTGATGGTGCCAGGAACGCACGGCGCCCGACTTGAGGAGCGAGCCACGCTCCGCCTCGATCGGGTGGATCGCGTCGTTGCGATGGCGGTCGGCGTTCGGCAGCACATCGCCGAGATGCTGGATGAGCGGGTTTCCGCGGTGGACGCCCATCAGCTGCATGCCGAGGCAGATGCCGAGCACGGGCTTGTCGGGACGCGCGTCGAGCGCGCGGAGGAGCGCGAACTCCGCGTCCTGGCGCTCCGGGTGCATGCACTCTGCCTTCGGATGCAGTGCGATGCCGAACTTCGACACATCGATGTCGTCGCCACCCGTGATGATGACGCCGTCGATGCGGTCGAGCATCTCCTCGCGCAGCGCGGCGTTCGGCGGCAGGAGGACGGGAATCCCGCCCGCGGCCGCGACCATGTCGATGTAGGTGCGCCGGTTGCGCGCGTAGTCGCCGGCGAGGTCCGCGGTGATGCCGATGAGCGGGCGTGGCATGAAAGTCTCCTGCGCCTCACGCGATGCGGAAGCGCCCCGACTGCGACAGGAACTTGAGCGGGTTGTCGAAGCTGACCTTCTTCACGCTGTCGAGCGTGTGGCCGCGCGCCTTCATCTCGATCTGCGCCTTCGGCACCGCGAGCGGGTCGCTGTTGCCCCAGTCGCCCGCGGAGTTGATCCACAGGCGCTCTGTGCCGTGCATCTCGAAGATGTCGACGGCGCGCTGCGGCGTGCACTTCGTGTCGGGGTAGAGCGTCATGCCCGCCCAGAAGCCGCGGTCGAGCACGGGGCGCACGGTGTGCTCCTCGACATGGTCGATGAGCACGCGGCCCGGATCGAGCTTCGAGTGGTTCTTGATCGCGTCCATGATGAGCAGCGTGCCCTTGAGCTTGTCCTCGAGGTGCGGCGTGTGGACGAGGACGAGGAGATCGTGCTCGGCGGCGAGCGCGAGATGTGCGTCGAGGATCTCGAGCTCGTTGCGCGAGTTCTTGTTGAGGCCGATCTCGCCGATCCCGAGCACGGTCTCGCACTTCAGGAACTGCGGGATGAGCGCGATGACTTCCTTCGCGAACACCGGATCTTCGGCTTCCTTCGGGTTGATGCAGAGCCAGGTGTGGTGGCGGATCCCGTACTGCGCGGCGCGCTTCGGCTCGAAGTCGGTGAGCTGGCGGAAGTAGTCGAAGAAGCCCGCGGGCGAGCTGCGGTCGTAGCCGGCCCAGAACGCGGGTTCGGTGATCGCGACGCACCCCGCGAGCGCCATGCGCTGGTAGTCGTCGGTGGTGCGGGAGACCATGTGGACATGGGGGTCGATGTACATCAGATGGCCCCCTTCTTCTGTAGTTCCATCGCGCCCGTGGCGCCTTTCATCGGCGCTTTCGCGATCGGTTCCGCCGAATGGTCGCTCAGGAGCTCGAGCACGCGCCGCGCGCGATCTGGCTTGCCGTCGAGCAGGACCGCGCAGCACTCGCGCAGCGCCGTCACGCGGTAGTCGTCGGTGCCGTCGCCCTCCGCGCGGTCGAACCGGTCGAGGAACGCCGCGATGTCGAGCACCTTGGCGCGATGCTCGAGGAAATAGCGGTCGACGACTGCGCGCTTCGAGAGCGGGGGGGGCGTGGCTGACATGCGGGCATCGTACGCGGGGAGCGGGGCGTTACGAGCGGCAAGCGCAGATGAGGACGAAGGCGGAGCGCAGCGAAGCCTGAGCGCGGAATCGTGCGGGTCGACAGCCAAATGGGTGCCACTACTTCCAGTAGTGCGGAGTCGCAAGGGCCCATCCTGAGGGCCGTTGCCGTTACGCGCGCGAAACCACTACTAAAAGTAGTGGCACCCATTTTGGCTGTCGAATCGGGCGGTCTTGGGCTCGCGCTTCGCGCTCGTCTGCGCGGCGCTTGCGTCTCTACGCCATCTCGCCCGCCGCGCGGCGGACGAGTTCGGCGTCGAGCTCGTGCACCTCGAAGCCGTGGCCGATGCCGCGCAGCATCGTGACGGTGAGCTGCCCGCCGAGGTGTTCGCGGAACTCCTCGAGGCCGCTGAGAAGCCGCGCGGTGTCGGCGAGGAGCGCGTGGCGCATCGGAAGGCCGAGCGCTGCGATCGCCGCGCGGATGCGCGCGAGGTCCGCGTCTGAGAGCCAGCCCTTGAGGTTCGAGTAGCGGCAGTCGAGCAACAGCCCGAGCGCGACCGCGTCGCCGTGCGACACCGCGTGCGCGCTCATCGACTCGAGTCGGTGCGCGGCCCAGTGGCCGAAATCGAGCGGGCGCGCTTCGTTCGCCTCGAACGGGTCGCCGCCGTCGACGATGTGCGCGAGATGGAGCTCCGCCGAGCGTCGGATGACGGGGCTCGCCGCGTCGAGGTCGCACGCTGCGATCGCGGGCGCGGCGCGCTCGATCGCCGCGAAGAACGCAGCGTCCTTGATGAGCGCGATCTTCACCGCCTCGCTGAAGCCGGCGCGGAACACGGCGGGCGGCAAGGTGGTCAGCATCGACTCGTCGCACACCACCGCGTACGGCGCGGCGAAGGCGCCGACGAAGTTCTTCTTGCCGAAGCGGTTGACGCCGTTCTTCACCCCCATCGCGGCGTCGTCCTGCGCGAGCGTCGTCGTCGGCATGCGCACGAGCCGCACGCCGCGGTGCGCGGTCGCCGCGCCAAGGCCGACGGCGTCGAGCATGGCGCCGCCGCCGATCGCGAACACGAGGCTCTTGCGGTCGATCCTCTCACGCTCGACGAGCTCGATCACGCGCTCGACGACGCGCATGTCCTCCTTCGCACGCTCGCCGCCCGCGCAGGTCTCGACGGCGACGACGCGCGGCATGTGCGCGCTGTGCGCGTCGAAGTAGGCGCGCACGGCCTCGGCGAGGCGCGGCTGCGCTGCGGCCACGCCTTCGTCGACCAGGACGACCGCTCGGCGCTCGGCCATCGCGGCGTCGGACGAGAGCACCTCGCGGAGCGTCGGGTTCGCCGGGTCGAGCGCGCCGCGGGTGAAGCGCACGCGGTGCGCGAACGAGAGCGCGACCGTTCGGTCGATGCGTGCATGCACGGAGTGGTTCGCGGCGTCGTCCGTCACGGGTCGGGAAGGGTAGGGCTTGTCGGGCGGCTTCGCCTGTGAGGAAGAGGCGGGTATCGGACGCGCTCAGATGCGCTCGCCGCGCGAGAAGTGGTCGAGCGCGATCGCGGCGCTCACCGCGACATTCAGGCTGTCGACGCCTGCCGCCATGGGGATGCGCACGACATGCGCCGCGCGCTCGCGCACGGCGGCCGACACGCCGATCGACTCATGCCCGACCACGACCGCGACGCCTTCGGGCGGGTCGACCGACCTGAGCGGCACGGACGACTGGATCGCGGTCGCGACGAGCATCCAGCCGAAGCGCGTGCACAGCGACTCGAGGTCATCGGGCCAGCGGCGCGCGCGGATCGCGGGCACCTTCAGCGCGTTTCCCGTCGAGACCCGCAGGCTCTTGCGATAGAGCGGGTCGTGGCAGGAGGGGCTGAGGACGACGGCGTCGACCGCGAATGCCGCGGCGATGCGGAAGAGCTGCCCGATGTTGTCGATGTTCGTGATGTCCTCCGCGACGAGCGCCGTGCGCGGCGCCGTGAGGGGCGCGTAGTCCTCGGGCGCGACGGGCTCGAACGGCGCACGCTCGCCGAGCGCGAGCACGCCGCGGTGGAGGTCGATGCCCGTGAGCTCGGCGAGCACGGCGTCGGACGCCGTGTAGATCGGCGCGTCGCAGCGCGCTCGTTCGAGCATGACGCGGGTCCGCTCGAGCATGCGCGCGCTCGCGAGCACGGCGCGGATCGAGGCGGGCCTGAGCAGCATGGCCTCGAGGACGACGAGCGTTTCGCCGACGAAGAGCCCCGTGCGCGCCGCGAGCTCGCGTTCGCGGATGTCCGCGAACGGCGCGAGCCGCGGGTCGAGCGCGTCGTCGATCGGGACGGGTTCGGGCATCGGGGCATTGTGACGGAACCGCGCGATGCGGGGAGCGGGACGCGGCCGATTCGGAATGCGCGGCCGCTACACTCGCGGCATGGCAGGCCCCGGCGACGACACCTCCTCGGACTCGCGGTGGGAGCACACGCCGCGCAGCGATGCCGACGGCCACGATGCGCCGCGGTCGCCGCTCGCGGATGTGCCCGAGTCGGACGCCGTCATCGAGGCGAACGAGCCGACGCCCGAGGATGTGCGCGTCGAGGAGATTCTCGACAGGGCGACCATCGATCTTCCCGAGCTCGCGGACGCGGTCGGCAAGCAGGAAGCGCCCGATGCCGCCGATACCCTCGAGCAGATCGGCGAGGAGAAGGCGATCGAGGTCATCGAGGAGATGGAGACGGAGAGCGCCGCCGACGCGCTCGCGCACATGCATCCGTCGCTCGCCGTGAGCGTGCTCGAGGACCTCGTCGAGGAGGACCCCGAGTATGCGGGGCAGCTGATCGAGGAGATGGCGCCCGACGATGCGACCGATCTCCTGCAGAACATGACGGATGCCTCGCGCGACCGCCTGCTCGGCACGCTCGGCAAGGTCGAGGCCGTGAAGTTCCGGCGCCTCCTCGAGTATTCGGAGAAGAGCGCGGGCGGCATGATGACGACCGACTACCTCGCGGTGCGCGACACGATGACCGTGCGCGAGGCGACCGAGGCGATCCGCCGCGCGGAGGCGCTGGGCGAGGACTGGCTCTATGTCTTCGTGGTCGACTGGCGGGGCAGGCTGCAGGGCCGCGCCACGATGCGCGCGCTGCTGCTGGCCGACCCCGCGCAGCGCGTGATGGAGGTCAGCGAGCGCCGCGTCGACGCCGTCAAGCCCGACGTCGAGCGCGAGGAGGTCGCGCGCGAGTTCGAGAAGTACGACTACCTCGTGCTGCCCGTCGTCGACGACGAGGACCGCATGCTCGGCGTGATCACCGTCGATGACGTCGTCGACGCGATCCGACAGGAGGGCACGGAGAGCGCGCAGGCGATGGTGGGCGCGGGCCGCGAGGAGGCCGTGTTCTCGAGCGTGGCCGACAAGCTGCGCGGGCGCCTGCCGTGGCTGTTCGTCAATCTGTTCACAAGCTCGCTCGCCGCGGTCGTGGTGCTGCAGTTCGACGGCCTGATCGGATCGCTCGCGGTGCTCGCGGTCATCATGCCCGTGATCGCGAACCAGGCGGGAAACGCGGGGCAGCAGTCGCTCGCGGTCACGCTGCGCGGCATCGTGCTCGACGAGGTGCGCGAGGGCGCGGCGTTCTCGCTGGTGCGTCGCGAGGGCGTCGTCGGCTTCGTCAACGGCGCGATCTGCGGCGTCATCGTCGGCGCGATCATCGCGGCGATCGAGTCGTGGGTGAATCCGGGCTCGGGGATGTGGCGGCTCGGCGTCGTCGTCGCCATCGCGATGACGGCGGCGCTCTCGGTGGGGACGATCGTCGGGTCGAGCCTTCCGCTCGTGGTGCGGCGGTTCGGCGCGGATCCCGCGACCGCCTCGACGATCTTCCTCACGATGGCGACCGACTCGACGAGCTTCCTCGTCTTCCTCGGCCTCGCGAGCGCGCTGTCGGGCTGGATCGGGATCGCTGCGGCTAGCTGAGCAGGCGCACGATCTCGTCGATGGCGTCGTCGCCGAAGCGGCCTTCCTCGTCGAGGAGTTCGCGCACGCGCGCGCGCAGGCGCGCCGTCACGCCGCGCACGAGGTCTGCCATCTGCTGGCGCGAGAGCGCGAAGTCGCGCTCGAGGTCGCCGTAGGGAACGCCGTCGAGGACATGCAGGCGGAAGACGCGCCACGCGCGGTCGCGGCCTTCCGCGACGAGCGCCTGCTCGACCTGCGCGCAGGCCTCGGCGAGGATCGCCTTCGCCCACGCGCGTTCGAAGAGGGCTGCGGGGTCGGGTTCCGCGCTCACGAGGCCGCCGACCGCGGAATCGAGCGGCTTCTCGCGCGTGCGCCGCGCGTCGCGCACGATGCCGCGCACATGGAGAAGGAGCCCGTTCATCATCCAGCGGCGGAGCGTGAGGCCCGATGCGTTCCACGACTCGAGGTACGCGCGACAGGTCTCTGGCGTGCCGAACTTCGCGACGAGGAACCCGTGCACGAGTTCGCGCGGTTCGCCGATCTCGCGGAGCGTGGATCCCTGCGCGTAGGCCTCGAGCGGCTGCGCGTAGCGCTCGATGATGCGCGCCGCGACGGCGGCGAGCGCATCGGCGTGCGGGCTGCGCGTCGCCTCGAGGATCGTCGTCGCATGCGTGGTGGGGAAGTGCTGGGGCATG
>CAYMSD010000026.1:0-28912 GCA_964393015.1 uncultured Klebsiella sp.
CCGCAGCGGGACCATGACGCCGCCGATCTCGACGGCGCTTGGCACGCCCGCGCGCTCGCGCTCGAGGCTCGACCAGTGCTGAGGGAAGAACATGCGGTCGGCTTCGGACGCGGGCTCGAGCTCGTCGAACCAGGTGGCCTTCGCGTCGAAGCGCGCGAAGAACGGGCGCCGCACCAGCTCGGGCCTGCGGCACTGGAGGTACTGCAGCACGAAGACGGGCTTTCCGTCGACGGAGCTCGTTCCGAGGATGTGCACCTTGCCCGGCGTCGCGGACATGCTCGGGCCGCGCACCGTGCGCGCGAGCCCCGACACGCCCGCGTAGGCGTCGCGGTAGATCTCGTGGCAGCGCGCGAGCGGGATCTCGAAGTAGCGCTTCGCGCCCGTGTCGCGCTCGACGAACATGTAGTACGGCACGCAGCCGAGGCGCACGCCCGTCGTCCACAGCTCGCGCCACACGCGCGCGTCGTCGTTGACATGGCGGATGCACGGACCCTGCAGCCTGATCATCGCGCCCGTCGCGCGCACGCGACGGATCGCCTCCTCGGCGATCGCGGGCATGAACTCGACCGGATGCGACACATGCGCCTGCAGCGAAAGCGTGCGGCCCGTCGCGATGACGCGCTCGAAGAGCCGCAGCAGCGCGTCGGCGTCGTCGTCGGTCGTGAATCGCTGCGGCCAGTAGGCGAGCGACTTCGTGCCGATGCGGATCGTCTGCACATGCGCGAGGCGCGGATCCTCGAGGATCGGGTCGAGGTAGCGCTCGAAGACCGAGGTCTTCATCACCATCGGGTCGCCGCCCGTGAAGAGGAGATCGGTGATCTCGGGATGGTCGGCGAGGTATCGCACGAGGAGATCGTGGTCCTTGGCGCGGAAGCGCTCGGCGTCGGTCCCCACGAACTGCGGCCAGCGGAAGCAGAAGGTGCAGTACGCGTGGCAGGTCTGCCCCGCGGCCGGGAAGAAGAGGAGCGTCTCGCGGTACTTGTGCTGCGCGCCATGGAAGGGGCGCCCGTCGACGAGCGGCACATTGAGCGTCATCTGCCCCGCGGGATGCGGGTTCAGGGACGCGCGCACGGCGCCGACCACGGCGCCGAGACGGTCGCGGTCGCCCGAAGCGAGCGCCCGCTCGACCGCGCCGAACTGCTCGGGCTCGAGCATGCCGCGCTGCGGGAAGGTCAGCTGGAAGATCGGGTCCTCGGGAATGCGCGACCAGTCGATGAGATGGTCGACGACATAGCCGTTCGTCTTGAAGGGAAGCACCTCGCCGACCACCTCGACGGCGCGGCGCGCCTCATCGTCGAGGCGCTCCCACACCGCATGTCGGCGGATGTTCCCGAGATGGATCGCCTCGTAGCGCGACGAGGGGTCCTCGAGCACGCCACCGGGGGGCGCGTATGCGCGGGCGGGCTCGGGAGCAAGCGGAAGGGAGAGCGCGTCTCCTCGAGTCGATTCGGCGTCGTTCAGTCGGCAGTCCATCGCGTGCTCCTTTCTGCATGTCCCATCTGCATCTCCCGCTGCTCCCCCATGACGCATCGTGGTCCAGCTCCGGGCTGAACCAGACTGCTCGGGGCCGCACCAGTTCATGTCGTGCACAGCGCAGGGCCGCGGTCGGGGCGAAGAGACTACACCTCGCGCCGGCGCGCTGCTCCCATGTTCGCCTGATTCGGGCGCAGTTTTGTGATATTGATGGAATTGCTACAATCCATCGAAATCATGAATACGAGAAAATCACACGGGCTCCCCGCGCTTCTCCACCCCGATCTCGCGGGATTCGTCGAGACCGTGCGGCTCGGCACCGTGTCCGCGGCCGCACAAGCGCTGGGGATCTCGCAGCCCGCGCTGAGCGCGCGGCTCTCACGGCTCGCGGCGTCGACGGGAGACGCGCTGTTCTCGCGCGCGGGACGCCTGCTCACCCTGACCGCGCATGGCGCGCGCGTCCACGACGGCGCGCTCCGCGTGCTGCGAAGCTGCGAGGCGATGGACGCCTCCGTGCGGGGACATGCGGGCGACCTCCTGCCGCTGCGCGTGGGGACCTCCGACGCCGTTCCCAAGGTCGTCGTCCGGCGCATTCTCGCCCCGTATCTCCGCGCGGGAATCGCCATCCACTGCCGCGAGTGGGCCTCCGAGCATCTCGAGCTCGAACTCCTGTCGCATCGGCTCGATCTCCTGATCACCGACCGCGAGCCCGTCGCGATCCGCGGCGAGGACCTCGCGAGTTCGGTCGCAGGGCGATCGGAGATCGTGCTCTGCGCGAAGCGTTCACGCGCATCGAGGCTGCGGCGCGAGTTTCCCGAGTGCCTTGCGGAGCACCCGCTTGGCCTCCCCGCCGCGCCGAGCCCGCTGCGCGAGCGGATCGACCGCTGGCTGCGCCGCCACGCGCCCGACGCGCGCATCGCGCTCGAGGCCGAGGACAGGGCGCTGCTCCACCACTTCGCGCAGATCGGGCTCGCGGTCGTCCCCGTCGCGCGCGCGACGGCCGCGCAGGTCGAGGCGCAGTTCGGGCTTGCGCAGATCGCTGAGCTCAAGGGCGTCGACGAGTCGTACTACACCGTCGGATCGCGCTCGCGCGTGCCGGACCTCGCGGAGTGACGCGCGCCGCGTTCAGTCGATCAGGCTGCGCGCCACGCGGAAGCCGAAGAAGTCGTTCGCGAACGCGGGCGCAAGATGCCCGCGCGAGGCGGAGCGGCAGCTTCCCGCGATGAAGTACCAGCAGCCGCCGCGCACGACGCGCGCGCCGCTTCCATCGCCGACCTGCTCGGGCTCCTCGGTGCCGCGGTCGGGATACGGCCCGTAGGCGTCCTCGCACCACTCCCAGATGTTTCCGTGCATGTCGTGGAAGCCCCACTGGTTCGCGGGGAACCGGCCGCAGTCGGTCGAGGCGTACGGCGTGTCGAAGCTGCCGCCGCCGTAGTGGACATGCGAGGGATTGACCGACGCGCCGAAGGCGAAGGGCGTCCGCGTCCCTGCCCGGCACGCGTACTCCCACTCAGCCTCGCTCGGGAGCCTCAGGTCGCCGCCCGCCTGCGCCAGGAACGCCTTGCACTCGTTCCACGACAGGTTCTCGACGGGCCGCATGTAGTGGTTCTTGTCGGGCCGCGCGCCACCCATGACCGCCGCCCATTCGGTGACCGTGACGGGCGTCACGCCGAGGTAGAACGCCCTGCGGATCACGCGGTGGTGCTGCTTCTCGTCGTCGTTCCTCCACGACTCCTGCGGCGGCGAGCCCATCTTGAACTCGCCGGGCGGGACGAGCAGAAGCACCATGTCCGTCGCGAGGTGCTTGATCTTCCACGGCCTGCCGACCGCGGCGATGGCATCGCGCGCGGCGAGGTCGGTGATGACCGCCGGATCAGGAAGGCTGGAGAGAACCTTGAAACCCTTAAGCGACACAACGCCCCCGGATGCGCGCGACTACAAGCCAGCTCCAGCCCCAATCGGGCCGCTCTCGGACGCGCCCGACGATCCCTGCGCACCCGACCGGGGCACAACCACGGCATCGTCGCGACGCCTGCGAGGTCATCGGCAGCAGACGCCACCGCCGTGCATAGTCCCTCAGCATGGGTACGCAGAATACATACGGAGATGCAGCGGAGGCGCCCCTCGTACCCTAGAAGCGAGACAAATATGAGTCTATATGCCTCAGTTTGCGCGAACGCGCAACGGCGGATCAGAGCCTTGTTCGGATCGCCCAAAGGTCGGGGAAGAGCGGTTGGAAGAGCGTGGCGCGCAGATACGCCGCCCCAGGGCTCCCTCCCGTCCCCTGCTTGAAGCCGATCGTGCGCTCGACCATCTTCACATGGCGGTAGCGCCATTCCTGCACACCCTCGTCGAGGTCGACGAGGAGCTCGCACACCTGCCGCTCGGTCGGGTGACCACGGTAGACCGCAAGCAGCGTCTCCTGCAGCTCGGGCGACTCCGCGGGCGCCGCGGTGACATCGCGCGCAAGCAGCGCCTCGGGCACCGCGTGCCCGTGCCGCGCGAGGAACCGCACGAACGCATCGAAGAGCGTGGGGCGCGTCCAGCGCGCCTCGATCGCCCTGCGCTCGGGCGAGCCCTCGGGGTTGTGCGCGAGGACGCGCGGGTTCTTGTTCCCGAGCAGGAACTCGAACTCGCGGAACTGCGCGCTCTGGAACCCGCTCGAGTTGGCGAGGAAGCTGCGGAAACTGAGGAACGACACGGGCGTCATCGTCTCGAGCACATCGATCTGCTGCACCATCGTCTTCAGGATCGTGAGCATGCGCTTGAGCGTGGCGGCCGACTGCACGGCGTCGCCCGCCTCGAGCGCGCGCGCGAGGAAGTCGCCCTCGTGGAGCTGCTGCTTGAACCACAGCTCGTAGACCTGGTGGATGACGATGAAGAGCGTCTCGTCGTGCTCGGGCGCGCCGGTCTCCGGGTGACGCGACCTCGGCTGCTGGAGCTCGAGGAGCTGCGGGATGCAGAGGTAGCTGCCGTAGGTGAGGGTCGTTGCGTCGTGCACGACGAGAGGCTAGCCGATCTCGAGGCCGCGTTCAGCGCCCCGCAGTGCCCGATGCCTTCAGCACCTGGAGGCGACCGCTGCGGAGATCCCAGATCACCTGCTGGGCGCGGATCGGCGTCGCCTGCCCCTTGACCGCGATCTCCACCGAGCCGCCCTCCGCCGCGGTCAGCGTCGCGATTCCCGTGGTGACGGAGTAGTCGAAGCTGCCGCAGCGGATGTCCTGTTCGGGGGTGCGCACGAAGACGCCGCCCGTCGCGACGACGCCGAGGAGCTCGGCCGGCCCGCCGAGGTCCGCGCCGCCCGCATCGCGAGCGTCGGGCGACGCGCCCTCTGCGAGCGGACGGCGCACCGTCGTCTCGAGGGTGTCGCAGGTCATCGCGAGGGTGTCGTCGGGGCGGAGACCCGCGTGCAGGAGCTCGACGCCCGACTCCATGCGGATCGTGAAGACATCGTCGTAGGCGCGCTTGAGCTCCATGCGGCGCTTCCAGCGGAAGCGCGTGGTGCCGTCGCCGCCGAGATTGATCGCGCCGGGAACGGGCGGCGCAGCGCCGCGCCCCGCGTCGGGCGCCGCCCCCGCCTTCGGGGGAAGGTTCACGAGGATGCCGCCGTCGCCGACGACCAGGCCCTCGCGCGAGCGCATGTCGTACTCGATGTGCTCGCCCGTCACGCGGAAGACCCGCGGGTCGCCCTTGCGCTCCTCGGAGTCCCACGCCCTGCTCTCGACGCGCGCATCGCCCTTCGCGATGAACTGGTCGAGCGAGCGTCGCGAGCTGTCGGCCACGGAGCCCGCGCCGGTCGCGCGCGAGCGGTCGGTCGGATCGGCGCCGATCTCGAGGAGCAGCGCACGCGCATCCACGGCGTCGCTCGTCGCGCCATCGGGGCGGCTGCGCACGCGCACATCGCCGCGGAGGTCAAGCGTGCTGCGCGTCTCGGAGAGCTCGGTGAAGTCGAGAAGCTCGCTCCAGGTCGCCTCGAGCGTGGGGCTCCCCGTGGGCTCAGGGCGCTCGACCTTGCCCTCGCGCTGCGCGAGCGGATCGCGGAAGGCGCGGAAACGCCCCGGGCCCTCGCTGCGCGCGCTTCGGGTCGAATCGTCGAAGCGCAGGTCGCGGAGGTTGTCCGCGACGATGTTGGAGCGCACGATCGCCACATTGTCGCCCGTGAGGCGGAGCGAGCGCCGCGCGGCGTCGCCCTTCAGCTCCTCCGCGAAGACGCGGGCGCCCTCTCGCAGGAGGACCTGCACGCCACCCTTCGCCTCGACGGCGTCGATGTCGACCTCGCCGAGCGGGTCGGTCTCCTTCGAAACCGCGGCATCGGCGCCTTCCGCCTTCGCGGGCGCGGCGCGCGGGCGGAAGTCGACCACGAGGTCCTCGGTCCAGATCGTCTGCCTGTCGTCGCGAGCCTCGACCGCGGATCGCGCGACGAGCCTGCGGGGCATCGCGTCGCCGCCGATCGTCTCGGCGAGGAAAAGCTCGATGCGGCCCGCGCGCATCGCGCCCGCGCCGCCGAGCCGACGCACCTCGACCATGCCGGCCGCGCCGCCGCCGTCGGCGATGATCGCGTCGATCCGCTCTCCGCCGCTTGGGGAGAACGCGACCTCGAGCGTCGCCGCATCGAGCTCGAACTGCCTGCCGAAGACCTCGACGCCGCCGCCGAACCGCGCGAGCGAAAGCGTGGCATCCTCGCCGCCGCCGTCGAAGCGAAGGTCGACGCCGCCCTGCCAGAGGATCTCGAGCTCCTGCGCCTTCGGGTCGAACTCGAAGTCGCGCGGGTCGGCGGCGCGGCGCGCGGGCGGTTCCTGGCGCATCGCGAGGGCCGCATGCGCGGGGTCCGCCGAGACAAGCATGCGCGCGGCGTCCGGAACAAGCGCGGGTGCGAGCTCGAGGAAGCCGACCGCGCGCGCGGAGCCGCGGGAGAGCGCAAGGCGCCCGCCGCCGTCGAGCCTGCCCTCGCCGTCGCGGAGCGACGCTGTGAACCGCGTGCCCTCGAGCTGCATGCGGCGGTTGGTGACCGTGAGCGGAACACCTGCGCGGCCTTCCGCCTCGATGCGCTCCTCGCGCACGCCGTAGCGGAGGCGGGAGCAGACGATGCGCGAGCGCGATCGTCCGTCGACCACCTCGACGCGCGGCCCGAGGACATCGAAGCGGATCTCGTCGGGGTCGGCCAGCTGGTCGGCGGGGTCGACCGCGGGAAGCATCACCAGCCTGCCGCCGAAAGTGACGGTCACGCCATCTGCGTCGTCCGCAGCTCGAGACGCAGGCTGTGCGCCCACCTGGGCGAACGCAAGCGGAAGGACGGCGAGCGCGGCCTGCGCGCGCGGGAACAGCGTGGCGTGCATCGGGTGGTGCGTCCCTCGGACAGAGCGCGGAAGGAAGGCGAGGTCGTCGAGACTGCGGGACTCGAGGCTGAAGACGGCCACGAGCTCCTCGCCCGTGATCGTCGTGCGAACGCCGTCCTTCACGCGCACGATCTCGACCCCGCCGAGCATGACGAGGCGATAGAACGGCGCGCGCGCGGCGGCGGGCGAGGGAGCAGTCGTCGGCGAAGTCGTCGGCGAAGTCGTCGGCGAAGCCGTCGGTGAAGTCGTCGGTGAAGCCGTCGGTGCGGCGGAGGCCGTCGCACCCGGCGCGACGGGACGCTGCGACGGCTGCGCCTCGTTCTCGCGACCAGCGGCACGGGCTGCATCCGCGCGCGCGACGGCGCGCGCGGCCGGGTCGATGCGGATCGGCTCGAGCGCGCGCTCGACGACAAGGCGCTCGACGCCATCGCCCTCGGCATCGAGCACAAGCGACAGGCCCTCGCCCGCGAAGCTTCCCGCTTCGGTCGCGACGCGCACGGCCTTGTCGCAGCGGACCTCGCCGAGGACCCCGTCGAACTGCGCGGACTCGGCCGTCACCACCACGGCGGGCACATCGCGGTCGATGTCGACCGCGCGGCCCGCGCCGCGCTCGGGCCTGAAGAGCCTCACCACGACATCGTCCTCGAGCGTTCCCGACTCGAGCGCACGGCGCGGCACATAGGCGACGCCCTTCCGCGAGGCGAGCGAGAGGACGCGGCCGTCCTTCAGGTAGATCACGGCGCGCGGCTCGAGCATCGCGACCTGGCTTCCGGGAAGCGGGTCGAGCTTGGTCGCGCTGTACTGCTGCGCGAGGCGTCCCTCCTCGTCGGCGACCTGCACCCACGCGCCGCTTGCGAGCGACACCGAGGTCTGGTCGGGCGTCGCGCCCGAGGCGCGCGCGAGCTCCTCGGCGCTCGCGATGCGCGGGGGAAGGAGGTCCTCGACCGAGTCGAGCCTGCTCTCGCGCGAGGCGCGCGGCGTGCCGCGGTCGACGTTGAGCGCGGCGAGGACGACGAGCACGGCGAACGCCGCCGCAGGCAGCGCGAAGAGGAGCCCGCGGCGCGCGCGCAGCGCCTTCACGGCGCGATCGATGCCACTCATGGGCGCGCCCCCGCGCGGGCATCGTCACCCGCGAACTCCGGATCGAACGTGCGCACCGCCTCGGCCCAGCGCCCCTGCCCCTTGAGGATGTGCTCGATCGCCTCGCGCACGGCGCCCGAGCCGCCGGGCCGCGCCGTCACGAAGCGCGCCACATCGAGGACTTCCTGCGCCGCATCGCGCACGGCGATCGGGAGCCCCGCGCGGCGGAGGATCGGGAGATCGGGAAGGTCGTCGCCGATCATCGCCACCTCGGACGCATCGAGCGAGAGCTCCGCGAGCATCGCCGAGAAGGCCTCGCCCTTCGCCTTCGAGCCCGAGACGACATGGCGCACGCCGAGCTCGCGCAGGCGATGACGCAGCGCCATGCCGTTGCGCCCCGTGATGACCGCCGTGCCGTAGCCGAGGCGCGACCACATCCTGAGCGCCGCGCCGTCGCGCACATGGAACCGCTTGGTCTCGTGGCCCGCATCGTCGATGGCGATTCCGCCATCGGTGAGGACACCGTCGACATCGAGGAAGAGAAAGCGGATCCGTTCGACCGACACGCGGTGAGTGTACCCGTTGGCGGCCGCGCTCACCCCGCGCTGAAGAGGAGGAGCGTGCCGAGCCCGAGGTAGAGGAGCATCGTGCAGGTGTCGGCGATGACGAGCGTCACGGGGCCCGCCGCCACGCTCGGATCGAGCCGCACGGCGTGCAGGACCACGGGGATCCCGCCGCCCGCGAGCGCCGCGACGACCATGGCGACGCCGATCGAGAGGAACATGGTGAGCGCCCCGTCGAACCCGCCTCCCCAGAGGAGGCTCGCGAGGGCCACGATCAGGCCGGAGGTGATGGAGAGGAGGAGCGCCGTCAGCGCCTCGTTGCCGAGGCGCCTGAGGACGGTCTGGCGCCTCGAGCGCCCGTCGTCCTCGGCGACGCCCGCGCCGACCGAGAGCGTGAGCGACTGCATGGACACGCTCTCGCTCAGGGCGAGGACGAGCGGAAGGAAGAACGCGAGCAGCACGACCTGCTGCAGGAGCTCGGTGAAGATCGATCCGATCAGCGCGCAGAGGACGCCGCCCGCGATGTTGCAGAGGAGCCACGGCATGCGCATGCGGTAGCTCTCCCACGGCGTGAGCGCCTCCGCGTGCTCGATGTGGAGCCCGAGCGTCTGGAAGACCTGCCGCACGCGCTCGTGCTCCGCGCGCTCGAGCTTCTCGCGGGCGTACTGCTCGACGTCGATCGCGCCGACGAGGTGTCCGTCGCCGTCGACGACGGGCAGCGCGAGGAGCCGAGACGAGGCGAAGCGGTCGAGCGCCTCGTCGAAGGACGTGTCGATGGTGACGGTCTCGAGCTCGGTCGCCATCACGTCGCGGATGCGCGCCTCGGGCGGCGAGAGGAGCAGCGCGCGCATCGGCACCTGCCCCACGAGCCGGTCGTCGTCGTCGAGCGCGTAGATGTAGAGGACCGGGTGGTCGATCGTGCGCGAGCGGAGCGCCTCGAGCGCGGAGTGGATCGTCTCGTTCGCGTTGACCGCGGTCTGCACCGAGCGCAGCCCGTGCAGCACGGACACGGCGAGCGCCGAGGCGCCTGCGCCGCTCGATCCGCGGGAGTTCGATGCGTTCCTCGGCGCCCGGTCCTTGAGCATGTCGCGGAGCGTAGCCGATGCACGCCGCGCGGTGGCGCGCGAAGGTCAGCCCGGGTCCGCTCCCCCGCCCGCGCCTCCCGCGACGAGGAACGCCGTGATGATGTCGTAGACCGCATGCGTGGCCGCGACCACGCCGAAGCCGCGCACGAGGTAGACCGCGCCGAAGTACGCGCCCGCCGCGAGGTAGAAGACGAACCGCTGCATGAGCAGCGCTCCGTCCGCTCCATGGATCGGGTGATAGATCGCGAAGCCGAGCGCGCTCAGGAGGACGGAGAGGATCACGCCCGTGCGGCGTCCGAGGCCGAGCACATCGACGAGGAGCGTGATGAGGACCCAGAGGAGGACGAGGCGGAAGACGAGCTCTTCGTAGAGCCCCGCGCCGATCGAGACGGCGATGCGCGCGCCGAGCGGAAGGGCCTCGAACGGCGTGCCGCCGTCGGCCAGCGCGGCGAGCGGCGCCGCGCCGCCCGCGGCTCCATCGGGAAGCGGCAGCAGCCGCACGCTCGCCTCGGCGAGGACGAGGACGGGAAGCGCGAGGATCGCGCTCTCGAGGAACATGCGCGCAACGACGCCGAGGTCGACGACCCACGGGGCGCGTCGCGCGGCGTGCCAGCCGACGAGGATCGCGACGAGCATCACGCCCGGGAGCGACAGCGCGGCGGGCCCGAAGCCGAGCGCGTCGAAGAGCCGGAGGATCGCGAGGTGCGCCTCGTTCGTGAGGAGCCCGTCGGGCGAGCGGAGGACGCGCACGAGCTCGTACTCGTAGAACGCGATGAACGGCAGCAGGAAGAAGAGGATCTCGAGCGGACGGCGCGACGCCTCGAAGTAGTCGCGCGTGGCGGGCGACGCGCCGGAGCCGAAGAGCGAGCCGGGCCCACGCAGCAGCGTGGCGCCGAAACTCGGCGCGGAGGACCGTCTGCGGTTCTGCGGTCGCTGGTCTGCCATCGGGGCTCGCGCTCGAAGCGCGGTTCAGTCTCTCCGCGCCGTGGCGGCCGCGCAACCTCGCTTCGCGGGCGAGGCCGCAACGAAAGCACGCCTTGCGGGGCAAGGCGTGCGGAGTCCGTCGAACGGTGGACCGAAGCCCGCGCGTCGAGACGACGCCGGGTTCCGAATCCTCAGCGAGGGCTCACTTCTTCTTCAGCGTCGCGAGGCGCGCGGCCATGCGGCTCTTGCGGCGCGCGGCGGTGTTCTTGTGGATCGTGCCCGTCGCCGCGATCTTGTCGAGCGTGCGCGCGGCCTTGCGCATCTCGGCCTCGGCCGCCGCGGCATCGCCGCTCGCGATCGCCTTCAGGAAGCCACCGACGTCCGCCTTGATGCGACGCTTGCGCCACAGGTTGCGGGCATTGCTCTTGGCGCTCTGACGAACACGCTTCTTGGCTGATTCGGTGTTTGGCACGGTCGGTCCTGAGAGTTCGAGAGGTGACTGGCTCGGCCTGCGCCGAGGATGGTGAGGTCCTCCGCCCGAAGGCGGATCGCGGATCATGGCGGATCGCGTCGACCTTTGCAAGTCCCTGCCCTCCTCGCGACTTGGGAGTACCCTCCCCACCGTGCCAGAGCGACGCGCTCCCACAGCCCTCTCGGCCTTGTCCGAGCGCCCCGACACGCGCGACGCGGCGCGCGAGGTGGCGACCGCGGTCCGCGGAGGAACGATCGTTCGCCCCGACCTGCTGGTCGTCTTCGGGTCGTTTCACCATCGCGCGCTGTTCTCGGACGCGCTCGACATCCTTCGCGAAGAGCTTCATCCCGCGCATCTGCTGGCGGCGACCGCGCGCGCCGTGATCGGAGCCGCCGTCCACGACGGCCGCGCATCGCCTGCCGTCGGCGTCGACGGCCGCCCGGCCTTCGGCGCCCTCGCGCTCTCGCTTCCGGGGGTGGTGGCGAAGCCCTTCTCGTTCGACATCGTCGATGGCCCACCCGCCGTGTGGAGCCGCGCGTTCGTCCGCTCGCGCGTGGCGCTGCCGCCCGATGTGTCGGACGCGTTCGGCCCGCTGTCGCACGCGGGCACGCTTCTCGTCGCGGACCCGTTCTCGATCCACGCGGGCCTCGCGGCCGCGGCGATCGACGACGCCGCGGGAGCGGGCGGCGCGCGCGTCGTCGGTGCGCTTGCGAGCGGAGCGAGCCACGCGGGGCTCAATGTGCTCGCCGCCGACAGGCGCGTGGCCCACATGGGGCTCGTCGGCCTCAGCCTCTTCGGCGACCTCTCGCTCGACATCGTCCACGCGCAGGGAACGCGCGCGGTCGGCAGGCCGCTCGTCGTCACCCGCGCGAAGGGCAGCGAAATCGGCGAACTCGGCGGGCGACCCGCGCTCGAGGTCACGCAGGAGCTCTTCGAGACGCTCGACGACCACGACCGCGCGCTCTTCTCGCGCGGCGTCCTCGTCGGCGTCGCGCTCGACGCGTCGCGGCCGAGGCTCGGGCGCGGCGACTTCCTCGTGCGGCCGCTGCGCGCGGTCGACGAGGCGCGGAAGTCGCTCTTCCTCGGCGACGCGATCCAGACGGGCGCCACGGTGCAGTTCCATCTCGACGACCCCGACGCCGCCGCGGACGACCTCGCGATGCTGCTCGACGCGGAGGCGCTGCGCGAGCCGCCGGTCGCGGGAATCGTCTTCCACGGCAACCGCGTCGCGCCCGCGCCGGACGACGGGTCGGAGGAGAAGGACGCCGCGGACAGGCACGCCGACACGGTGCCGGTCCTCGCGACGCTGTCGCGTCGGCTCGGCGCGATTCCGCTCGTCGGGCTCGAGAGCGCGGGCGAGCTCGCGCCGCTTCGGGGGAAGTCGCCGCTCGCCGGGCGCACGACCGCGATCGTGCTCTTCCGCGCGGGGAGAACGCCGCGGGCCCGCGCGGCGCCACACGCCTCCGCGTGACGAACTTCTTCCAGCAGCCGGTGCGCGCTACGCTGTGCCCCATGGCGCTCGGCCCGATCCTCCTCTCGCAAGGCCTCCTCACCGAGGAGCAGCTCGACGCGGCGCGCGCGGAGTCCGCGCGGAGCGGCGAGCGCCTCGAGCAGGCGGCCGCGCGCCTCGGGTTCGCAAGCGCCGAGCAGGCGATGCGGGCGCTCGCGGCGGAGCTCGACCTCCCTTTCGTGCGCCTCGACGAGACCGAGATCGACGAGGACGCCGTCCGCCTCGTGCCGCCGCGCATGGTGTTCCGCCTGCGCGCGCTGCCGATCCGACGCGAGCGCGGCGCGCTCGTCGTGGCGACGAGCGACCCGCTCCGGCTCGACGGCTTCGAGCAGATCCGCGTGGCCACGGGTCTTCCCGTCCGCCTCGCGGTCGCCGAGGACCACGACCTCGGCGCGCAGATCCGCGCGCGCTTCGGCGTCGCGGGCGATGTCCTCGAGGCGCTCGGCGCAGGCGCGCCGTCCGCGGGCGAGATGCGCGCGGAGGCGGAGGACGCAGGCGACGCGGGAGAGGCCAGCGAGGCGAGCGTCGTGCGGCTCGTGAACGACCTCCTCTTCGAGGCGATCCGCGAGCGCGCGACCGACATCCACATCGAGCCCTACGAGCGCGAGCTCGCCGTGCGCTACAGGATCGACGGCGTCATGACCGACGCGGGCGTGCCGCCCGCGATCCACCGCTTCCGCAACGCGATCGCGAGCCGCCTCAAGATCATGGCGAACCTCAACATCGCGGAGAAGCGCCGCCCGCAGGACGGCCGCATCACGCTGCGCCACAAGGGACAGGAGTACGACCTCCGCCTCTCCGTGATCCCCATGCTCTACGGCGAGGGAATCGTGCTGCGCATCCTCGCGAAGAGCGCCGTGCTCGCGGGGCTCGACGAGCTCGGCATGCCCGCGCGCATCCTCGAGCCCTGGTGCGAGCTGGTGTCGCGCCCGCACGGGATCGTCCTCGTCACGGGTCCGACGGGCAGCGGCAAGTCCACCACGCTCTACGC
The DNA here is from genome assembly GCA_964393015.1 of uncultured Klebsiella sp. Taxonomy (GTDB): domain Bacteria; phylum Planctomycetota; class Phycisphaerae; order Phycisphaerales; family SM1A02; genus QWPT01. Next base: position 13,435 of record CAYMSD010000026.1, read on the forward strand.
GTCGCTGCGCCGCATCGTCTCCGGCGAGGTCAAGGCGATCACGGTCGAGGACCCCGTCGAGTACCACGTTCCCGGCGTCAACCAGATCCAGGTGAACCACCAGGTCGGCCTCGACTTCGCGAGCGGTCTCCGCGCGATCCTCCGCCACGACCCCGACATCATCATGATCGGCGAGATCCGCGACGCCGAGACCGCGAACGCGGCCGTGCAGGCGTCGCTCACGGGCCACCTCGTGCTGTCGACGCTCCACACGAACGACGCCGCAGGCGCCGCGACGCGGCTCCTCGACATGGGCGTCGAGCCGTTCCTCGTCGCGAGCACCCTCGAGGGCGTCCTCGCGCAGCGCCTCCTGCGCCGCGTCTGCCGACAGTGCACCGTGGCACGGCCGCCCCACGCGGGCGAGCTCCCGGAGGGCTTCACGGCGGGCGCCGACGGGCTCGTCGCAGAGGCCGTCGGCTGCCGCGACTGCCGCAACTCGGGATACAGAGGCCGCATCGGCTGCTACGAGCTGCTCGAGCTTGACGACGGTTCCCGCGCGGAGCTGATGCGCAGGGCAAGCAGCACGGCGCTCGCCAAGGCAGCGCAGGCCTCCGGGCGCCTGGCGACGCTCCGCGAGGCGGCTGCGGCGCTTGTCGCAGCCCGCGTGACGACGCCCTCCGAGGCGGTCGCCTCCGTGAAGACGGCGTGACGGCGGACCGCCCCCGCGAGGGTCCTCGGCGCCCCACGACCCTGACGGATTGACGGCGGCGGCGAAAGACCCGATACTCCGCGCCTCGGGCCTTGGGCCCATGGAGATTCCGCTGATGTCGTCCCGATCTTCCACTGGCGTGATCGTTGCTCTGGTGGTCTTTGTCGTCCTGAGCATCGCGCTGCTGGCGCTTTCGATCGTCCTTTACACCGGCCGAACCGCCGCGGAACAGAAGGAGAGCGAGGCCAGGGCCGAACTCAACTCCTACATCAACGCGGAGCAGCGCGGCCGCAGCGACGCCCAGGCCATGAAGGCCAACGCAGGCGCGGAGAGCCTCTACGGCTACATGACCGAGCAGTCGGCGCAGATCGCCCAGTTCGTGACGGGCGACCGCTCGGCGAACCTCGACAAGATGCGCACCGACCTCGGCCTCGGCGCCGACGACACCGTCCGCAACGCCATGCGCCGCGTCTCGCAGGAGCGCGACGCCCGCACGCAGGAGGCCAACAGCCTCAAGACCCGCGTCGCGGACCTCGGCAAGGAGATCGACGCCCTCAAGGGCCAGATCGCGGCCGCCGAGAAGGCCCGCCAGGACGCCGTCGCCGCCGTCACCGCGTCGATCGCGTCGTACCGCGAGGCCGGCGACGGCTACCGCGGCGAGTTCGACCAGGCCATGGGCGCCCTCGAGGCGACCCGCGCCGACAACGAGGCGCGCTTCAACTCGCGCGTCGCGCAGCTCGAGAACGAGATCGACGACCTCCGCTCGGAGCGCTCGGTCCTCTTCGCCCGCATCGACTCGCTCCAGCGCAAGGTCGAGGCGACCGCCACCCGCGCGGCCAACCCCGCGACCCTCGTCGATGCCCGCGTCGTCGACTTCGACGCGAGCACCGGCACGATCTTCATCGACATCGGCTCGAACAAGCGCGTCGTCCCCGGCATGACCTTCGAGGTCTTCGACGACGCCGCCGCGATCATGGCGGCCGCCGACAGCGAGTCGCGCGGCAAGGCCAGCGTCCAGGTCATCAAGGTCGGCGAGTCGACCTCGACCTGCCGCATCGTCCGCGGTTCGCCGAGCCGCCCCGTCCTCCGCGACGATGTGCTCGCGAACGCGGTCTTCAACCCCGACTACCGCTTCAAGTTCATGGTGCACGGCAAGTTCGACGCCAACGGCGACGGCCGCGCGACCGACGCGGAGGCCGACTACCTCCGCAGCCGCGTGGTCGAATGGGGCGGCGAGGTCATCGAGGGCGACACCCTCGCGGGCGACATCGACTTCCTTGTCCTCGGCGCGCAGCCGCCGATGCCCGCCCCGCTTCCGTCGGACGCGACCGAGGCGCAGACGCTCTCCTACACGGAGCAGCGTGCGGCGCGCGAGCTCTACGACTCGCTCTTCCGCAACGCGTCGGACGCGCAGATCCCCGTCCTCAACTGGACGCGCTTCGAGGCGCTCACCGGCACGGTGAACCGCTGAGCGCGGGGCACGCCCCGTGACACGCGCAACCGAACTCACGCAGTACGCGGCGGCCAGAACGGTCGCCGCGCTGCTTTCCCCCTTCGATCCCGACCAGAACCTCGAGACCGCGCGCGTCGTCGGAAGGCTCTACGCGCACTTCTCGAAGCGTCGGCGCGAGCGTGCCCGGCTCGGCGTGGCGCGCGCGCTGCCCGACCTGCCCGTCGAACTCCAGCGCAGGATCGTCGCGGAGTCGATCGGCCACATGTTCGGCCTGTTCATGGTCGACGCCTTCGCCATGCCAGACCGCGTGGGCCACGAGAACTGGCACGAGCGCGTGCGGCTTGGCAATGTCGGGCGCGCCATGAAGCACCTGACGAGCGACCGCCCCGCCATCTTCGTGACGGGGCATGTGGGGAACTGGGAGATCCTCGGCTATGTGCTCGCGCTCGTCGGCTTCCGCATGACGGCGCTCGCGCGGCCGCTTGCGAACAGGCCGCTCAACGACTGGCTCCTCGGCGTGCGGCAGAAGTCGGGCCTCAAGGTCATCACCAAGTGGGGCGCGACCGACGAGGTGCAGAAGGTGATCGAGTCGGGCGGCAAGGTCGGCTTCATCGCAGACCAGAACGCGGGCGAGGACGGGCTCTTCGTCCCCTTCTTCTCGCGGCTCGCCTCGACCTACAAGTCGATTCCGCTTCTCGCGCTGCGCTACCAGATCCCCGTCGTCTGCGGCTACGCGAGACGGCTCGACGGCGCGTTCCGCTACGAGCTGCGCGTGACCGACGTGATCGAGCCCGAGGAGTGGGCCGACCAGGAGGACCCCGTGTTCTTCGTGGGGGCGCGCTTCAACCGTGCGATCGAGTGGATGATCCGCGAGAGCCCCGAGCAGTACCTCTGGGTGCACCGCCGCTGGAACTCCCGCCCGAAGCACGAGCGGGAAGGGAAGCCCATGCCCGAGCGGCTCGCGCGGCGGATCGCGGCGCTGCCCTGGATGACGCCCGAACTCCTCGCGGAACTCGCGAAGCCGATCGACGCGCCCGTCGAACCCGCCGCACTTCGTCTCGCGGGGGCTCCACGGGCGCTCGACCCCCGCTACCGTGTCGGCTGAACACGGTCTCCGCATGCCGAACCGCTTTCCCAACCGCACCATCGCGATCGTCGACGACGACCCCGACATCCTGCAGTCGATGGAGATGGCGTTCCGTCACGAAGGCGCACATGTGCTGACGGCGACCGACGGGCTCGGCGCGCTGCACCTCGTGCGGGAGTCGCGGCCGGCGCTCCTCGTGCTCGACATGATGCTGCCGAGGAGTTCGGGGCTCCTCGTCCTCGAGAAGATGCAGGAGGAGGGAATCGTCCTCCCCGTGATCATGGTGACCGCGAACCAAGGCCGCCGCCACCGCGAGTTCGCGCTCGGCGTGGGCGCCAAGCGCTATCTCTTCAAGCCCGTGTCGCTCGTCCGCCTGCTCGAGGCGGCCGAGGAACTTCTCCGCGAGCCTGATGGCGCGGGCGCGGCTTCCGCCTGACGCGACCGCGCGATCCGCTATTCTTCGCCCTCGAAGACGCACGGCATGATCTACACCATCAACAAGATCCGACCGAAGCGCGAGGGAGGCGGACTCGTTCCGCTCGGCTCCCGCTCCGAGGTCGTCGCCGCGTTCGCGCGCATGAACACGGCGCCCGACGAGGAGGGAAGCCGCTTCCTCTACGGGCCCGGCATGCGCGTGGAGCTCGCGGTCGATCCTGCGCTTCCCAACGCGTCCGCGCGGCGCGCGGCGCCGAACGCAACGGTGGTCGCGGCCGAGGTGAAGATCGCGGAGGAGGAGCTCTTCGAGATCATGTTCCAGGGAACGCGCACGGAGTTCCCGGGGCTTCTCGCGCGCATGATCCGCCGCCACGGCTGGCAGCTCGTGAACCTCGAGACGGGATCGTGCTATCCCCCGCCGCCGCCCGACGACGAGGACGACTCGTGAGCGCGGCCGAGCGCGAGAGCGCGCTGCGCGCCGTCGACTTCCGAGGCGACGCGACGATCGAGACCACGGACGGCGCCCTCGTGGTCGGGTTCGTGTTCGACCTCCGCGAAGGGCCGGGCGACCCCGCGTTGCGGCTCCTGCCGGCCGACGGCGGCGCGAAGGTCGAGATCCCGCTCTCCCGAGTCCGCCGCGTCGAGCTGACGGGCAAGGACGCAGCCAGCGGCAAGACCTGGGAGAACTGGATCCGCCGCTACGCGGAGAAGAAGCTCGCGGGCGAGGCCGCGGGGATCGACTGCGATCCGATCGAGCCTGCGTGAGCGCGCGGCGCAAGGATCCCGCCTTTGCTCCGTCCGTGGCGCGCGTGTCCAGTATGGATGCCCCGCCCGCGTCGGAGCAGGGCTCTCGTTCTCGGACATCCTCATTGTGGGGCGGGCGGACTTGCCGTGCCCCCCTGCAGGTGCCATCATCTGCGGTTCATGGACGGCCAGAGCGGCTCCCATCCTGCATCACCCCCAAGCGCGGGAACAACCGTGGCGGCGGCAAAGCCCCCCCGCTGCGACCGCGCGGCCGCGCTCGCCGAGGCGCGGGCGGTGCTGGTCGAACTCAAGGCCAACCGCGTGATCGTCGAGAACAAGCTGGCGGAGGACCGCAGGCAGGATCCGATCCGTCAGGTCACGGGTTCAAGCGCCCTCGAGAACGCCATCGCGTCGACGGAGGAGTTGATCCGGGCTCTCGAGAGTTCGGACGAGGCGGCCGCCGGGGCCCCCGCAGGCACATCGGGCGAACTCGCCGACGCCGCCAATCGGGGCTGATCGGCGCGCCGCGGGCCGTCACGCCGCTGCCGCGTCCGTGGCCCGCTCGGGCGTGAGTTCGCGCACAAGCGCCGCAACCTTGGCCGAGTCCCTGCAGCGCCTGCTCGGCGCAAGCGCCTCGAGCATGGAGTCGATCCACGCGGGGTCGGGGACGGGAAGGCTCCAGATGCGGATGTCGGGGTGGCGCGACTCGCGGATGGTCTCCGCGTCGAGCGCGAGCTCCTCGAAGAGCTTCTCGCCCGGTCGTGCGCCTGTGTAGCGGACCTCCATCTCGCCGAGGCGCGTGCCCGCGGCCGAGGACTCCTCGGGGAAGACGGCCGCGAGGCCGTGCATCTCGATGAAGCGGCGCGCGAGGTCGACGACCTTGAACGGTTCGCCCATGTCGAGGACGAACACCTCGCCGCTCGCGGCGGTGCGGTCGGTGAGCGCCGCGGCCTGGATGACGAGCGCAGCCGCCTCCGGGATCGACATGAAGTAGCGCGTCATGCGCGGGTCGGTGACGGTGACGGGACCGCCGTCCGCGATCTGGCGCTTCCAGGTCTCGAGGACGGAGCCGGAGCTTCCGAGCACATTGCCGAAGCGGACGAGCGAGCACGCCGTGCCGCTCGTGCGGTTCGCATGCTGGACATAGAGCTCCGCGAGGCGCTTGGTCGAGCCCATGATCGAGGTCGGGTTGACGGCCTTGTCGGAGCTGATGAGGACGAAGCGCTCGGCGCCGACCGCGACGGCCGCGTCGACGGCGCTCTTCGTGCCGAAGAGGTTGTTGTCGACGGCGAGGCCGGGGTGGTCCTCCATCATCGGCACATGCTTGTGCGCGGCGGCGTGGAAGACGATGTCGGGCTCCTCCTCGCGGAAGAGCTCGAGCGTCGCCTCCGCGTCGACCACATCGTGGAGCGCGGCGCGGCGCGCGAGGTTCGGATGGCGGCGGGCGATCTGGCGGTCGATCTCGAAGAGCGCGTTCTCGCTGCGCTCGACGAGCACGAGCTTGCCCGGGTTGTAGCGCGCGATGATGCGGCAGAGCTCGCTTCCGATCGAGCCGCCCGCGCCCGTGACGACCACGGTGCGTCCGCCGACGACGGCGCGGATCGCCGGCTCGTCGATGCGGCGCGGCGGGCGCCCGATGAGGCGCTGCAGGTCGATGTCGATCTCCGTCCGCGGGCCGACGCCGGCGAGCTGGTCCTCGAGCGTGGGCATGAAGCGGTCGGTGATGCCCATGCGGCGCAGGCGCGTGCGGATCGAGAGGAGGAGTTCCGCCATCGCGGCGGGCAGCGTGATGAGCGCGACCGTCGGGCGACGCACGGCGCAGATCGTCTCGAGGTCCTCGAGGACGCCGAGGACGGGGGCGGAGAGCCCGCCGACGCCAAGTCCCTCCGGGCGCGGCGACTCGACCCCGACCTGGACGCGGCCGAGGATCACGGGTGCGCGGCGGGCGGATCCCCGCTGCGGGCCGACGAGGGCAAGCTGCATCTCGAGCAGGTCGCAGGCGGCGCGCGGGCCGATCAGGATGGCGGAGGCGGGAACCGAGGTCGGGGAGTTCTGCATGGGTCGCTCCTGACGGTTCGGCCGACCTCGGCGGACGCACCCGGCGCAACCCCCAAAGGGCGCCACAGGCCATCCGTGACCGTCTTCGGCCGCACTTCGATCTGTGCGGGCATGTCTTAGAACAGACGCCCGCCCGAGGAGGTATCGACACTCTCGGCGCGGGTCTGCAGCCAAATCCCGAAAGCCGGCCTCAGGTCGGCGGAGGGGGGGCTTGCCGGGCGCTGCACGGGGAAAAGCGTGGCCACCCCCCTGTCATTTCTCCGATCAACGGGACGGCGCGCGGCGCAGTGATGCGCCCCGCGAACCGCGATGGACCAGACCCGTGCCCCCTGACTCGCCCCGCCCCGACACCCAAGGCCGCGCGCGACCCTCGAGACATCTCCTCGTCACGGGCGGCGCGGGCTACATCGGCTCGCACATGGCGCTCGCGCTCCTCGAGCGCGACGGGGAGACGCGGGTCACGATCGTCGACAACCTCTTCCGCGGGCATCGGGGCGCGGTCGACGCGCTCGCCGCCGTCGGTGGCGCGCGCCTCTGCTTCCGGCAGATCGACCTCCTCGACACCGAGCGGCTGACCGCAGCGCTTGTCGCGGACCCGCCCGACGCCGTGCTCCACTTCGCGGCGCTCACGGCCGTCGGCGAAAGCGTGGAGCGGCCGCTCGACTACTTCCGCACGAACCTCGGCGGCGGGCTCTCGCTCCTCTCCGCGATGCGCGAGGCGGGCGTCGCGCGGATCGTCTTCAGCTCGACGGCGGCGACCTACGGCGAGCCGGGGGCGGACGCCATGCCGATCACGGAATCGACCCCGCAGCGGCCGATCAATCCCTATGGCCTCGCAAAGCTGCAGTTCGAGGATGTGCTTCGCGCGCAGTGCGCGGCGCCGCACCAGGCCCGGCCGCTTGCGGCCGTGGCGCTGCGCTACTTCAATGTCGCGGGAAGCGACCCGCACGCGCGCATCGGCGAGGACCATCGCCCCGAGACGCACCTGGTCCCGATCGCTCTCGAGGTCGCGCTCGGGAAGCGCCCGCACCTCACGATCTTCGGCGACGACTACCCGACGCCCGACGGCACCTGCATCCGCGACTATGTGCATGTCTCCGACCTCGTCGACGCGCACCTTGCCGCGCTCGCGGCGCTCGAGCCGGGCGCCCTCCGCGCGTGGAACATCGGGATCGGCCGCGGCTACTCCGTGCGCGAGGTCGTCGAGAGCGTGCGCCGCGTGACGGGCCACGCGATCCCGACCGTCGTGGGTGCACGCCGCGCGGGCGACCCTGCGGCGCTCTACGCGGATCCCTCGGCGATCGCACGCGACCTCGGATGGAGGGCGCGATGCCCCTCGCTCGACGCGATGGTCGAGACGGCGTGGCGCTGGATGCGCGAGAACCCCGACGGCTATCGGTGACCGCGCGCGGCGCGTCAGTCGCCGAGCGTGAAGCTCAGGCCGAGCGAGATCGACGCGGAGTCGAGCCCCGGGTTGCCGGGGCCCGTCTGTCCGTTCGAGATGTGGAACCAGCCCGCGCGGCCGACGAGACGGACGCCTTCATCGAGCGCGTAGGTGAAGCCGAGCGCCACGCGCGGCGTGAAGTCGTAGTCGGTTCCGCCCGCGGGGACATCGTCGCTGAAGCCCGCGAAGCCGCAGCCACCTTCGATGAAGAACGAATGGTCGCGCTCGCGCACGAAGTGCCAGCGCGCGACGAGCGCGGCGCCGCCGCCGAACGCGTCGTCTGCGCCGTCGTCGAACCAGAGCCCCTCCGCGAGGACGCCGAAGCTGACGCCGTCCGCGACGAACCAGTGGACGCCGACGCCCGCGATGCCGAGCGTCGTGCCGTCGAAGTCGAACGCGGGGCCGATGGAGATCTCGAGCTCCATGCTGTCGGCGGCGCCGTAGAAGCGCGCACTCTGCGGCTCTGCGGCGGACCCGTCCGATGCCGGCGGCGAAACCCCCGGTCGGGAAGCCGGCGCCAGGCCGACCCGCGAGAGATCAAGCGCGGTCGGATCGGCGGCGACGGGGTCGAGCTCGAAGCGCTCGGCATGCGCCGCACCCGCAAGCACGAGCGAGAGCCCGAGCCCCGCGACGCACGATGCCGCACGCGAACGATGCAGACGATCTCGGGTGGGGTCCATGCGCGCATCTTCGCGGATTGCCGTGAATGCGCAAGCGCAGCGCGGTCCGATCACGCGCCGAACCGCGCGCGGATCGCGTCGTTGATCGCGTGGTTCGCGCGTGGCCACTCGAGCCCCGCAAGCTCGTCGACTCCGATCCAACGAACCTCGATCGACGGCTGCACGACGGGCGACGCGTCGGCCCGCACCTCCACGAGGAACGCCTCGAGCGAGATGGAGCGCTCGCGCGCGAGATCCGCGTCCGTATGGGTCACGACGGCCAGCGGCGACGGCGAACCGACGATGGCGCTTCCCGAGAGCCCCGCCTCCTCGGCGAGCTCGCGCAGCGCAGCCGCGGCGGGAGCCTCTCCAACCTCGATCTTGCCGCCCGGGAACTCCCACAGCCCTCCTCGGATGGCCGCTTCGGGCCGCCGTGCGACGAAGAGCACGGGGCGCCCCGCCTCCATGCGATAGACGACCGCCACGGCCACACGCACGATCCCGTCCCCCGGCGTCTTGGGAGAGGGAGGGTTACTGGACGGCGCGGGGGAATGCATGTCCATAAGTGTCTTTGAGATCGATACCTACATCAATCCAAGCGAACTGGCGGATTCACCGCGTTTTCGATTGACCGAGACCCTCCCGACTCTGTACCGTGCGGAGGTCGGCAAGCGCCTCGGCGCCTGCACGACAGCCTACACAGTCTGGTTCGGAGGTCGATCCTCCGCTGTCCGCGTGCCATCTGCCAAAGGCGTCAGCCGCTTGGCGAGGCGCGGAGAGCCCGCCGCACTCCTCGGGTGCGGCGCCCAATCCATCCAGCGGCCCTCACAGGTCGCGACACGCCGTCCGGAGCGAGTCGGAGCGCCCCGGGCGGCTGTGTTTTTGGGTGCGCCGCCGTCGCGATCCACAACGGCGGTGGCGAGCCTTCCGCCGTCAGGGTTCCGGCCCTTCCGAGGCCGCCGGCCCTGCTCCACCGCCGAGACGAGCCCGCAGCTCCTCCGCGCGCGACACGAGCGCCTCCTCGGAGTCGTCGCGGGGCGAGAGCGTGAACACCCAGCGCGTCTCGTTGCGCGCGCGCACGGGAAGGATCTCCGCGAAGAAGTCGAGCGGCACGGCGTCCCAGATCGGGCCTTCCGTCGTGGCTGGAGTGACGAGCGGCTCGTATCCCTCCTTCTCGAGGCGCAGGTCGTAGGTGCCCTCGTGCGTGAACGCGACGCTGACGGGCGTGCGCCCGGCCTGGCGGTCGTTCACCCACACGAGCGCGCCCGGCGGGTCGGTCTCGATCGAGATGCGACGCTCGACGCAGCCCGAGAGCGCGAGAACCACGACGACGGGCGTGAGGATGGTGGCGGGTCGGTGCATGGTGGCTGGAGCGGTCAGTCGAACTCGTCGCCGCGGAAGGTCGATGCGAGATAGGCGTCGCGCACGCCCTGGTCGTTGATGATCTCGCGCGGCGTGCCTTCGCGCAGGTTGCGGCCCTCGTGGATGATGTAGGCGCGGTCGCAGATGCGCAGCGTCTGCTGCACATTGTGGTCGGTGACGAGCATGGCGATGCCGTCGTCCGCGAGGCGGCGCACCTCGGCCTGGAGTTCCTCCACGGTGTGCGGGTCGACCGCTGCGAACGGCTCGTCGAGGAGCATGAGCTTCGGGCGCGTCACGAGCGCGCGCGCGATCTCGAGCCTGCGGCGCTCGCCGCCCGAGCATGTGCGGGCCTCGTCCTTCGCCTTGTGCAGGAGGCCGAACTGCTCGAGCAGCTCGTGCGCGCGACGCTTCCTCTGCGGTCGGGCGAGCGCCTGCGTCTCGAGGATGGCGAGCAGGTTCTCCTCGCACGAGAGGCGCTGGAAGACGCTCGGCTCCTGCGAGAGGTAGCCCATGCCGGCGAGCGCATGGCGGTACATGGGCTCCTGCGTGACATCGCGGCCGTCGAAGCGCACGCTTCCCGCCTCGGGCGTGATCATGCCGATCGCCATGCGGAACGAGGTCGTCTTGCCCGCGCCGTTGCGGCCGAGGAGCCCCACCACTTCGCCCGCCTCGACATCGAACGAGACGCCGTCGACGACGCGTCGTCCGCCGTAGGTCTTCACGAGCGATCTGGCTTCGAGGAGCGCCACGCGCGCATGGTAGCGAAGGCGCGGCGGCCTATCGTCCGAAGCGGAGGATGGCGGGATAGCGGAAGAGCTCGCCTCCGCCCGCGGCGACGGCGCCGCGCACGAGCGACACGATCCACACGGGGAGCCACGGGATGAGCGCGACCCAGCCCACGCAGAGGACGACCAGGAGGACGAGCATCGTCGCCTGCGCGCACAGCACCTCGAGGCCGTGGTCGCGGACAAGCGGCGAGCGACTTCGGAAGGCGAGCCACAGGACGATGGGAACGCCGATGCTGAGCGGGCCGATCACCGCCGTGTAGAGAGGCCAGAGGTGCATCGCCGCGGCGGCGACCTTGTCGAGGTCGCCCGCCTCGGTGTCGACGACGCGGCCCGACGGCGTGAGCCGCCAGCGCTCGAGGAGGGCGCGGGGAGGCGAAGCGGATGCGTTCTGCGCGGCGGCGGTCGAGGTCTTCTTCCGCCCGCCGCCCGCCCGGAGATCGATCTCGAGGACGAACTTGCTCTCCTGCCGCGCGGAGGATGCGGAGGAGTCGCCTGCCTTCGACGGCTCTGGTGTTGCGGGGTCGTTCTCAGCCATCGGGCGGGGCGGGTCGTTGGGGAAAGGTCGGCCCGCGCTTTCATCGCGCGGCGCTGCGTCCGCGCGTGCTCGGGCTCAGCGACGACGCTCGACCTCGGTCGCGTCGGGCTCGCCGCTTCCCGAGAGGAGATCGGCGGCGGTCGTCGCGGCGGCGGTCGAGGGCGACTGCGAGGAACCCATCGGGGAGGAAGACCCCTCTGCGGCGGCCTCGTCATCCGTCGCGCGTTCCGCGAGCTCGCCCTGCAGCGCGATGCGGACCTTCTCGATGCGCGTCGGCCCCGCGGAGAGGATCTCGAAGACGGCCTCGGGAATCTCGTCGCGCTCGCCCTTCTGCGGCACGCGGCCGAAGCGGTCGAGCAGGAAGCCCGCGATCGTGTCGAAGTCGCCGTCCTCGGGGAGCGAGAGCCCGAGCCGCTCGTTGATCTCGGTGATGGGCACGCGGCCTTCCGCCTCGTATCGGTTCGGCTCGAGCCGCACCATCACGGGCGGCTGCTCGTCGTGCGGCTCGTGCTCGTCGTGGATCTCGCCGACGATCTCCTCGAGGACATCCTCGATGGTGCAGATCCCCGAGGTGCCGCCGTACTCGTCGACGACGATCGCCATGTGCACCTCGCTCGCCTGGAAGTCGCGCAGGAGCTCGCCCACGAGCTTCGTCTCGGGCACGCGCAGCGGCTCGCGCAGGATCGCGCCGAGCCGCAGGCCCTCGGCGCTGCGGCCGAAGTAGCCGACGAGGTCGCGCACATGGAGGATGCCCTTGATCGAGTCGAGGCTCTCCTCGAAGACGGGGATGCGCGAGTGCGCGATGCCCGCGATCCGCCCGCGCACGGTGTCGAGGTCGTCGGAGAGCTCGATCGCCTCGATGTCGGTGCGCGGCGTCATCACGCTCGCGACGGTGGTCTGCCCGAACACGACGGCGCGCTGGAGGAGCGTCGCGGCGACGGGGTCGATCTCGCCCTCGCGCTTGTGGTCCTCGATCGAGTGGAGCAGCTCCTCCTCCGTCTCGTCCTCGCGCAGGTTGGCGCCCGAGAGTCGACGGACCACCTCGTCGATGAACCCGACCGCGGCCAGAAGCGGACCGACGAGGAGCACCATGGCGCGGAGAACCGGGAGCCCCGTGGCGATGACGGTGTAGGTCGCGTGCCGCGCGATCGCGGAGCTGAGCACGCTCGTGAAGAGCCAGATGAGGGCGACCGAGACGAGCGCCGTTCCCGCGAGGCCCGCGAGCGTGATGCGCGCGGCGTCGCCGAAGCCCTCGAACGCCACGAGCACGAGGGCGAAGAGCGCGACCCGACCGACCGTGCGGAAGAAGGCGACCGCGTGCGAGGCCTCCATCAGCCGCTCGAGCAGCCACTTGCCGCGGGAGCCGAGGTCGCGCGAATCGAGTTCCTCCTCGAGGCCGGCACGGCTCGCCTGCACCAGTGCGAGGTTGAGCGACGAGCAGTAGCTTGTGGCGGCCACGGTCGCCAGGATGGCAAGGACGAGTGTTGGGTTCACCGACGGCGATCCTCATCGGCGGGCGGGGCGAGGCCCCCTTCCGCCAGCGAAGGCCTAGCGTACACCACGCCGCCCCCGCCGAGGGCGAGGATGCGGTCCTCCTCGGCGTGGATGGCCAGGGCGCTCTCAGGGGTGTCGTCCCGATATCCACAGGCGTGAAGCGCCCCGTGGACGGCGTAGAGCAGGATTTCTCGGTCGCGCGAGGGCCCGCGCGCGGCGGCCTCGCGCGCCGCGACATCGACGCAGACGATCAGGTCGGCCTCGACCGAAGCGGTCGGATCCGACTCGTCGTGCGCGGGAAAGCTCATCACATCGGTGGTGCCGGCGATGTTCATGAAGCGCCGGTGCGCGGCGTCCATCGCCTCGTCGCCGACGAGCAGCACGTCGACGCGCGCGAGCGCGCGGGGGAAGTGCGGCGCAAGCGTCGCGAACGACCGCGCGAGCGCGGTGCAGTCGACCTCGGCGGGGCAGCCCTCGCCGGGGTGGAACGCGATCTCGGGCGCGGTGGCGCTCAACGCGCGACCGTCAGCGGGATGCCGCCGACGGCGACCGAGTAGGGCTTCACGCGCGCCTCGAACTCGCCGCGGTACTTGTTGACGATCGTGCGGATCGCCCAGTTGTTGCCGTCGGCGAGGCCGCAGATCGTGGTGCCGGGCGAGAGACCCATCGAGCCCGCGATCTCGAGGAGGAGATCGAGGTCCTTGGTGGTCGCGTCGCCGCGCTCGATGCGCGTGATGAGCTTGAAGATCCAGCCCGCGCCCTCGCGGCACGGCGTGCACTGGCCGCACGACTCGTTCTTGAAGAACCGCGCGATGTTGCGGGCGACGGCCACCATGTCGGTGTCCTCGTCGAAGATCGTCGGGCACGCTGTGCCGAGGCCCATGACATCGCAGCGGCGGCCGATGTCGAAGTCCATCGGCGCGTCGTACTGGTCGGGGCCGAGGACGCCCATCGAGACGCCGCCCGCGATCGCGCCCTTGAACTTCTTGCCGCCGCGCATGCCGAGGCAGAACTTCTCGACGAGTTCCTTCAGCGGAATGCCGAGGTCGCACTCGTAGACGCCCGGGCGGTTCACATGGCCGGAGACGCCCATCAGCTTCGGGCCGTAGCTCGGCGCCCCGCCGATGTTGCTCTCGCAGCCGAGGCCCTTCCACCAGGCAAGCCCCTTGTCGACGATCGGACTCACGGCCGCGAGCGTCTCGACATTGTTGATGATGGTCGGGCGTCCGAAGAGGCCCTTCACCGCGGGGAACGGCGGCTTGAGGCGCGGCCAGCCGCGGCGGCCCTCGATCGCCTCGAGGAGGCCCGTCTCTTCGCCGCAGATGTAGGCGCCGGCGCCGCGGTGGAGATAGCAGTCGACCGCGAACTTCACCTTGCCGTTCATCAGGCCTTGCTTCCCGAAGATGCCCTTCGCGTAGGCCTCCTGGATCGCGCGCTCCACGACCTTCGCCTGGTGGTGGTACTCGCCGCGGATGAAGAAGTACGCGGTGTCGAGCTGGCAGGCCCAGCAGGCGATCGCGATCCCCTCCATGATGATGTGCGGGTCGTAGTCGCAGAGCAGGCGGTCCTTGAAGGTGCCCGGCTCGGCCTCGTCGCAGTTGATGCAGAGGTAGCGGCGGCCGCCGTCCGGGGGCGGAAGGAACGACCACTTGAGGCCGCACGAGAAGCCTGCGCCGCCGCGGCCGCGGAGGTTCGCGTCCTTGACGAGGTTCACGATGTCGGCGGGCGTCATCTCGAGCGCCTTCTCGAGGCTCTTGTAGCCGCCGGTCGCCATGAATTCATCGACCGAGACCGTCTTGCGGGTCTTCGGGTCGCCCCAGGGGAAGGTGGGGATGCGCTTCGTGAGGACTGGCTCGTTCATTGGCATCGGAAACTCGCAGTCGGCGTGATTCGTGTGGGTCGTCGGTTCAGTCGGCGCGCGCGTCGTCTGTCGTGCGCGGGTCGTAGATCACTTCGTCGATCGTGGTGCGGCGGAGGATGTAGTCGCCTCGCCGCACCTCCTGCACTGTCCTTCCGACCTCGCGGGAAACCCGGCCGGTCGGTTCCTCCGCTGGCGCTTCCAGCGGCTTCGGATCGTCGAGCCCCTCCACGATTCCGCGGAAGAAGCCCTCGATGTTGTCGAGCAGCGAGGGCTTGCCACGCTGTTCATCGTGCGCGGGCATCAGTGATGTCCGCCGCCGTTTCCACCCTTTGCGGCCCCATTGGAGGCCTCGTCGATCAGCTTGTCGACCGTCTCGATCGTGAGGTTCTCGTGGAGCTTCTCGTTGAAGAGCGCGACCGGCGCCGTGTCGCACGAGCCGAGGCACTCGAGGGTGAGCAGCGTGAACCTGCCGTCGTCGGTGGTCTCGTGCGGCTCGATGCCGAGGCGGTTGCGCACATGGTCGACGAGCTTCTGGTGGCCGCAGACCTCGCAGGCGATCGACTGGCAGATGCCGATGACGCACTTGCCGACGGGTTCGGTGTGGAACTCCTCGTAGAAGGTCACCGTGTCCATCACATCCGCGGGCTTGATCGAGAGGAACGACGCGATCTCGACCATGGCCTGGTACGGGATGTGGCGGTACTCGTGCTGGATCTCGTGGAGGATCGGCAGGAGCGCGCCCTGCGAGGTCGCGTAGCGCGGGAGGATGTCCTTGGTCCAGCGATCCTTCATCGCCTGCGTGCAGTACGGCTCGGCGCGGGTGGGGATCTTGGTGGTGGCGGATGGCTTGGTTTGCCAGCTCATGTTTTT
>CAYMSD010000026.1:29012-35613 GCA_964393015.1 uncultured Klebsiella sp.
TGCTCGCTCTGGCGCGGGCGAATCCTGGTTGTGGTCTCAAGGCCGCTCGCTCTGGCGCGGGCGATACTCTCTGTGGAATCAACGATCCAGTTCGGCCGCGATGATGTTGAGGGACCCCAGCACCGCGACGATGTCCGCGAGCTGATGCCCTTCGATCATCTTGGGGAAGATCTGGTAGTTGATGAAGCACGGCGGGCGCGTGCGCGCGCGGAACGGGTACTTCGTGCCGTCGGCGACGATGTAGTAGCCGAGCTCGCCGTTGGGGCTCTCGATCGCGCCGTAGGTCTCGCCGACCGGCGTGTCGAAGCCGCGGTTGTGCATGTAGAGCTCGAACAGCTGGATGACGCCCTCGATCGAGCCGTAGACATCGGCCTTGTCGGGCACGCTCATCTTGCCGTCGGCGACGGCGTTGATCGAGCCGCCCGGGAGCCGGTCGATGAGCTGGTCGATGATCTTCGCAGACTGCTTGATCTCCTCGAGGCGCACGAGATAGCGCGAGAGGCTGCAGCCGGCGCTCGCGATCGCGATCGAGAACTTGACGCGCTCGGCGCCCTCGCCGTCCCAGTTGTCGGCAAAGCACAGGTACGGCTCGTCCTTGCGGACATCGCGGCGCACGCCCGCGCAGCGCGCGTTCGGGCCCGTGAGCCCCCACTGGATCGCCTCTTCCTTCGTGATCGCGCCGACGCCGTCGAGGCGGTCGACGAAGATGCGGTTCCTGTTGCAGAGGGTCTCGAGGTCGGTGATCGCCTTCGGAAGGCGGACATCGATGAAGTTCCGCACCATCCGCTTGAAGGTCTCGTCGTCGGGGATGTCGCGCCACGCGCCGCCGACGCGCGTCCAGTCGGGGTGGAACCGCTGGCCCGAGATGTACTCGATGATGTCGTAGATGAACTCGCGCTCGTTGAATCCGTAGAGGAAGCCCGTGAACGCGCCGAGGTCGAGCGCAGCGGCGCCGACGCACAGGAGATGGTTCTGGATGCGGCCGAGCTCGCACATGATGGTGCGGACGACCTTCGCGCGCGGGGTCAGCTCGATGCCGAAGAGCTTCTCGACCGCGTGGTGCCAGGCGATGTCGTTCACGATCGGCGAGATGTAGTCCATCCGGCTGATCGTGCAGACATACTGGTTGTAGTCGTGGTGCTCGCCGAGCTTCTCGAAGCCCGAGTGGAGGTAGCCGATGTGCGGGGTGCAGCGGGCGATGCGCTCGCCGTCGAGCTCGAGCACGAGGCGGAGCGTCGTGTGGGTCGCCGGGTGCTGCGGACCGAAGTTCAGCACCCAGCGGTCGGGCGCCTGGAAGTGGTCCTTGAGGTAGTCCGTGTCCTCGACATCAAGGCCGAAGCCTTCGCCGGGGGTAATCGTGTACGGCATAGGGCGGAGAGTATAAGACCCGCCGCTCCCTCGGGGGGATGCAAGGCTCAGAAAGCGCCGGCCCGGAGGAACGGGTTCGACCGACGCTCGGCGCCGATCGTGGTCTCGGGGCCGTGGCCCGCGAGCACCCGCGTTTCGTCGGGCAACTGCATCAGGAGCCCGAGCGACGCCCGCATGGCGTCCGGGTCGCTCGTCGGGAAGTCGAGCCGCCCGATCGAGCCCGCGAAGAGCGTGTCCCCGACGAAGGCAAGCGCGAGCTCCTCGCACCAGAGCGTGATGCCGCCGGGCGAGTGCCCCGGGGTGTGCAGCACGCGGAAGTAGTGGTTCCCGAGCTCGAGCATCTCGCCCCCGTTCAGGCACGCGTCGGGCGGCGGCGCGCTGACGGCGGGCGGGATGAACGCGGAGAGGTTGAGGTTCGGGTCCTCGTTGAACTCCTTCTCGGCGCGGTGGCAGAGGATGTTCACGGGGCCGAGCCGGAGGCGCATCTGCGCGAGCCCCGCGATGTGGTCGCAGTGGCAGTGCGTGAGGATGCAGAGCGCGGGCTTGAGGCCGCTCGACTCGATGAAGTCGATCATGGCCTCGGGCTCGTACGGACAGTCGACCACCCAGCAGGCGTCCGCGGGGCCGCCCTCCTGCCAGACGACATAGGCGTTGGTGGCGAAGTCGCCGAGTTCGAACGCGCGGTGGGAAAGAGCCATCCGCGCAGGGTAGCGCGCGGCCGACCGCACGCCCCCGCCGTGTTTCGGTACGCTTCCCGCCATGCAGACACGGACCGTCTCGGCGATGCTCCTCGCGCTTGCCGCACTCGGCGGATGCGACACGATCCAGTCGGACTTCAGCCAGTTCGTGGACAGCTTCTCCCAGCCGACTCCCGCGGAGGCGGCGCAGTGGGCGGCGGACCCGAACGACCGTGAGAACGCGCGCCGCGGCACGGTGCTCCTCGCGAACGCGCCCTGGGGCGGCGCCCTTCCTTACCTCAAGCTCTACCGCCTCTACGCCGAGGAGGCGCCCGACCCGCTCGTGCGCGCGGCTGCGCTGCAGGCGCTCGGCCGGCATGGCGACGCGTCGGATGCGGTGCTCGTCTCGAAGAGCCTCGAGAGCCCGTTCCGCCAGGTGCGGCTCGCGGCCGCGAAGGCGCTGCAGCGGCTGCACGACCCCGCCGTCGCCGACTCGATCTGGCCTCGGCTCATCGACACGAGCGAGGACCCCGATGTGCGGGCGGAGCTCGCGATCGCGCTCGGGCAGTACCAGACGCCCGCCGTCTTCCAGGCGCTCGTGGCTGCGCTCTCGCAGCGCGAGCTCGCCGTGAACATCGCGGCGGTCGACGCGCTGCGCACGCTGACGGGCGCGAACCTCGGCCTCGACGAGGACGCATGGCTGCGCCACTACGCGTCGACGGCGACGCCCTTCGCAGGCGGCCGCGTCTACATGTACCCGACCTTCGTCCGCAGGCTCGACATCTGGGACAGGCTGATCTTCTGGATGCCCACCGTCTTCGAGGACCCCGATGTCCCCGAGGGCCTGCGGGTGATGGGCCCGCGGCGCACGAACGACGCGGCGCGCGACGCGACCGCCGCAGCCACGGACGCGGCCGATGAAGCGGAGCGGCGCTGACCATGGCGCGGACTCCGACCGGCGAGATGCGCGCCCTCGTGGCGCGGAACGGAGCGGCCGAGGGCGCGACCGTGCCCCTTCCCGCGCTGCGCGACGGGCTCGTCCTCGTCCGCATCACGCATGCGCTGGTGACGCCTTTTGAGCGCGAGAGCCTGCGCGGCCTTGCCGCGGCGCAGGCGCTCGGCGATGGCGAAGGTGGCGCCGATGCGCGCCGGATCCTCGGGACTTCGTTCGTCGGCGTCGTCGAGGATGCGTCGCGCGGCGGAAGCCACGCGCCCGCGCGCGGCATGCGCGTGGCCGTGCAGCCCGTCTTCTCCTGCGGAATCTGCGAGCGGTGCGACAGCGGGATCGGAATCCACTGCCTCGCGCGGTCGGTCGCGGGGCTCGACTCGGCGATCGGCGGGCTGGCGGAGTTCGCGGCGGTCCCCGCGTCGTCATGCGTCGAGATCCCGCCGTCCCTCGACGAGGAGCGCGCGACCTTCGCGGTGGCGCTCGCGCGCGCGATCGAGGCGGTGCGACGCGGCGGCATCGAGGGCCGCAGCTTCGTGAGCGTTCTCGGCGACGACCTCTTCGCGGTGCTCGCGGCGCTCGTCGCCGTCGAGGAGAACCCGCTCGCGCGGCTCGTCGCGGGGCGCGAGGCCACGCTCGCCATCGCCGCGCAGTACGGCATCCGTCACCGCGCGCTCGACGAGGTCGGCAGGCGCGGCGACCAGGAGCTCGTGATCGACATGACGGGGTCGCCCGAGACGATCGGCGCGGCCTGTCGCATGGTCGGGCCTCGCGGCCATGTGGTCGTCGGGGGGATCTCCGCGGGCGCGCCCGTGGCGGTCGATCTCTCGCATCTCGCGCTCGACGAGATCGAGATGTTCGGCTCTGGCTTCGGCGAGCTGGCGAGCGCGCTCGAGCAGCTCGCGCGCGCGCGCGTCGACCCGTCCGCGCTCCTCTCCCGGCGCCTGTCGCTCGCCGACGCGGCGAGCGCGATCCCGATGCTCGCGGAGCCTGGCGTGTTCTCGGTGCTCGTGCGGGTGGACCGATGACGGAGGACGGCAGACGCGGCGAAAAGGCCTGGCCGGAGGCGCGCGGCTCGCTCTCGGAGCGCGTCCTCGTCGAGAGCGCGTCGTCGCCCGACGACCCGATGTCGGCCGCCGCGGTCGCGCTCGAGCAGGAGGCGATCCCCGACGAGCGCGGCATGATCAAGGCGGGCAAGCTCGCGGGAAAGAGCATGTCGCAGGCGATCTGGATCCTGGCGCTGCCCGTGCTGCTCCAGCAGACCATGGCCGCGATGGTCGGCTTCGTCGACAAGCTCCTCGCGGGCAACCTTCCCGTCGAGATCGCGCGCCCTGCGATGGACGGCGTCGGCATCGGCAGCTTCGTCGGCTGGTTCATCGGCATCGCGCTCACGGGGCTTGGCGTCGGAGGCCAGGCCATCATCGCGCGCGGCATGGGCTCGGGAGACCTGCGCGAGAGCCACCGCGCGCTCGGGCAGTCGATGATCCTCTCGATCGCATGGGGCGCGCTCGTCGGCCTCCTCATGCTGCTCCTTGCGGAGCCGCTCGCGCGCTACTCGAACCTGTCCACGCAGGCGACCGAGCATTGCGTGACCTACGTGCGCACGCTCGCCCTCGGCCTTCCCTTCTGCGGCGTGATGATGGTGGGCGGCATGTGCCTCCACGGCGCGGGCGAGGCGCACCAGCCCTTCCGCATCGCGCTCTGGGTCAACATCGTCAACGTGCTGAGCTCGTGGCTCATCTCGGGCGTCTCGATCGGCGCGTTCGGCGCCACGATCCCGAACCCGTCTCCGCTCGACCCGTCGTCGTGGGGCGTCTTCGGGATCGCCGCCGGGACGACCGTGTCCTACGCAGTCGGCGCGTGGCTCACCTGGCGCGTCCTCCGGCGCGGCGTGAAGGACCTGCGTCTCGAGCGCGACGACCTGCGCCTCGACGGCGGCATGGCGTCGCGCATCGTGCGCGTCGGTGTCCCCAACTTCTTCGAAGGCCTCGCCATGTGGGCGGTCAGCCTCTTCATCCTCGGCTTCATCGGGCAGGCGGCCGCGCGCGGTCTGGGCACCGACTCGAAGGAAGGCCTCGTCGGCGCCCACATCATCACGGTGCAGTGGGAGGCGTTCTCCTTCCTGCCCGGGTTCGCGATGGGCACCGCGGCGGGCGCCCTCGCGGGGCAGTATCTCGGCGCGGGGAGCACCGCGCTCGCGCGCGCGGCGATCTGGCGCTGCACGCTGATCGGGATCGCCATCATGGGCGTGATGGGCGTCGTCTTCGTGCTGCTCGGGCGCCCGCTCACGGCCATCATCTCGTCGGATCCGCTGCACCTCGAGGTGGTGCCGCGGCTCCTGATGATCGCGGGCTTCGCGCAGGGCTTCTTCGCGCTCGCGATGGTCGTGCGCAACGGACTCCGCGGCGTCGGCGACACGAGGTGGATCCTCGCGATCACCGTGCTCAGCTGCTTCGCCATCCGCCTGCCGCTCGCCTGGTACCTCGGCATCCACCTCGGCCACGGCCTCGTCGGGATCTGGTGGGGCCTGATGATCGAGCTGTCGCTGCGCGGGCTCTTCTTCCTCGCGCGGTTCAGGTTCGGCCGCTGGGATCTCGTGCGGGTGTGACACGCGTCACAGCGCCGCGAGCAGGAAGGCGATCACGAACCCGAGCGCGCCCTGCATGACGAGGCCGACGAACATCCCCACGATCGCAAGCACCACGACCGCCGCGCCCTTTCCGCGCGGCATGGCGGTCGCGAGCGCGTACGAGCCCTGGATCGCCCACAGGATGTAGCCGATCAGCGCGCCGCAGCAGGGAATGAGCCCGAAGATGAGCGCGCCCGAGGAGAAGCCGATGAGCGTGTAGGCGCGGCGGAAGCCGAGGCCGTCGCGCGAACCGGCCGCGGCCACGAGCGCCGCCGCGAACGCGATCGACCCGAGCAGGAGGAACGGCGCGAGCACGAACATCAGGGACTGCGCGATCAGCTGGCCCGAGACCGACTGCATGGTCCCGCCGCCGACGGTCGCGACCATCGCGAGAGGCATCAGGCCCATCAGGAGGCTCATGATCCCCGCGACCGCAGCCTGGATGACCACGAAGATCGACGCCTGCATGGGCTCGACGCGGCCGCCGAGCATCGCGGGAAGCTGGATTCCCTTGGTGACTCCGACGACGGTGGTCCCCCACCAGCGCCTGAGGAACGACTTCCCCTCGAACCACGGCAGCTCCGCGTGCTGCATGGCCTCGCCATCGGAGACGCCCGCTGCGGGACGCAGCGTGCAGCGGTCCATGACGACGAGCCCGCCGCAGCGGACGCAGGCGAACTCCTCGGGCACGATGTGCCCGCGCGCCGAGGTCCCGTAGTAGTCCTGCCCGCAGTGCTCGCAGCAGAACTGGACGCGGCCCGCCGCGAAGTCGTACTGGTGGATCGAGTATCCCGTGCCGCACTCGGGGCAGCTGCGCTGCTCGCCGAGGGTGGGCGCAGGCTGGTTCCAGAGGATGTAGTCGCAGTTCACGCAGCGCATGGGTCAAGCCGCTCGGCGTCGTGGACGGTCCGATCCTCGATCCTCAGGCAACGCCTTTCATTCCTCACGCGAAGCCGCTCATTGCTCACGCGAAGCCGCTCA
>CAYMSD010000027.1:0-2172 GCA_964393015.1 uncultured Klebsiella sp.
CGCCGATCTCAACGACGACGGCTTCGTCGGCCCGCAGGACCTCGCGGCGCTCCTCTCTGCCTGGAATTGAGCGCCGCGCGGCTCCGCTGGCGGGCGGCGCTATACTGCCGCCTCGCGCGGGTGTAGCTCAGTTGGTAGAGCGTCAGCTTCCCAAGCTGAATGTCGCGGGTTCGAGTCCCGTCTCCCGCTCTCAATCGTGAGGCGTGGTCGGCTTCGCCGAGCACGCCTCTCTCATTCGAGCGGGAGACGCGTCTGCGGCGCTTCGCGCCGCATCCGGGATCCGCGGGCTCCGCCCGCGTCTCCGGCCTGCGGACTTCGCCTGCGGCGAAGTTCGAGTCCCTGCGCGCCGCAGGCGACATTCGCGTTCAGCGCGTTGAAGAGCGCGACCTTGCCGTTCGTCGCGCCGATGTTGATGTTCGTCGTCGTGAAGTCGGCCTCGACGGGGAGATCGGCGCCGCCCGTTCCCGCGCGTCGAGGCGAAACGCGCGGATTCTCGGCTCCCGCCGGCCGCCAGTCGAGGGACGAGGAGAACGCCTTCGTGAGATTTGCCCGATAAAGCCGCCGAATCAGCGGCTCGACGCTTTGAGAGGCGCGACCTCGCGCTACATTTGCCGCGCGGCGCCGCCTTCCGAACGGCTGCGCGAACTCATCGAAGGGACCTGCATGAACACGAAGCTTCTTCTCGGCGCGTCGACCCTCGGCCTGACTGCGATTCTCCTCGGCCACCTGACGGCGACGGCGGGCTCCAATGACGGCGGCGACGGCGGCACCGCGGCCGTCGGCGCGGATGTGATCGTCGGCGCGATTCCGAATGTCTCGAGCTACGGCGTGGTCGGCTCGGGCGCGAACGCGATCATGGCCTATGCGATCGGCACCACGAGCTGCAACATCGGCACGGCGCCGCTCGAGTGGTTCGCGGCTCCGGACAACCGCCATCCGTTCATCCCGATGAACGCCTTCAAGTACCGCAACGGCCGCTTCGAGCAGATCGGCCAGAGCTGGGGCAAGCACGGCTTCACGGCGCTGCAGCAGAACCTGTGCGGCCCCTGTCAGTCGTCCGGAACGGGCACCCTCCTCGGCGTCGGCTGCTCCGACCCGTACAGCGCGAGCCTGAACGGAAGCCAGAGCGGCCTCGGCGCGCGTCACGAGATCAACGCCGCGACGGGATGGTTCCCTGGCACCTACAACTCGGGCATGCCGTCGGCGCAGGCGACGATCGGGCGGCGCCTCCAGATCCGCGCCACCGACCTCGACCCCGCGCAGAACTCGGGCGCCAGCTACATCTTCGAGGCGCAGTACATCCACCAGCAGGATGCGACCGCGGGCAACAAGATGAACAACGCGTCCTACCGCACCTTCACCGTCGGGTCGGTCGGCTCGAACGGCGCGCGCACGCTGACACTGACGGGGCCGACCGTGCAGCAGAAGCCCGCGATCATGGCGTGGCCGCTCCTCGACGCGAACGCGTCGCTCACCCAGGTGGATGTCCCGAACGACGGCCGCTTCATCGCGGGCGTGAGCGTGCGCGACAACGGCAACGGAACCTGGCGCTACGAGTACGCGGTGCACAACCTGAACTCGCACCGCTCGGGCCGCTCCTTCTCGGTGCCCGTCCCGGCGGGCGTGACGGTGACGGGCATCGGCTTCAAGGATGTCGACTACCACTCGGGCGAGCCGTTCTCGAACACCGACTGGACGGCGCAGGTCGCGGGTGGCGCCGTGACCTGGACGGGCGGCAACTTCTCGCAGAGCCCGAACTCGAACGCGCTGCGCTTCGCGACCATGTACAACTTCTGGTTCGACGCAGACCAGCCGCCGACGACCGCCTCGGCCACGATCGGCCTCTTCCGCCCGGGGACGCCTGACTTCGTCATGATCGACATGAAGGCGCCATCGGCTCCCGCGGGCCCAGCCGAGGATCTCAATGGCGACGGGGTCGTCGACGCTGCGGATCTGGGAATTCTCCTCAACAACTGGGGCGGCGCCGGCGCAGGCGATGTGGACGGCTCGGGCACGGTCGACGGAGCGGATCTCGCGCTCCTCCTCGGTGCGTGGGGCTGATCGCAACGGGTTTCCGCCGAGCAACTCGAGACAGGCGCGCGTCCCCGGTTGCGAGGCCCGCGCGGACGCGCCACAAAGCGGCCCAGAACGACACGGCGCAGACAACGGCGG
>CAYMSD010000027.1:2182-4688 GCA_964393015.1 uncultured Klebsiella sp.
CGGTACTGATCGGGTTTGCCGCGGCGCCACGCCCTCCCGGCGCGCGCCCGCGTTGGCATGCACCGCGCGCACGCGCCACAATGCGGCCATGAAGGACACGGCGCAGACATCGGCGGAGCCGGCCGCGACGGATCGCACGGGACCCTCAGGGCCCCGGCCGACCTGGCGGACGAAGGCCCGCAACCTCCTGCCCGCAGTGCGCTACGCGCTGGTGGAACTGCGCCACTCGCAGGCGCCCGCGATGGCCGCGAACCTCGCGTTCCGAACGCTCTTCGGCCTCCTCCCCGTCCTCGTGGTGGCGACGATCGTGACGCGCGCGCTGCTCGGCGATCGCTTCATCGAGCTCGTCACGACGGCGATCGAGGCGCTCGGGCTCCACGCGATCACCATGCAGCCGCCCGAGGGGGGCGACGCCGAGCCCGTGCCGCTCGGCAGCTGGCTCGAGTCGCTCGCGCGCGAGGCGGCCGCGGTCGACCTCTCTGCGATCGGCCTCGTCGGCGCGCTCGCGGTCGTGTTCTCCGCGGTGTGGACGATGGTGGCGATCGAATCGAGCTTCAACACCATCTGTCGAGCGCCCGCAGGGCGACCGTTCGTTCGGCGCATCCTCGTGTACTGGTTCGTCATCACGGCGGGCCCGGTCCTCTTCGCCGCCATTCCGATCCTTCTCGGGGCGCTCGTCTCGTTCGTCGGATCGGAAAGCCTCCCCGCGCAGCTGGCGGCCCGCGCGATCTCGTTCGCAGGCGCGTTCGTGTCGCTCTGGGCGCTGCTCGCGGCGGCGTACGCGACGGTGCCGAACGCGCGCGTCGACATCCGTTCCGCGATCGCGGGCTCCTTCGTCGCGGCGCTCCTGATCGAGATCGGCAAGACCTTCCTCGGCGCGTCGCTCGCGGGAAGTTTCTCGGCGAGCCGGCTCTACGGCTCGCTCGGCCTTGTGCCGCTCTTCATGATGTGGGTCTACCTGATGTGGCTCGTGGTGCTCTTCGGGCTTCAGACCGCCGCGATCCTGCAGGGCCTCTCGAAGGGCGGGCGCGCGCTCGCGGCCGCCGCCGCGCGCGGCGACAGCTTCGAGCCCGCGCAGGCGATCCCCTGCTTCCGCGCGGTCTGCGCGCGGTTCCAGAAGGGCCGCGGCGCCTCGCCAGACACACTGGTCTACGAGTGCGGCGTGTCGCCGCGCACGGCGCGCGAGCTGCTCGCGATCTTCGAGCGCCTCGGCCTTGCGCATCGGATCGACGGCGACGACCGCCGCTACGCGCCGTCGCGCCCGCCCGGGGAGATCGCGCTCAGCGAGGCGCTGCACGCGGGCTTCGCGCTCGTCGACGGCGGCGAGGAGATCGCTCCCGAGAAGGGCGTGGCCGAACTGCGCGCGACGCAGCTCGCGCGGCTCGGCGACGCGCGCTTCGCAGCGGATGGCGAGCCTGTGGAGGAGACGCCGCCCGTTACGGGCAGTCGCCCCACGAGTTGAGCATGATCGCGAGGTCCTGCGCGTTCACGACACCATCGCCGTTGAGGTCGCCTGTGGCGCTGTCCCAGAGGTTCAGGAGCGTGGCGAGGTCGGAGGCCGACACGACGCCGTCGAGGTCGAGGTCCGCGGGGCATGGATTCCCACCGCCACCACCGCCATCGCCGAGCTCGATCACCGCGAGGTGCGGGAATCCGCCGCCTGCGTTGTTGATGTCGTTCCAGCGGCCGTTCGAACCGAGCATCTCGGCGTAGTGCTCGACGCCGCCCGAGTTGTTCGGCTCGCCGCCGTTCCAGTTGGTGTACTTCGCGGGCGACCCGTCGGTCCACTCCCAGTTGCCCTCCGAGGCGAGGTCGTTGAAGCCGATCCAGATGCGCCGGTCGACGCCGCCGAGGTTCCCGAAGGCCCCGTGGACGAAGTCCTGCTCGGCCTGGTCGTTGATCGACACGAGGTGCGCGCCGACGGTGGCTGCGAAGGCCTCGGCGGCGGTCCAGCTCGTCGCCGCGACCGCGATGTAGCGGATGCCCGTCGCGGGGTCCGTGGCGTCGCCGAGCGGCGTGAACGGCGCGATCGAGATGGTTCCCGCGCCGAACCCCGTGGCGCTGAACGCGCCGATGCGCACGAGATAGGACGAGCCCGCCGTCACGCCGAGCGTGACGCGCGTCTGCAGCGAGCAGTTGTCGTCGGAGCACGCGATCACGGGCGCGCTGCAGTCTGCGCCGCCATAGACCGCGATCTTGGTGTCGAGCGTGGTGCCGCCGCAGGTGGCCACATCGATGATGCCGGACTCTGGCGCCGTGAAGCGGAACCACACATCGTTGTAGATGTTCTGGTTGTTGAAGAAGTTGCAGAGGAGATCGGCCGCGCCGTCGGTGGTGGCGCCGTTCGTGTCGAACGCATAGGTGCCGTAGCTCTTGATCGGCTCCGCGAGGGCGCAATCGTCGGCTCCCTGGGCGCGTGCGGCGGAGCCGACGCAGAGGGGAAGGCAGAGTCCGACGAGAGATGCGGCGACCGCCGCACGCGGCGAGCGGAGAAGGTTGCGGAGCG
>CAYMSD010000027.1:4788-18126 GCA_964393015.1 uncultured Klebsiella sp.
GCGGTCGTTCCGGGCGACCTCGATTCGAGCCTCCTGATCCGCGCGGTCCGCTACCTCGACGCCGAGTACGAGATGCCGCCCGCTGGCAAGCTGAGGGACGAGGACATCAGGCTCCTCGAGGAATGGGTGGCGATGGGCGCCCCCGACCCGCGCGTCGACGGCGCCCTGGCGCCTGCTGCGGGCGCCTCGCCGGGCACGGAGCACCGCTGGACGGACGAGGACATCGCACGCGCGCGGAGCGCGCACTGGTCGTATCGCGCGGTCGCCGACGCGCCGCCGCCCGCCGTGTCCGCCACCGACTGGCCGCGCGGCACGATCGACCGCCACCTGCTTGCCGCGATGGAGGAGCGCGACCTCACGCCTGCGCCCGACGCGGACCGCCGCACGCTCCTCCGCCGCGCGAGCCTCGACCTCACGGGCCTCCCGCCCTCCCCCGCGGCGCTCGACGCCTTCGAGCGCGACCAGTCGCCCGAGGCCTTCGCGCGGGCGATCGACGCCCTGCTCGCGAGCCCCGCGTTCGGCGAGCGCTGGGGCCGCCACTGGCTCGATGTCGCGCGCTACGCGGAGTCGAGCGGCAAGGAGTCGAACATCTTCTACCCGCATGCGTGGCGCTACCGCGACTATGTGATTGAGAGCTTCAACGAGGACAAGCCGTTCGACCGCTTCCTCGTCGAGCAGCTGGCGGGCGACCTCCTGCCGGCGAAGAACGACGCAGAGCGCGCGGAGCATCTCGTGGCCACCGGCTACCTCGCGATCGGCTCGAAGAGCCACAACCTGCGCGGGCGGCCGCAGTTCCAGATGGACCTCGCGGACGAGCAGATCGACGCCGTGACGCAGGGCATGCTCGGGCTCACGGTCTCGTGCGCGCGCTGCCACGACCACAAGTTCGACCCGATCCCGCAGAAGGACTACTACGCGGTCGCGGGGATCTTCCTCTCGACCGACACGCGCTACGGGACCTTCGACGCGCAGGGGAACTCGCACCCCGCGGGCCTGATCGAGCTGCCCGATGCGCCGTCTGTCCACCCAGGACCGTCGATGCCGAGGGCGCAGCGCTCGCTTCTCGCGACCGCGCATGAGCGCACGGTCACCGAAGCCGCGCGCGGCCGCGAAC
The DNA here is from genome assembly GCA_964393015.1 of uncultured Klebsiella sp. Classification (GTDB taxonomy): domain Bacteria; phylum Planctomycetota; class Phycisphaerae; order Phycisphaerales; family SM1A02; genus QWPT01. The sequence continues at coordinate 5,903 of CAYMSD010000027.1, forward strand.
TGCAGGAACAGGCGCGCGCCGCGCGGCAGCGTGGCGACGCGCTGCCCGCGAACCTGCAGCAGCAGATCGTGCGGGCGCGCGTCGTCCAGGGCGCGGAGCGGAACCTCGGCGAGATCCTCGAGCGCTACGACGAGTCGGGCGAACCGACCGACGCGAACCGCGTCGCGATGGGCGCAGTCGACCGCACGCGGGCGCTGAACGCGCGGTTCCTCGACAGAGGCGAGATCGACAAGCCGCTCGAGGTCGTTCCGCGCGGATTCGTGCGGCTCGTCTCGCAGGGCGACGAGCCGAGGATCACGAAGGGCAGCGGCCGCCTCGAGTTCGCGGAGTGGGTCGCCGACGAGCGCAATCCGCTGACCGCGCGCGTGTGGGCGAACCGCGTGTGGCTGAAGCTCTTCGGGAAGGGCCTCGTGCCGACGCCCGACAACTTCGGCATGAGCGGCCAGCAGCCGTCGCATCCCGAGCTCCTCGACCACCTCGCCGCGCGGCTGATCGCGCTCGACTGGAGCACCAAGGCGCTCATCCGCGAGATCATGCTCTCGCGCGCCTATGCGATGTCGAGCGCGTTCGACGCGAAGGATGCGGAGACCGACCCCGACAACACCTACCTCTGGCGCATGCCGAAGAAGCGTCTCGAGGCGGAGGCGATCCGCGACTCGATGCTCCTCGCCGCGGGGCTCCTCGACCAGACGCCGCGCGAGGGCTCGCCCGTCGCGTTCCTCGAGGGCGCGACGCGCGGGCAACAGCAGGCGCGCATGCTCGAGTCGATCGCTGGCACGGCGGACAACCGTCGCAGCGTCTACCTGCCGATCGTGCGCGACCGCGTGCCCGAGTCGCTCGAGGTGTTCGACTTCGCCGAGCCGACCTTCGTGACGGGCCAGCGCGACGCGACGAATGTGCCGACGCAGGCGCTCTATCTCCTGAACAGCGCGGAGGTCGCGCGCATGGCGGATGCGTTCGCGCGCCGCGTCATCGGCGCGGGCGAGTCCGAGGTCGACCGCATCCAGGCTGCGTTCGCGCTTGCGTTCGGTCGCCGCGCGTCGATCGGCGAGATCCGCGCATGCCGCGAGTTCCTCGACGACTTCAAGGCCGCGCAGGCGCGGGACGCCAGGTCGTCGTCCAACGCGTCCACGCAGCCCGCCGCAGCGCAACGCAACCGAAGGGCGGCCCTCCGCAACCGCGGGTCCGACCCGCGCGGAGTCGCGCCCGCGCAGCCGGCGGGCCTTCCGGCCGAGTATGTCGCGCTCTGCCAGGCGCTTCTTCTGAGCGGCGAGTTCCGCACCGTCGACTGAGACACACGATCGACCACGCCAACACGCGAGGACACCATGTCGGATCTCTGCAACAACCGTCTTCCCAGCGCCATGTCCCGCCGAGAGATGCTGCGCCTCGCGGCGTGCGGATTCGGCTCCGTGGCGTTCGCCGGAGTCGCCGCGCGCGCTGGCGCGATGCCGTCGTTCCTCGACGACGCGGCGCTGGGCCCGCTTGCGCCGAAGAAGCCGCACTTCCTTCCGAAGGCGAAGCGCGTGATCTTCCTCTGCATGGCGGGCGCGCCGAGCCATGTCGACACCTTCGACCACAAGCCCGAACTCACGGCGATGGACGGCAAGAGCTTCCGCGGCAACGCGAAGCTGCTTGGAAGCCCGTGGAAGTTCAGGCAATCTGGCAAGTCGGGCCTCTGGATCAGCGAGCTCTTCCCGAACCTCGCGAAGCAGGCCGACGAGCTTTGCCTCCTCCGCGGCATGAAGGCCGAGATCCCCGCGCACGCGCAGGCGTCGATCCAGCTCCACACGGGTTCGTTCCAGTTCGTGCGTCCGTCGATGGGCGCGTGGTCGATCTACGGCCTCGGCACGGAGAACGAGAACCTGCCCGGCTTCATCGCCATCAATCCACGCGGTGACAACGGCGGCGCGCAGCTCTACGGAAGCGCGTTCCTGCCCGCGGCGTACCAGGCGACGCCCGTGCGGCTTGGGAATGGCCGCGCCAACCAGACCTCGGACGCCGTGCCGCACATCGCGAACCGCCGCTACGGAAGCGCCGCGCAGCGCGAGCAGCTCGATCTGATCCAGCGGCTCAACAAGGAGCGCCTCAAGCGCGAGAAGGAGGACCGCGAGCTCGAGGGCGTGATCGAGAGCTACGAGCTCGCGTTCCGCATGCAGGCCGAGGTGCCCGATCTCATCGATTTCGAGGGCGAAAGCGCCAAGACGCTCGAGATGTACGGCGTGGGCAAGGAGCCGACAGACGCGTTTGCGCGCCAGTGCCTGCTTGCGCGGCGCTTCGCGGAGAAGGGCGTGCGCTTCATCGAGGTGAGCCACGGCGGATGGGACACGCACCGCAACCTGCGCGAGGAGCTGGCGCGGCAATGCGGCGAGATCGACCAGCCGATCGCTGCGCTGCTTGCGGACCTCAGGCAGCGCGGCCTCCTCGACGACACGCTCGTCCTCTGGGGCGGCGAGTTCGGCCGCACGCCGTACGCGCAGAACGGCGACGGCCGCGACCACAACGCCAAGGGCTTCACCATGTGGATGGCGGGCGGCGGCGTGCAGGGCGGCATGAGCTATGGCTCCACGAACGAGGTCGGCGACACCGCGGTCGACGGCGTGATGGACATCCACGACTGGCACGCGACGGTGATGCACGCGATGGGCCTCGACCACGAGCGCCTCACCTATCGCCACGCGGGCCGCGACTATCGCCTGACGGATGTCAAGGGCAAGGTCAACACCGCTATATTGCGGGCGTGAGCGCCGCGACCGACCTGCCGACCGCAGTCGACGCCGCCGTGCGCGCGGAGTTGCGCGCGGGCGAGGTGGTTGCCTACGCGCGTTCACCGCTGAGCATGCACGAGGACGGCCCGTGGTCCGCGAGGCTTGTCTGGGTCCGCATGGCGCTCGGGCCGATCGTCGCGACGGGAACGCTCGTCAAGGCCCTGCTCGCCAGGGCGGAGATCGCCTCGGGCGCGCGGCCGCTCGACTGGGATTTCGCAGTGTTGCTGCTGGGAGCCTTCTTCCTCTCGCTCGCGGGGTGGGGCGACGCGTGGGGAATCGCGCGGGACAGGCGAAGGGCGCGGCGCTCGGCGGTCGTCGTGACGAACCAGCGGATCCTCATCGTCCACACCTGGCCTGCGAGAACCGTGCTGGCATGGGAGGGCCACGAGATCACACGGTGCGTGCGCACGGCGCACACGACGCGCTGCGGGCATGTCCGGTTTCTCGATGGGCTCTACTCCCACGAACAGAACGCGCTGATGCGCGTGCCCGACCCCCACGCCTGCGCAGCGGCCGTCGGTGCGCTGCTTGCGGCGCAGTCGACGCGTGGGCGCGCCGATGCGGAGGCAGCCGTCGATGCAGCCGCAGACGCAGACGAGCGCAGCAGCGCCGCGGGTATCCTGCCCGCATGAACTCATCCGCGGAACTCACGCTCGAGGTCGACGAGGCGCTGCGCGCGGAGCTCCGCGCGGGCGAGGAGCTCTGGTATGCGGGCATGCCCGCGCCGAAGTACGCGGGCAGGAAGATGATCCCCATCGCGGTCTTCGGGCTCTTCTTCGGCGGGTTCGCCGCGTTCTGGATCACGATGGCGGCCGCGATCGTTTGGTTCGGAGGCGGAGCGCTCAACTCGTCATCCGATCCCTCGGAGGACGCTTCGAACGGAACCGCCGCGGCGGCGGGCTTCGCGATCTTGTTCCCGCTGTTCGGGCTGCCGTTCCTCGCGATCGGCGTCGGCATGATCTCGTCGCCATGGTGGGCCGCGCGCGCCGCGCGCAACATGGGCTGCTTCGTCACGAACCAGCGCGCGCTGCGCATCAAGGTGGGCCGCACGATCAAGGTGCATTCCTGGAGCCCGACCGACCTCGGCGAGATCTCGAAGGCGCTCTACCGCGACGGGCGCGGCTGCGTGATGTTCGCGCAGCGGCTGCAGACGGGCGCGAAGGGCCGTGTGCGCACGGTTCAGGATGGCTTCGACGGCATCCCCGAACCCCGCGCCTGCGAGGAGGCGCTGCTGGCGCTCAAAGCGACTTCTCGCAGCGCTGACGGCCCGCAAACAGCAGGGTGACCTTCGGATCCACGACCACCTTGACGGGCTTGAAGCTCGTCGCGATGCGGAAGCTCGAGGCATCGCCGCCTGCGAGCTGCACGGACACATCCTCGAACGGCGCGACCGCGCCCTCTGCCTTCGGCTTCTCGCCCACGACGCGCACCACGACCTCGATGGGATTGGCGGACGCGCCGCGACCCGTCGCGATGTTGCGGAGCGCGCCTTCGACCGCGTAGGCGCCGTCGGTGCTTCCTTCTGCGATGCGCGTGTCGGCGAGTTCGAGCTCAGGGAACCTCGTGCCGAGGATCCAGTCGGCCACGAAGGCGTCGAACTTCGCGGTGTCGGGCGCGTGCTCGCGGAGACTCACCACCATGTCCTCGATCAGCGGGAAGTCAAGGCCTTCGGGCGTCTCGACGCCGTTCTTCCACTTCTCGACGAACGCGCGCAGGCCAGCGACCATCGCGTCCTCGCCCATCACGCCGCGCAGCATCCAGAACACGAATCCAGCGCGGTTGTAGGTGACGACCTGGTCGCCCGGGCGCGTGCCGTCGGTGCGGTTGATCGAGCGTTCGTCGTCGGGGCTGCGGCCGAACGCGTACGCACGCTCCCACCGGCGGCGCAGCGCCATGCCCTGCTCTTCGCCCAGTTCGTGGTGAAGAAGCATGAGCGAGCTGAATTCCGCGAGGCCCTCGCTGATGATGTTGCCGCCCGGTCCCTTGCCGGGCATCACGATGTTGCCCCACCACTGGTGCCCAGCCTCGTGCGCGACGATATAGAACGCGATGTCAAGGGTGTCTGCGTCCTCGCCATCCTCGCCCTCCGCGCCGCCGAGCGGCTTCGCGAGGTAGCCGATCCCCTCGGAGAACGAGATGTTGCCCGGGAAGCCCTGCGCGTATCCCGCGAGGCCGGGGAACTGCGTCACGCGCAGGTTCGTCCACGGATACTCGCCGAACCACCCGCCATAGCTCTTGCGCGCGGCGGCCAGCGCCTTCACCATGGTGTCGACATTGTGCGGCGTGCGGCGCGAGAAGTAGACGCGCGCGCCGTCGGCTTCCTTGGCCTCAAGCGGGCCGCCCACGATGTTGAAGAACCGCACGGGATGCTCGGTCTCCCACACCGTGCGCTTGCGGCCGTTCTCTTCGGTCGATTCCTTCTCGACGCCGACGACATTGATCGTCCAGTCGGACGGGCCCTCGACCGCAAGGCGGACATCGGTATCCCACGCGGGTCCGAACGCAGGATCGACGCGCGACTTCCAGTGGTCGAGCGGGTACTCCCGCGCATCGCGGCTGTTGTCGCCGTCGATGCCGACGCCCTCTGCGAACCCGACGATCGGCAGGAAGCTCGGGCTGAAGCTCGTGAGCACGACACCTGAAGGAAGCAGGAATTCGCCCGCGCCCGCGCCGCTGCGCGACCAGCCCTTGGGGAACTCGCCCTTCAGCTTGAAGCTGATCGTGACGGTCTCGTTGCGTGCGAGCGGCTTCGCGGGAATCACCACATAGAGCCCGCTGCGGTTCTCGATGGCGGGAAGCGGCTGGTCGCGCTTCTCGGGATCGGTCGCCACGCCCTCGACCGTCCAGTCGCTCGACTCGAAGTGCGAGCCGACCGTGATCGGCACCTCGGCCATCGGCTTGAGGTGCGGGTTCCGCAGCACATAGGTCGCGGAAACCTCGAGCGAACGCGTCTCGGGATAGAGCTTCACCTCGCCGTCGACCTTGTCGAGCGCGGGGAACGGCGCGTCCTCCCAGGTCTCCGAATTGCGCTTCCAGTAGGCCTTCTGCGCATCGCGCTGCGGCGCGCCTTCGTAGCCCGAGCGCACGGCGAGGCCGGCGTAGGTTCCAATGACGAGCACGGGAATCGCGGCGAGCACGGGCACGAGCGACGCCCGGAACAGCGGCCACGGCTTCATGTTGTCGGCGACGGCGCGGATGTCGGGCAGGCGCCGCGGCCAGAGCGAGAGCGTGGCCACGATGAAGAACGCAGCGAGCGAGAGCATGAGCATGCGGTTCGTCGCGATCGCAGGCCACATGAACTCGAGGCGGTCGAGCTCGCTCCACTGGACGCTGCTCCACATGTGCCACTTCGTGACCCAGTTCATGTAGCCGAACTGCGTGGCGAAGCCCGTGGCGATGAGCGCGCCGAGCGCGACGCCGTACACGACGAAGCGGTTGCGCAGCAGCGCGTAGAGGAACGAGACGAACGCGCCCCACACGATCAGGGTCGGCGCGAGCAGCACGCCGAGGATCAGGAAGAGGACGGGCACCTCGAAGTCGATCTCGATGCCGGTGTCGAAGTACTGCTTGCCGAGCACCATGGCGATCGCAAGCGACGCGCACGCGATGATGACGAGCGCCATCGCTGCGTTCGCGAGCACCTTGCCCGCGAGCACCGACGCCGTCGGCACGGGCGATGCGCGGAAGATGCCGCTGAGGCCGCAGCGCTCCTCGCGCACGAGGCTCTCGACCGTGTAGAAGAGGATCAGGAAGCAGAGCAGGAGCGTGAGCGTGTTGAAGACGCCCGCGGCCGCGGAACCCGTTGTGACGAGCGCCTCTGTGTCGAACGGGCCCTCGCGGAACGCCGTCGCGCCCCACGACTGGAGCAGGATGATCGGGCCGAAGAGCCAGACGCCAGGCGAACGGAGCAGTGCGCGCGTCTCGGCGCGCAGCACATGCCAGGTGGCGCCCACGAAGCCCGGCGCACGCACGGTGCAGTCGAGCGGCCGACCGCGCGCGGCGATCGCGGCGTGCTCTGTCTCGCCCGCACGCGACGCATTCGCACCCGCCTGTGCCAGCAGCGCTCGCAGATCGCCCACGCGGAGATCGTCATGCTCGGTGCGCGCGAGGCGACGCCCCGTCGCCCACACCGCGAAGAGGCCGACTGCGACGAGCGCGAGACGGCTCAGGAGGAACGCGGCTTCGGGCGCGAACTGCGCTGTGTTGTAGAACGCCACGCCGCGGTCTTCGTCGACGAAGGTGCGCAGCATCCAGCGCACGCCCGTCGGGTCTGCGTACTGCATGAGCTTGTTCACCGACAGCGGGAGCCACTGGGGATTGAAGCTCCAGACGAAGAAGATCCCCGAGATGACGACGACGACCGGAAGCGCGAACACAAGTACGGGCTGCCGCACGCGCGCACCGAGCCACATCGAGACGCCGCCGATGAACACGGTGAGCGGCAGCGTGATGACGAGAAGCGGCGCGATGTAGTGCCAGAGGTTGAAGTCGCCGCGGACGCGCGAGTTCGGGTCGAGCGGATAGAGCTCGTAGATTCCGATCTGAAGCACGAGCCAGAGCGCGAGCACCAGCGCGATCACGGCGAGCGCGGCTGCGAAGCGCGAGAACGCGTAGCCGACATGCGAGATGGGCGTGGCGAGGATCAAGCGGTTGATGCGGCGGTCGAAGTCGCCGAGGACAGGCATGCCGCAGATCACGGCGACGAAGAACGGCAGGATGAGCGCGAAGGTCAGGATGTCGGAGAAGGCGAGGTTGAACGCGGAGTTGATCGCGGTCTTCGCGCCACCTGTGTCGGCGCTGCCCGTGCTCACCTGCACGCCGCCCGCCACGAAGCCGAACGACATCAGCCCGAACACGACGAGCATGATGATGTGCAGCGGCCGCTTCCAGCTGTTCTTGATTTCGAGAATCGGAAACGCGAGGAATCGTGCGATCACGCAGCACCTCCGGCGAGCGCAGGCGCGGCACTGTGCACAAGCGCGGGCGGAATCTCGTTGCTCGGGCAACGCATGAGGACGAGGTAGGCGTCCTCGAGCGTGCCCGTGCTCCGCGCGAAGCCCGTGGGAGGCACGCGGCCGGGCGCGACGAAGACGCGCACGCGGTTGTTGCGGCCCTCGTTGAGCACGGCGCTGATGACCCGGTGCTCCTTCGCGAACGCGGGCAGGTCGGGATCCGCCACGAAGCCCTCGTAGACGAAGCCGTCGACCGCGCCGCGCGCGGCGGCGGGCGTGGTGTCGGCCACGACCTCGCCAGCGCGAATCACGGCGAGGCGCGGACAGAGCGTCGACACATCGTCGACGATGTGCGTCGACAGCAGCACGACGCGGCCCGTGCTCATCTCCGAGAGCAGTCGATAGAAGCGCTGGCGCTCCTCTGGATCGAGGCCCGCGGTCGGCTCGTCGACGATGAGGACGCGCGGGTTGCCCGCGATCGCCTGCGCGAGCCCGAGGCGCTGGCGCATGCCGCCCGAGTATCCGCCGACCTTGCGCTTCGCGGCGCTCGTGAGGTTGACGCGCTCCAGCAGTTCGTCGGCGAGCGCGCGTCGGCCCTTCGGACCCGTGACGCCCTTCATCTTGAGCAGGAACTCGAGCATCGCGCGGCCCGAGAGATCAGGGTAGAAGCCGAAGTCCTGCGGGAGATAGCCGAGGCGCTCGCGCATGTAGCGCGGGTTCTCGACGACATCGACGCCGTCGAGATGGACCTTGCCCGCGGTCGGCTCCGTGAGCCCCGCCACGATGTTCATGAAGGTCGACTTGCCGGCGCCGTTCGGGCCGAGCAGGCCGAACATGCCCTCGGGGATCTCGAGGTCCACGCCGCGCAGCGCGCAGACGGGGCCAGGGTGGATCTTCACGAGGCCACGGACCGCGAGGCCCTTGATGGAGAAGTCGCCGGAGGATTCGCGCGTCGCGGCCATGGTGTGGGTCCTGTTCTGCTGATGTGTTCGCGGTTCACTGCTTCGCCGACCGCACGGTCACGCTGCCGTTGCTCGTCTCGATGCTGGCGGTCGCCTTCGAACCGTCGCCGACGGTCATGCTCTTGGAGTCGCCCTTCCCCGTCACCTTGCCGCCCGAGAGGTTCACCGAGCCAAGGCTCGTCTCGGCGGAGACGGTGCCCTGCCACGCGGCGGGAAGATCGACGGTGACGGAGCCGTTCGAGGTCTCGAGGCGGAGGCCGCCGGTCGCGTCGTCCGCGAGCACGACCTTGATGCTGCCGTTCGAGGTATCGGCGACGACCGAGGTCGCGCCCTTGATGTCGATCGATCCGTTCGATGTCTCCGCGTTGACGGGCCCCCTGTGGCCATCCACCGCGATTCTGCCGTTCGAGGTCCCGAGCTTCGCCTCGCCTTCGAAGGCGCCGAGCGAAATCGAGCCGTTCGAGGTGGTGGCGACGATGCCCGAGAGATCCGCCGCGCGCACGGTGATGTGGGTCACATCGGAGTTGAGATTGGTCCAGCCGCCGCCACCGCGCTTGGGGATGCTCACGGAGACCTCGACCTTGCCTTCGGAATCGCTCTGCGCGACCAGCGATGTGGCCTGGAGGCGGGAGTCCGCCTCGGCCTGGTCCTTGCCGTAGCAGCGGACTTCCGCGCTGATCTCGACGCCGCTGACGGTGGCATCCCTGATGACCTCGATCCGGCCGTTCTCGATCGCGACGACCACGGACTTGCCGTCCGCGACCCTCGAGGCGAGCGTGCCGCTCGAGGACGGCCCCGTGCCGACGCAGGCGACCATGCATACGACGGGGGCGAACGAGAGAAGGCGGGCGGCGAGCGTGATCACTGGTGGACTCCTGCGAGCGTTGGCTGAGCGGACCCGTCCGACGGACGGGCGAGGGCGCGGCTGTTCGGATTCGTGGCGCGGCGCTTTCGACCCGAACGAGGCGTCAGCGGCTCGCCTCCGACCCCTCTGCGTCGAGTGCACGGTCGCTTTCACCGACGCGCGTCTTGTGCACATCGACGCCGATCGCGTAGGCCACGAAGCCGTCTTCGGTGGGAACGACGCGGATCTTGTTCACGGCGTTGCCGAACTCGGCTCGCGTCCAGGTCAGACCGCCGTCGACGGTCTGGAAGCCGTGGGGCATCGCACCGACCCAGCCGCGGTCCTCGTCGATGAAGGCGATCCCGAAGGGCCGCACGGCGTGGTCGGAGACGAGCGGCACCTCCCACCAGGTCTCGCCGCCATCCGCGGTCTTCAGCACGAACCTCGCGTCCCTCGAAGGGTCGGGGTCGTAGGACTGCAGCGTGCAGTAGCCCGTCTCCGCGGTCGGGAACGAGAACTTCCAGGTGATCTCGAACGGCCGCTCCGAGCGGTAGACCTCGCGCCAGGTCGCGCCGCCGTCGTCGGTGGCGAGGATCAGGCCGTTCGACTGCGACACATCCGCGTGGGTCGCCGACGCGATGAATCCGCGCCTGTCGTCGAGGAACTCGACATCGAACGCCATCGTCGCGGTCTCAGGCAGCTTCCCCTGCCTCCAGGTCTTGCCGAGGTCGTCCGACCAGATGTAGGCGGCGGGCCCGCCCACGCGGCCGACGCCGACGATGCGCGGGCGCTGGTCGAGGTTCCCCGCGTTCACGAACGGAACCTGCACGACATCGAACGCGCAGAGACCGACGACGGGCGCGCCCTCGATGGCCGTCACGGCCTCCCAGGTGTCGCCGCCGTCGTCGCTGCGGTAGATCGGCGTCGCATCGGTGACACCTGGGAAGTAGCCAGGGCCGATGTTGCCCATCACCACCGTGCGCTCGCCGATCGTGGCGAGGCAGCGCACGAAGGTGCCGGGCTTGTCGAACACCTTCCGCCAGGTCGCGCCGCCATCGGTGGTGCGGAAGACCTTGCCCGCGCCGTTTCCATAGAAGCCGACGGAAGGCGAGGAGAAGACGATGTCGTCCTGCTTGCCCTGGTACGCCTCCGTCGCGAGCTTCCGCCACGAGGGAAGGCCCGTGGAGCGGTCGATCTCGTCCATCACCTCGGCGACGGCGGTCTCGACCTCCTCCTTCGTCTGCACCTCGGGCTGCCACGGCGCGCGCACACCCGACTCGAGCGCCGCGATCCACTCGAGGATGCGCTTCGGCAGATCCGCGTCCCACTCTCCCTCGCCCATGAGCATCTGGCTCGCGAGCAGCGTGGGATGCGTGGTGAAGGCATGGTCCGCCTTGGGCATGGTCAGCACCGTTCCCCTGCCGTCTTCGCGCGCGTTCACGAGGCGCGCGATGCGCTCGTGGTCCTCGCGCGAGCAGACCCAGTCGTACTCGCCCCAGAGCGCGAGCACATCGCCCTGCGCCTCCGCCCACGCGCCCTCGATGTTGATGTCCTGCAGCTCGTGGAAGAACCGCATGTGCCGCGTCGACATGTGGTTCGCGTCGAGCATGACGCCCTGCGACGGCTGCCGCAGCTCGGGCCAGCGCTCCCAGACATCGCCGAGCGTCTTCTTCTCGACGAGGATCATCGCGCTCGCCTTCGCACGCTGCTGCACGGCCTCCGTCACCTGCGCGGGCGTCGCGCCCGCGAGCTCGGTCTGGCGGCGCGTGTTCTCGAGCTCGTACTCGAACCAGGTCCGCGCGAGCGTGCCGTAGACGATCGTGCCGCGCACGAGCGACTCCTTCGCGAGATACGGCGCCATCACGCCGCCCATCGAGTGGCCGAAGACATAGATGCGGCTCGGGTCGACCTCTGGCATCGTTGCGAGCGCGCGCAGCGCAGCCATGTAGCCCTCGAGCTCCTCGTGGAAGCCGATCTCGCTGCAGTCGGGCCCCTCGCTGTCGCCGAGGCCGGGCTTGTCGACGCGCATCGTCACGAAGCCCTCCTTCGCGAGGGTGTGGACGATGCGCGTGTCGACCGCATCGGGCCTGTCGGGGCGGTCGATGGTGTCGCACATGATCCCCTGCACATAGAGGAAGGCGGGGTGGCGCCCTTCGCGCAGGCGGAGCGAGGCGTCGGGCACGGTCGTGATCGTGCGCAGGCGATAGCCGCGCGGGACCTCCACGCTGCCGTAGCGGACGGCGCTGCCGTCGACGGTCTCGAAGCGCGCCACGAGCGGAACCCGGACGGTCAGCGTCTCCGCGCCGCGCTCGACGCGCAGCTCGGCCGTGCCGCCCGCTCCGACGGCGCGCAGTGCCTTCACGAACGAGTCGCGCCCCGTGATCGCGCGGCCTGCGACCTCGACGATGCGGTCGCGCGCCTGGAGCCCCGCCTTGTCGGCTGCGGAGCCCGCGGCGACGCCCGCGAGCTCGACGCCGCGCTCGGCGCCCTCCTCGCCTGGCGCGATGCCGACGCCGATCGGGCCGGGGCGCCTTGGGAGCGAATCGACGGAGGCGGCGGCGGAATCGCCGAGTGCGGACACGGAGACGGCGAGGAGCGCGAGCATGAACGACAGCTGTGCGAGCAGGTGCATGGATTCAGTTCCCTTGGCGGTGGCGATGAGCGAGGGAGGGGCGAGGGAGGGGCGAGGGAGGGGCGA
>CAYMSD010000027.1:18226-34023 GCA_964393015.1 uncultured Klebsiella sp.
TCCTTCGAGGCTTCCTTCGAGGCTTCCTTGGAGGCTTCCTTGGTGGCCTTGCGGGCGTCCATGAAGCGCTTCACGCCGACGAAGAGCTCGCGCAGCTGGGCGAACTCCTCGGGCGTCAGCCACGCATGCTCGAACTTCACGCTCGCGTTCCGCTCTTCGGGCCCATAGACGATCTGCTCGGCCGCGGCCGAATCGCGCGTCGTGCGCAGCAGGATCTTCGCGATCGACTTGGTGGCGTCCTCGAACATCTTGTTGACCACGCGAGGGCTCGTGTCGCGCAACTGCGGGCGGAAGTCGTCGCCCGCGAGGTCGAACACCTGCTCGAAGCGACGGCCCGAGCGCCGCACGCCCGCCTCGACGACCACGCCGACCTTGCGCAGCTTCTCGATGTGGCGGTAGAGCGTGTCGGCGGGTCGGTCGATGGCGGCGGCGAGCTCTGCGATGGAGCACGGCGCGATCATGCGCATGGTCTCGACGATCTCGAGCCGGACGGGCGCGATGTAGACGGCCCAGGCCTTCGGCGTGGTGATGAGGTGGACAGGCGGGCGAGGCATGCGTCGAAGTCTACCTTGCTATTGTCTTTCGTACAAGAAATACAATCGTTGTTTTTCGACCGCACTGCTTCGCCTCCCCTGCTACCTTCGGGCCGTGCCCGACCTCCCCCGACCGCCCATCCGCGTCTCCGAGCTCGACACGCGCTACCTCGGCATCGCGGGAACGGCGTCTGCGTTCGTGGTGCACGGAGAGGGCGGCGTCGTGCTCGTCGAGTGCGGCTGCGCGGTGGCCTTCGACGGGCTCGTCGGGCAGCTCGCGGCGCTCGGGCTCGCTCCGCGCGACCTCGCCGCGCTCTTCGTGACCCACATCCACCTCGACCACGCGGGAAGCGCGGGGCACTTCGCACGCGAGGGCGTGCCCGTCTTCGTGCACCCACGCGGCGTGCGGCACCTCGCGGAGCCGTCACGCCTGATCGCGGGGTCACGGGCGGTGCACGGGGCTCGCTACGACCGCTTCTACGGCGACCCGCTGCCGATCCCGGCGGAGCGGCTCCACGCCGTCGAGCACGGCGGGGTCGCCGAGGCGGCCGGCCTGCGGTTCGAGGCGATCGAGACGCCCGGACACGCGCGGCACCACCACGCGTGGCTCGTCGGCCGAGCGGGCGGATGCGCCGAACTCGTCTTCACGGGCGATGTCCTCGCGATGGTGTCGCCCGGGTCGACGCACATCTCGATTCCCGTCCCGCCGTCCGACATCGACATCCCCGCGTGGCGCGTCTCGGTCGAGCGCCTCCGCGCGCTGCCCCGCGATCTCCGCGCGGTGCTCACGCACGGCGGGGAGCGCGCGCTCGGTTCGCACCTCGACGCGTTCGTCACGCGGATGAACGAGGAGCTGCCGCTGCTCGCGGAACTTGCGGAGATGGCGAAGACGGACGCGACGGGCGCCGATGCGCGCTACCGCGACTTCCTCACGCCGCGCGCCCGCGCGGCGGGCGTGCGCGAGGACCTGATCGCGGCGCTCCTTGGAAGGGCATTCCGCGGAATGAACCTCGCGGGAATCGGAGAGTCGATCGCGGCGGGACGCTTCCTCCCCAGCCTCTGAAACGGTGCCTGGCACGTGCCGTGAGGTGCCTGGCACTGCCTGGCACGTGTCAGGCACCACCACCATGGCCCCTGGAGAGGATCTTTCGGCGCCCTCGAGCGCAGCACAGACACGGTGCCAGGCACGTGCCGTGAGGTGCCTGGCACCTCACGGCACGTGCCTGGCACCGTTTCCGTTCAGCCCTGGATGGCCTCGAGAAACCGCTCGAGATGCCGCGAGATGAACCAGTCGAGCGCCGTGCGCGTCGCCCGCGCATCCGCGCCCCACATCGCCACGCTTGGCTCGACGAACCCGAGGTCGGCAAGCACCTGCAGCTGTCCGTCGACCACATACGCCCGCGGGAGCCGCGTGCCGAAGTAGGCGCTCGCCGCGTTCGACGACGGGTCGCCGATCGCGACGGTCGGCTGCAGCAGAAGCTCGCGGTCGTTGAGATACCAGAGGTCCGTCATCACGATCGGGATCAGCGCGCGGTCGCCCGCGGCGCCCGCCCCCTGCTGGCGCTGCCACTGGCGCATCGCGGCGACCAAGCGGTTCGCGAGCGGCCTGTCCGCGATCTCGCCGCGCGGATTCGCCCCGACAACGACGGGGAGAAGCCGCGAGGTCTCGAGATCCATGTCGGGCGGCATCACCGCCCATGCTGCATCGATGGCGGAGTCCGCCATCCCCTGCGTGTGCGGAAGCTGCGGCTGCTGCGGAAACTGCATGGCAGGGTCTATCGGCGTAAACGCGCCGAGAGCCGCAACCCGCGGCCCCGCCCTACTTCCGTCGGACGCGGCGCAACGGCGCGTCCTCACTCCCGGATCGCGAGATCGGTCCGCGGCTCGGGGTAGGTCCAGCTCGAGAGGAGGAGCCGCAGCGGCTCCTTCACCGTCGGCATCTCGAACTCCGCAACCGCCGACGGCGCAGCATCGGCGGCGGTCGCGCGATTCGACGACCTCGACCACTTGAAGAACGGCCGCGCGGCATCGATGTTGATCTCCCGGACGGCCGTCGGCTTCACGATGCGGATCTGCACGCTCGTGACATTCGCGTCGTGGCCCTATTTCTTCCGGACGCGCGCCCAGACTGCGGAGATCACAAGAACGGAGTCGTCGACCGACCAGATCTCGCCCTTCGGGTCGCGCAGCCATCCCGCACCGACAAGGAGGTCGGCCGTCGGCACCCCGCGAGGGCCGAACTCCGCGAACCCGGCGTCGATGTCGACGAACTCGGGCTCGGGAAACCTCCCTCGCGGCGCGAGCGGCTTCGCGCAGATGGAGGGATCCATGATGCCGAGCGCCTGCACATCGATCACGAGCGCCGGCCGGGGATTGAGCGTGAAGAGTCCGGCATAGGACGCGGGATCCTCGATCTCCTTCCGCGAGCAGCCGAACGGCGGCAGCAGCCGTCCGATCGGATCGTTCGTCTCCCTCGCCCGCGTCCGCTCCTCGATCTGCCGGTGGGTGACCGAATCGCTCCGCACCGCCTTCACGACGAGCGCGCTCAACGCGGCGAGGACCACGAAGGCCAACGCCCCGACATCGTGCCGCCGTTCAGTGAAGCCGCCAATCGCGAAGCTGACGAGAAGCGCCACCGCTCCCCATGTCGCGGCGAGCAGGTAGGTCTCCAGCAACGCGATGTGCGGCGGAGTCGCCGTCGACTTCCGAGCGATCTCGACGAACGCGACATTGCGGCCGGCGAAGAGCTCCCGCCACATCTCGGGAACCTGCGCCGCCGAATCGGACGCGTCGATGGTTTCGGTGCTCATCCGTGGAAGAGCGGGAACGTGCCGCAGAACGCCCGGATCTCGCCGCGCACCGCCGCGATCGTCGCCGCATCGCCCGATGTGCCGAGCACGCGGTCGATCCACGCCGCGACCAGCTCCATCTCGGCCTCCTTGAGGCCGCGCGTCGTGAGCGCGGGAGTCCCGAGGCGCAGGCCGCTCGTCACCATCGGCGGACGCGGGTCGTTCGGAATGCCGTTCTTGTTGACGATGATCCCGGCCTTCTCGAGCCACTTCTCGGCGTCGGCGCCGGTCAGGTCGGCCGAGCGCGCGCGCAGGTCGACGAGCATCAGGTGGTTGTCGGTGCCGCCCGAGCAAAGTCGGTAGCCGCGCTTCACGAGCGCGGCTGCGAGCGCCTGCGCGTTCTTCACGACCTGCTGGCAGTACACCTTGAACTCGGGCTTGAGCGCCTCGCCGAACGCAATCGCCTTCGCGCCGATCACATGCATGAGAGGCCCGCCCTGCGAGCCGGGGAACACCTTGCGATCGACCTTCTTCGCGACTTCCTCGTCGTTCGTCAAGATCAGGCCACCGCGCGGGCCACGCAGCGTCTTGTGCGTGGTCGTGGTCACCACATGCGCGTGCGGGAACGGCGACGGATGCACGCCCGTCGCGACCAGGCCCGCGATGTGCGCGATGTCGGCCATCAGCACGGCGCCGACCTCGTCCGCGATCGCGCGGAAGCGCGCGAAGTCGATCACGCGCGGATACGCGGAGTAGCCGCAGATGATCATCTTCGGCTTCGTCTCCTTCGCGATGCGGTGAATCGCGTCGTAGTCGAGAAGCTCGGTCGCGGGGTCGAGGTCGTACTCCGCGATCCTGTAGAAGGTGCCCGAGAAGTTCGGCTTGAGGCCGTGCGAGAGGTGGCCGCCCGACTTGATCGGAAGCGACAGGATCGTGTCGCCCGGATCGCACATCGCCATGAAGGTCGCCGTGTTCGCGTTCGCGCCGCAGTGGGCCTGCACGTTCGCGAACCTGCAGTTGAAGAGCTGCTTGGCGCGGTCGCGCGCGAGGTCCTCGATCCCGTCGTGGAACTCGCAGCCGCCGTAGTAGCGCTTGCCGGGGTAGCCCTCGGCGTACTTGTTCGTCAGCCACGAGCCGACCGCGTGCATGACCTCGGTCGACACATGGTTCTCGCTTGCGATCAGCTCGAGCGTGGTCGCCTGGCGCTCGGCCTCCTGCGCCATCAGCCGCGCGGCCGCGGGGTCGTGGCGCTCGAGCATCGCGAGGAGCTGCGCGCTCATCGAATCGAGCGGGATGTCGGAGGGAAACCCTGCGGGCATGGTGCGGGGCGCGGACGGGGCGGAGGTCGCGGAGGTCGCGGAAGTCATGGCGCCAATGGTAGTCGAGACGATACGCTGCGCCCATGCGCGCTCGCGCCCGCGACGGCATCATCGAGTCGGAGATCGGCACGCTCGCCGTGGGGCGCCGCGGGGTTCTCCTCGCCGCGGACTGGCTCGTGGGACAAGCCGCTCCGCCCGACTTCGACCGCCGTGACGAGGTCGCGGCCGCGTTCGTCGAGGCCTACCTGCGGTACTTCCGCGGCCGCGGCTGGCATGCGTCGTTCGAGTCGCTCCCGATCGGCGACGGGACCCCCTTCCAGTGCGAGGTCTGGCGGACCTGCCGCACGATCGCGCCCGGGGAGACGCGGACCTACGGCTGGATCGCCGGGGAGCTTGGGCTCAGGCCGATCCACTGCCGCGCCATCGGCAACGCCCTCCGCAGCAATCCGCTCCCGATCGCGGTGCCCTGCCACCGCGTCGTCGCGGCGTCGGGCCTCGGCGGCTACGCCGGCGCTCGAACGGGCGCGCTCGCCGACATCAAGTGCCGGCTCCTCGCCTTCGAGGCGGCGATGCGCGCCAAGCCGTGATAGAGTCAACGCCCCCGCGGAGCGCGGGAAACGCGGAGGTTGCGCGCATGAAGCTGACGATGGTGGGCACAGGCTATGTGGGGCTCGTGACGGGAGCCTGCTTCGCGGAGACGGGCCAGCAGGTCGTGTGCCTCGATGTCGACGAGGGCAAGATCGCCATGCTCCGCCGCGGCGAGAGCCCGATCTACGAGCCGGGCCTCTCCGAGATGATCACGCGCAACGCGGCCGCCGGCCGCCTGCGCTTCACCACCGACAAGCTCGAGGCCTATCGCGACGCCGATGTCGTCTTCATCTGCGTGGGCACGCCGAGCGACGAGGACGGCAGCGCGGACCTCCAGTATGTGCTCCGCGTCGCGGGCGACATCGCGGACGCGATGAACACGCTCGGCCGCGGCCAGCGCACGAAGACCGTCGTCGTGAAGAGCACCGTTCCCGTCGGCACGAGCCACAAGGTGCGCGACCTCATCGCCTCGCGGACGACGATTCCCTTCCACATCGCCGACAACCCCGAGTTCCTCAAGGAAGGCGATGCGATCAACGACTTCATGAAGCCCGACCGCGTGGTGTGCGGCGTGGAGAGCGAGCACGCCGCGGCCGTGATGCGCGAGCTCTACGAGCCGTTCGTGCGCCAGGGAAACCCGATCTACATCATGGATGTCCGCTCGGCGGAGATGGTCAAGTATGCCTCGAACGCCATGCTTGCGTGCAAGATCTCCTTCATCAACGAGATCGCGAACCTGTGCGAGCGCTACGGCGCGAGCGTGACGAGCGTGCGCGAAGGGATGTGCGCCGACAAGCGCATCGGCAACCAGTTCCTCTACCCGGGCCTCGGCTACGGCGGATCGTGCTTCCCCAAGGACACGCTCGCGGTCGTGTCGATGGGCCGCGCGGCGGGCTTCGAGTGCGAGCTCAACGCCGCCGTCCACCGCGTGAACCAGGCGCAGCGACGCCACTTCTGGTCGAAGATCGAGGGCGCGCTCGGCGGCGACCTCCGCGGCAAGACGCTCGCCTTCTGGGGCGTCGCCTTCAAGCCGCGCACCGACGACATCCGCGAGGCTCCGTCGATGACCCTCATGCGGCTCGCCCTCGCGGCGGGCGCGCGGGTGCGCGCGTTCGACCCCGTGGCGCTCGAGAACCTCGCGAAGGAGCTCCCCGAGGCGGAGCGCGCAGCCGATATGTACGACGCGCTCCAGGGCGCCGACGCGCTTGTGATCGCCACCGAGTGGAACGAGTTCCGGGCCCCAGACTTCGAGCGGATGGCGTCGCTGATGCCCTCGCGCCTCGTCTTCGACGGTCGAAATCTCTACAAGTGCGAGGCAATGGAAGCCCGCGGATTTGCGTACTACTCCGTGGGACGGGCCCCCGTGCTTCCGCTCGTGGCCGCGGCCGCACAGACCGTCGGCTGAAGGCCGCATCGGGAGTTCGGCGCGAGTTCGGCGGCGGGATCGCCGAGAAACGATGCGACGGCGCCCCTCTCTCTCCGCGATGGCGCGGGGATCGGCGATGACCATCCGAGGGGCACGCACATGTCCGTTCTCACTTATCCTCCGCACGCCGTGGCTGAACTGCTGATCTCAACCCCCGAAGGCCAGGTCCTCGCCAACCGCAAGCTCGACCCCGTGCGGGCCTACTGGGTGGGCCGCGAGTCGTCATGCGATGTGGTGATCGAGAACGCCTCGGTCAGCCGCCGCCACGCGCTCGTCTTCCAGGCGAACGGCCGATGGCTCGCCTGCGACGCGGGCTCCCTCGGCGGGCTCGAGACCGAGCAGGGCGCCGTGCGCGCCACCCCGCTCTCCGCGGATGCGTGGATCAAGGTCGGCTCCGTCTACCTCTGGCTCGCGGGCGGGGCGCCCGACGCGCCCGAGTGGATCGATGCGCGCGCCGAGGCGGCGTCGAACGGCAAGGCCGGCCGTCGCGTGCACCTCGCGATCGAGGACCTCGCCGACAGCGAGCCGCGCACACTCCGCGATGTGCTCGTGGTGACCGACCGCGCGGGCGTCGTGCACCTCTGCGCCGATCTCGGCGGCCTCGCCCTGTCGAAGGGCAGCGGAACGCCCCGCCTCACCATCGGTCGCGCGAACTCGATGGACCTCCAGATCTGCGACCCATCCGTGGATCCGCTTCACGCCGTGATCGCGCTCGGCAGCGAGCGCTGGTCGCTCGTCGACGCAGGCTCCACCAACGGCATCTTCTTCGAGGGAAAGCGCTGGTACCGCAAGCGCCTCGAGGACGGCATCACCCTTCCGATCGGGAACTACCGCGTCTCGGTGCAGCGGATCGCCGCCACCGCGGCGCCCCAGCCCGCGACCTTCCTTGCGCCGACGGGCAGGTCGCGGCCTGATCCGAAGCGCCCGTCCGCGTTCCTCGACGACGACGACGACGCTCTCCGCTGAACGGCGACGAGGGCCATCGGCCTCTCCAAAAGCCCTGTTTTCCCGCGGTTTGCGCAGCAAACGGCGAAAACCGCGAAAAACATAGGTTTTTTGGGGGTTTCTGATCCTCGAAGCCCTTGCAAGGCAGGTCCGACCCCTTTATTTTCCCTGAATCTGACAAGCAGGGAGCTTGTCGCAAAGGCACGAAAGGATTCCTCCATGGCCAGCAAGATCAAGATCACGCCCGCTTCCAAGGTCCGCACCAAGGGTTCCATCTACAAGGACATCGCCGCCGTCACCGGCCTCTCCCGCAAGCAGGTCGTCTCGGTGTTCGACACCATGACCGACATGCTCAAGGCGGACCTCGGCAAGAAGGGCTGCGGCACCTTCAACCTCTTCGGTCTCGCGAAGATGCGCACCGTGATCAAGCCCGCCACCAAGGCGCGCAAGGGCAAGAACCCCTTCACCGGCGAAGAGATCACCATCAAGGCGAAGCCCGCGAGCCGCAAGGTCCGCATCCGCGCCATGAAGGGCCTCAACGAGAGCGTCTGATTTCGAACGCTCGCGACTTGATTTTCGGGCCGCGCCTTCGGCTCGACCCGAAAATCCTGGCTCGCTTTGGCGATACGAACGAAACACGCGCCGCGAGAACCGCGGCGCGTGTTCGTTTTCGGGGCGGTCGCCGCTGCGGCGGCTCCCTCTGGCGTGGACAACGCACAACGAATCACGCGCCGCGAGAAATCGCGGCGCGTGTTCGTTTTTCTAAAGCCCATCAGGTCTCTCACGGAGGCACGGGGGGCACGGAGGCCACAGCACAGTCGGAAGCGCCGAGAGAAGAGAAGATAAGAGAAGAGAAGAGAAGAGAAGAGAAGAGAAGAGAAACGAGGAAGCAAGAACCAATCAAGATCCCTGCTCAATCCCAGCTCAACCTACGGCGAGGCGCGAACCAAATGCAAGACTTGGCCTCCGTGCCTCCGTGCCTCCGTGAGAAAATCCAAGACCGCCCCGCTCACCCGATCGCGCGGCGGAGCGACCCGCCGTGCGCGGCGAGCGTGCGTTCGGCCTCTGCGCGCGTCTCGCTGCGGGCGCGCATGACGAGCGCGATCTTCAGCAACCCGCCCGCCGCCTCGAGCTGCGCGAAGGCCTGCTCGCGCGTGTCGTTCGGGAAGAACTCGCGGTAGATCCGCAGCGCGCGGTCGACGAGCTTGTCGTTCGTCGCCGCAAGGTCGACCATCAGGTTGCCGTAGGTCTTCCCGAGCCGCACGAACGCGGCGGTCGTGATCGCGTTGAGCGCGATCTTCGTCGCCGTTCCTGCCTTCAGGCGCGTCGATCCCGTCAGGATCTCGGCTCCCGTCGCGAGCACGATGCGGTGGTCGCAGTGCTCGGGCTGCGCGTGCGGCGCGCAGGTGAGGAACCCCGTCACGGCGCCGCGCGCCTTCGCGAGCCGCAGCGCGCCGAGCACGTACGGCGTCGTGCCTCCCGCGGCGATCCCGAGGAACGAGTCGCGTGCATCGAGCGAGAGGCGCTCGAACTCGGCCGCGATTCCCTCCTCCTCGTCCTCCTTGCCCTCGCTCGACCTGCGCAGCGCGCCGTCACCGCCCGCGATGATGCCGACCACCTGCGCAGGGTCGCTGCGAAATGTCGGCGGGCACTCGCTTGCATCGAGCACGCCGAGGCGACCGCTTGTCCCGGCGCCCGCATAGACGAGCCGCCCGCCGCGCGCGAGCGACTCGGCGACCGCGTCGACGAACGCGGCGATCGCGCCCGCCGCCTGCTCGACGGCCTCGACCGCGCGCCGCTGGTCGTGCGCCAGAAGCGCCACGATCTCCGCGCTCGCGAGGCGATCGAGCTCGCGCGACGCCTCGTGCCGCTGCTCCGTCGCGACATGCGCGCGGTCGGGTGGAAGATGGGTCATGAGCCCTCCTTGGCCGCGTCCGCGCCGTTGGAGGCGGCGCTCTCCTGCGATGAAGCCGCGTCCTTCCGCCCCCACGCGGGGGCCTCGGGCGCAAGCGCCTCCACGAAGAACGACCATCGCAGGCTCTCGACCGACGGGCTCCAGATCCCGTGGTCGGCCTTCGGGAACATCATCATCGAGAACGGCCTGTTGAGCGACTGCAGCGCGTCCGCGAGCGCGAAGGTGTTGTTCGGGTGGACATTGTCGTCGAGCATGCCGTGCAGGAGAAGCAGCTTCCCCGTCAGCTTCCCCGCGTTCTTGATGCAGCTTCCAGCGTCGTAGCCCTCGGGGTTCTCCGCGGGCGTGCGCATGTAGCGCTCGGTGTAGATCGTGTCGTAGTGCCGCCAGTCGGTGACGGGCGCGCCCGCGACCGCCGCGTGGAAGACATCGCCGCGGCGCACCACGCCGATCGCGGCCATGTAGCCGCCGTAGCTGTGGCCCGTGATGCCGACCCGCGTGCCGTCGACGAAGGGACGCGTCGCCGCCAGGTGCATGACCGCCGCGGCCTGGTCGTCGATGTCGACCTGCCCGAGACGCAGGTATGCCGCGCTCTCGAAGGCCTTGCCGCGTCCAGGCGTGCCTCGGTTGTCGACCGTGACGACGAGGAATCCGAGCGCCGTGCGCGGGTCGCCCGCGCTGAAGCGGTCGACGACGAGGCGAACGGTCGGGCCGCCGTAGGTGTCGACGATGACGGGGTACTTGCGCGAGGGGTCGAACGCAGGCGGATAGGCGATGCGGCCGTAGAGGTCCGTCTCGCCGTCGGCGGCCTTCACCATGAAGAGCTCGCTCGGGGTGAGTCCATGCGTTGCGAATCCCGCCGTGCTTCCCTCGCCGAGACGCGCGACGAGCACGCCTTCGGCGCGGGCGCCCGAGCCACCCGCGATCGGCGCGCTGTAGACGACATCGTGCTTCGGCTCGGTCGTCGTCTCGGCGGTCGAGATCACGAACATTCCGTCGGGCGAGATGCGGTGCCTCGAGTGATGGTGATCGGGCGAGGTGATGCGCACGGAGCCCGACCCGTCGAGCTTCGCCACATGGAGCTGCTGCCGCACGGCGACGGGCGCGCTCCACGCCGTGAACCAGAGCTCGCCCGCCTGCTCGTCGACGAGCACGATCGACTCCGCGGGCCACTCCCCCGCAGTGACCGTCGCCAGATGCGACCCGTCGAGCGAACGCAGCTCGTAGTGCTTGAAGCCCGACTTCTCCGTCTCCCACAGGAAACGGGTGCCGTCCGCGAGGAAGCGCATCTCGGGCCGGTTGTCCTGCCAGGTGTCCTGCCGTTCGGAGACGACGAGGCGCGACGCGCCCGTCTTCGGGTCCGCCAGCAGGACCTCGAGCACATCCTGCCGCCGCGGTGTGCGCGAATAGAGAAGGCCGCTTCCGTCGGGCGTCCAGCGGATGTTGTAGATGTAGTGCTCGGCATCGGCGCGCGCGCCCGACGCCTCGGAGAGGCAGTCGATCTCGACCGTCTCGCCCGTGGCGATTTCGTGGACGAGCAGCGACGCGACGGGGTTGTCGGCGCCCGCCTTCGGATAGGCCTCCGTGAGGACGCGCGTCGAGAGCTCGCTCCAGCCGCCGACGATGTGGAAGTCCTTCACCTTCGATTCGTCGAACCTGTAGAACGCGAGATACCTCGAGTCGGGGCTCCACCACATCGCCGTCGTCTGGTCGAGCTCCTCGCCGTAGACCCACGACGCCTGGCCGTACTTGAGGTCCTCGCCGCCGTCGCTCGTCACGGCCACGCGGCCACCGGACTTCGCCTCGAGGAAGAGGTTGCCGCCCTCGCTCACCGCGGTGAACGCCCCGTCGGGACTCTCGGCACGCGCGAACTGGCGCCCGCGCGGCGGCCGCCGCCCGCCTTCGCCGCGCTCGGCGCGCGACGCCTGCGCAGACTCGGGCGGCGCGCCGTCGGCAGCGCGGATCTCACCCGTCTTGAGGTCGAGCGTCCTCCATCCGTCCTTCGAGAACCACAGGACGCCCGCGTCCATGTCCCAGCGCGCGTCGGCGATCTCGCCGCCCTGACCGATCCCTCCGAGCGCGGACTGCAGCCGCCGCATCTCTGCGCCGCCGGGAAGCTCCGCGATCGGCGTGTAGGTCTGCGCCGCGGCGGTCGATGCGACCGATGCGAGCGAGAGCGCCGCGACTGCGGAAAGCCCGACGAGGGCGAACGACCGAAGCACCTTGGAAAGCCTGCTGCGAAGCATGCGCGCAGCGTAGCCCCATCACACCCGCGCGTGGCGCGCGAAGCGGCGGTAGCGCTCCGCGAGATCCGCGGGCGTGGCGCGCGCGACGCCGTCGAGGCTGAACGCGCCGATCGTGAAGCTCGCCATCACGGTGCCCCACGACAGCGCCTCCTGCAGCGTGTCGAGGTCGGAGCGCCCCGTGCGCGCGAGGTGCGCCATGAAGCCGCCCGCGAAGGTGTCGCCCGCGCCCGTCGGATCGACCACCATGTCCTCCTCGGCGGGAAACGCGGGCACGACCGCCACGCCGTCGCGGTGGACGAGGACGGCCCCGTGCTCGCCCTTCTTCACCACAGCGAAGGTCGGCCCGTATCCGAGGATGCGGCGCCCCGCCGTGATCGCGTTGCGGACGCCCGTCAGCTGCGCGGCCTCGGAGTCGTTGAGGACGATGCCGTCGACCTTCGAGAGGAGATGCACGAGCTCGTCGTGCGCGACATTGATCCAGAGGTCCATCGTGTCCGCGACCGCGACAGCGCGCGACGGCACCTGCTCGAGGAGGCCCGCCTGCACGGCGGGGTGCGTGTTGCCGAGGAAGACGAACTCGCTGTCCGCGAAGACATCGGGCACGCGCGGCGGCGCGTCTGCCACCACGCCGAGCTCCGTGAAGAGCGTCTCGCGCTCGTTGAGGTTGAGGAGGTACTTGCCGCCCCACGCGAAGGTCTTTCCGCCCGCGCGCGTCTCGAGGCCGCGCAGGTCGACGCCGCCGAGGCCTTCGAGCGTGGCGCGGTGCGCCGCGGGGAGATCGTCGCCGACGACGCCGACCAGGCGCACGGGCGTCAGGCGGCTCGCGGCGGCCGCGAAGTAGGCGGCGCTTCCGCCGAGCACGCGGTCCGCGCGCGCGGAGGGCGTCTCGACCGTGTCGATGCCGATCGTGCCCGTGACGAGGAGCGGCCGCGCTGCGGCGGGTGCGGCGGAGGGAGCATCGGAGGCGGGGTTCGCGTGTGCCATGGGGTTTTGTTCTCTGTCGATCTCTCTCGTTCACTGATCGGCGTGGGTGGCGCCTCCACGGGCGCGCTGCTCACGCGCGCTTCTGGGCTCCGGGCTGCGCCGCCTTCTGCTCGACGAAGCTTCGCATGAAGCCGTAGCCGAGCGCGGTTCCAGCGAGCGCGCCCGCCGCCATGTCGATGGGCATGACGCGGAGAAGGCGCGGCAGACTGCCGTCGACGAGCCCCGCGGAGAGGTCTCCCTCGAGCGTGAACGCGAGGAACGCGTATGCAGCCGTGAAGGCGGCCATCGGCGCCACGGCGAGATAGACGGGCTGCGTGCGCGGCGCCAGGAGTCGGCCGAAGGCACCCGACGCGAAGCCACCGAGCACAGCTGCGCCGAGCGCCTGGCCCTTCGTGAGCGTCGCCGCGGCGAGCCACACCGCCACCACGGCCACGACGCCGGCGAGCCACGAGATGCGGGCGCTGCGGCCCGTCGGCGAATCGATGTCGTCCTCGAAGGTCTTCGGGACATCGGGAAGCGGCCCCGCGAAGCGATAGACCGCGGCGCTCGCGAGCGCGACGAGCACGGTCCACCCAAGCGCCTCGAGCGCCACGAGCCGAAGGTTCGGCTCGCCGAAGACAAGATCGCTCACGGTGCCCGAGCGCATCGAGAGGATCGCGACGCCCGCCCCCAGGACGAAGAGGCCGACGACGGCGTTCGCCGCACGCCCCGCCACGGCGGCGAGACCTGTCGACACCGTGAAGGCGACGAGAAGCGCCCCGATCGCGAGGATCGGGCGCGCGGCCGCGGCGATCGTGGGGCCCGCCACGCCGCGGTCGCTCGTGAAGGCGGGCACCGCGAACGCGAACGCGAGCGCCGCGACGATCATGGCGGCTGCAACGACGAGGAAACGGCGGCCCGATGGGTCCATCGCCGCAGTGTGCGCGAAAGCGCCGCGACCCGCAAGCAGCGCGCTTCGAACAGGTGGTTCCCCGTATATTCCGCGCCCGCATGCCCGTGAACCCGACCGTGCCGAACGCGTCCGCTCCGTCTCCTGTCGTCCTCGACGGTTCGCCGCTCGCGATCGCGGACCTCGTGCGCCTCGCGCGTGCCACCTCCGCGTCGCCTGTGCGGCTCGAGCTCGCGCCCGCCGCGCGGGAGCGCGTGGCGCGCGCCCGATGCGTGGTCGACGAGGCCGTGCGCGGCGGCCGCGCGGTCTATGGCCTCAACACGGGCTTCGGCAGCCTCTCGCGGGTGAGGATCGAGCACGACCGCGCCTGCGAGCTGCAGCGGAACATCATCCGCTCGCACGCCTGCGGCGTGGGCGAACCGCTGCCGCGCGAGGTCTCGCGGGCGCTCATGGTCACGCTCGCTGCCAGCCTGGCGCGCGGCGTGTCGGGCGTGCGCGTCGAGACGCTCGAGCGCCTGATCGAGTTCATCAATCACCACATCGACCCCGCGATTCCCTCGCGCGGCTCCGTCGGCGCGTCGGGCGACCTCGCGCCGCTCGCGCACGCTGCGCTCCTTCTCCTCGGCGAGGGCGAGTGCTGGGTCGAGGGCCGCATCGAGCCCGTGGCGTGGGTCGCGCGCAGCCGCGACATCGAGCCGATCGAGCTTGCGGAGAAGGAAGGCCTCGCGCTCCTGAACGGCACGCACCTGATGTGCGCGACGGGCGCGCTCCTCTGCCACGACTTCCGCAGCGTGTTCGACGCAGCGCTCGTGGCGGCGGCCATGGCGATCGACGCAGCGAAGGCGACCGACGCGTTCCTCGACGCGCGCATCCACGAGGTGCGCCGCCAGCCGGGGCAGATCGAGGTGGCGACGAGGCTGCGCGGGCTGCTGTCAGGGAGCGAGATCGTGCGTTCGCATGCGGAGAACGACCCGCGCGTGCAGGACCCGTACTCGCTGCGCGCGATGCCGCAGGTGCTCGGCGCGGCGCTCGACGCGTTCGCGTTCGTCGAGGCCGCGGTCGAGCGCGAGCTCGGGGCCGTCACCGACAATCCGCTCGTCTTCGCGAACGACGCGAAGGGCACGGGCGACATCATCTCAGGCGGCAACTTCCACGGCATGCCGCTTGCGATCGCGCTCGACCTTCTCGCGGTCGCCTGCAGCCATGTCGCGGGAATCAGCGAGCGCCGCACCTTCTGGGTGGTGTCTGGCTTCGACCAGTTCGTGGCGCACAAGCCGTATCTCGCGAAGGACCCCGGCGTCGAGAGCGGCCTGATGATCGCGCAGTACGCGGCCGCCGCGTGCGTCAACGAACTCGCGGGCAACGCCACGCCCGCAAGCGTGACCAACATCCCGACGAGCGCGGGCATCGAGGACTACAACAGCTTCGGCGCCACGAGCGCGCTGAAGGCCTCGCGCAGCGTTGCGCTCGCACGAAGCGTGGTCGCGATCGAGATGCTCGTGATGGCGGAGGCGCTCGAGGCGCACCGGCCGCTCAGGTCGGGCGCGGGCGTCGAGAAGGCGCACGCCGCGGTGCGCACCGTGGTGCCCAAGCTCGCGAAGGACCGCGTGCTGTCGCCCGATATCCGCGCGATCGAGAAACTCATCTCGCACGGCGCGTTTTCGGCGAGGTAGCGCCCCCGCTACACTCGTCGCATGACGACGCAGCAACCGCATGTCGACGCTCCCGCCCGCGTGATCCGCGCCCCGCGCGGCAACACCCTCACCTGCAAGTCGTGGGCGGCCGAAGCCGCCATGCGCATGCTGATGAACAACCTCGACCCAGAGGTCGCGGAGCGCCCCGAGAACCTCGTGGTCTACGGCGGTCGCGGCCAAGCCGCGCGCAACTGGGAGTGCTTCGACGCGATCATCGCGAGCCTGAAGAGCCTCGCGCCCGACGAGACGCTGCTTGTCCAGAGCGGCAAGCCCGTGGGCATCGTGCGCACCACGAAGGATTCGCCGCGCGTCCTGATCGCGAACTCGAACCTCGTGCCGCACTGGGCCACGCAGGCGAAGTTCGACGAGCTTGCCGCGAAGGGCCTGATGATGTTCGGCCAGATGACAGCGGGCTCGTGGATCTACATCGGCACGCAGGGCATCCTGCAGGGCACCTACGAGACCTTCGCCG